>CAIMUP010000008.1 GCA_903844645.1 uncultured Bacteroidota bacterium
TACTTTTTATATATACAGAACTACTTTTTATATATACAGAACTACTTTTTATATATACAGAACTACTTTTTATATATACAGAACTACTTTTTATATATACAGAACTACTTTTTCATAAGCGAGAACTACTTTTACATATGCGAAAACTACTTTTTCATAAGCGAGAACTACTTTCGCATATGCGAGAACTACTTTTTCATATGCGTGAACTACTTTTTCATATGCGTGAACTATTTTTTATATAGTAATGGAACCATTCGTCATTGAGAAACCTTTCAGAGGTATTGCCTCGGTTGAGATTCTTATCTCCTGTTTGCCCTTTTTGAACGGTATAAGCATCCTGACAGGTGCGATGCTTCTGTAAGGTTGCTGAAATTATTGGATGCTGATAGTATTGGATGCAACCTTATAGAAAATCGCGAAGGGGCAATTGCTTGTCGGGTTGCTTGTCAGGTTTATGGACTGGGTCGTCTGCTGCGCGAGGGATGGTAGGGGCTTGGTTGCTGCCTTTTGGTGAGGACTTGGGTGGGAGGCGGCAACGGAACCCCCGAACAGCCCGACCGTGGCTGCCTTTTGGTGGGGACTTTTGGTGGGAGGCAGCCGGGGACGCGCCATAAGAGAATTGAGAATTTAGAAAAAGGGCTAATCAACCTTTTCGTGTGGATTCATTACCCCTCATTTGTTTAATATTGCACCCAATAAAAATAAAAAAACAAGCTCATGAATAATTTTCTAAAAACTACCCTCCTTCTTCTATTAATAACCAACATTTCCATAGCCCAACATAAACTATTAACCATGGAGGATGCCATTATCAACTCCAAAACCACCCTCGCACCCAAACGCCTCCAACAACTGATGTGGGTAAAAGGAACAAATGATTATTTTTATATAGATACCACCAATTCCAAAGAAATTATTCGCCGCGGAGCCGCCGATAACAAAGCTACAAATGAATATCTCAACCTTATTTCTTTGAATACAGAATTAAAGAAATTAAACCTCGATACGATGAAACATTTTCCTGTTATTTCTTGGAAAGATAAAGACCACTTTTCTTTTGAATATAAAAAGAAATCGTTGCTGTATGATGGCAAAGAAAAGAAACTCATCATTCATCATTCGATAACCCTAACTGATGCTGCCGAAAACAAAGATACCGAGCCTGTTACAGGCAATATAGCCTATACTATGGATAATAATTTGTATCTTTTATCAGGTACTGAAAAGGTTCAGATAACGAATGAATCGGATAAGAATATTGTTAGTGGAAAGTCGGTGCATCGAGAAGAATTTGGCATCTACAAAGGGACATTTTGGTCGCCAAAAGGCAATGCTCTTGCCTTCTATCGGATGGATCAGACGATGGTTGATGATTATCCGATAATAGATTGGTCAGTTAAGCCCGCAAAGGCGACAATTATCAAATATCCAATGGCAGGAGGGATAAGTCACCAAGTAAAAGTGGGCGTTTATAACCTTACTAAGAAGACAAAAGTCTTCTTGCAAACAGGCGAACCCGCGGAGCAGTATTTAACGAATGTAGCTTGGAGTCCTGATGAGAAACATATCTATATTGCGGTGTTGAATCGCGACCAAAATCATCTTAAATTTAATGCCTATAATGCTGTTACTGGCGACTTAGAGAAAACTTTGTTTGAAGAGACCGATGATAAATATGTGCAACCCTTGCATCCGATGATTTTTGTGCCCAATCATGCTGATTTATTCGTATGGCAAAGCCGAAAAGACGGGTATAACCATCTCTATCTGTACGACTTAAATGGCAAGTTGATTCGTCAGCTAACAAAGGGCAATTGGGAGGTTACCAATGTCTCCGGATTCGATGCAAAAGGGGACTTTTTATATTACTCTTCAACAGAAGACAGCCCTGTCAATCGGCAATTCTATGGAGTTAATCTTAATAACGCAAACACGACTCAATTAACGCATGGAGAGGGCACGCATACGGAGATTTTCAACGATAATGGCGACTATTTTATTGATAATTTCTCAAGCCTCGATGTGCCACGTACCATTAATATCATAAATGATAGGGGTATTGTTTCGCAAACCCTGTTGAATGCCGAGAATCCGTTGAATGATTATCAACTAGGGAGTGTAAAAATCTTTACTATTGTGAATGATACGGGCGACAAGTTATTTTGCAGGATGTACTTGCCTATCAATTTTGATCCTACGAAGAAGTATCCGGTAATTGATTACATGTATGGCGGTCCAAATGTGGAGTTAATTAATAATACATTCCCCACCGGCAACGATCTTTGGTATCAGTACATGGCGGAGCATGGATTTATCATTTTTACATTAGATAATCGGGGCAGCGCTAATCGCGGAAAATCCTTTGAACAAGCCACTTTCCGTAATCTCGGTTCAATGGAAATGTTAGACCAACTGAATGGTGTTGAATACCTCAAATCGTTGCCTTATGTTGATAAAAATCGTATAGGAGTTTATGGATGGAGCTATGGTGGTTTTATGACTATTTCGATGATGACACGTCACCCTAATATTTTTAAATGTGCAGTGGCCGGCGGTCCTGTGATTGATTGGGGTTACTATGAAATTATGTATACCGAGCGTTACATGGATAAGCCGCAAGATAATAAAGAAGGCTACGACAACAATAATTTACTGAATTACGTTGATAAATTGAAAGGTAAGATGCTATTGATTCATGGTACAGCAGATAATGTGGTAATTTGGCAACATTCATTGATGTATCTCAAAGCCTCTGTGGATAAGGGAGTTCAAGTAGATTACTTTACATATCCTGGACATGAACATAATGTGCTTGGCAAAGATAGAGTACATTTAATGAATAAGGTTACCGATTATTTTTTACAAAACCTATAACTGATTATTTATAACTAAGAGAGATTATTTTTAATGTTTATAGCTGGGCTTTCTGTTTATAGAAAAATAACCAAACGAAGGAGTGAAAATTTAGCAAAAGTTACGATTCCACTTCTTCCAACGACAGGATTAATTTTCGATTTCGGTTGTGGAAACGGATATCTTGCAGAATCAATTTTGAAGACTTCTCTAAACATTACTATCATCGGAGTAGATGTTATTAAAGATGAAAATCTTGACGAAAGTATTTTAGAAAATCCTCGTTTTAAATTTCAAATAATAACACCTGATGCAGTTCTTCCTTTCCCTGATAACAACTTTAATGTAGTCATTGCGTGTGCTTCTATGCACCATACCAATAGTCCCGAATTTTACCTTAAAGAGTTAAATAGAATCACAAAAACTGATGGACACATCATACTTATTGAAGAAATGTACCTCAACCTGTTTGATAAATTATGTATCTCTGCTCACGACTTCATTCTAAACAAAATAAAGAAAGGGGTGCCAATACCTTTGGAGTTTAGATCCTTGAATCACTATATTGATGAATTCACAAAAAACAATTTGGAAATTATATTTAAAGGTTCGATACGACCGGTGTTTCCGTATGTGCATCACTATGTTTATAAATTAAAAAAAAGGAATTAACAATTTACTTAGTAATACCTTTTGATGAAAAAGAATAACTATAGACATAAAGATACTGCTAAAAAAGAATATGTGAAATCTTTCAATAAAAAAACTTTATTCAAAGGAATTCGCTTGCTATAGTTTATCTTCTTCTATTAGGCATAGTATTTTTCTTTATTTACAATTATATTTATGATACTAAAGTTTTCCTTGGAGGGGATAATGCTATATACTATATAACAGGAAGCGCTTTGGCAGAAAGGCACGGATATACAAATAGCCATTTACCCGAACCATCTCCTGCCAATCATTTTCCTCCCGGTTATCCATTTATAATATCTTTGATAATAAGACTCTTCGGCGAAGGTATAGACATCGTGAAAAAAGCTAATGGCTTCTTTTTTTTCGCAACACTTATACTTCTATTTCTGACCATTAAAGACCTTACAAAAAACATACATATTGCCTTTGTATCTTCATTAATTGTTATGCTCAATGCACACCTTCTTTTATATTCTTCCATCGAAATGAGCGAGGTGCCTTTCGCCTTTTTTACTATTCTCTCGATATGGTGCTTTATAAAAACATTTAACAAAGGTAAAGCCTTGTCGCAGCCCTTCTTTTGGATGCTTATTATTTCCATCATCTGTTCATTTTATATCAGAAGTATCGGTATTGCTTTGCTCGGAGCATCATTATTAATATTAATCATAAATAAACGATGGGTACAGGCACTGGTACTGGCTTTATGCTTCATTATGGCTTATACACCCTGGTACATTCGTAGTGAACAATTAGGTGGGAATACCTACTCAAAACAAATCATGATGGTTAATCCTTACAGACCCGAATTGGGTAACATTTCATTAAGCGATTTACCAAAACGATTTATCGAAAATGCCAATCGGTATTTGGGTTTAGAAATAAACTCTGCCTACAAAGGAGTAACAATTAATGACTATACTTCTCCATTAACTTGGAAAGATTATTGTTTAAGTATCACCTTTCTTTTACTCACCTTTATCGGCATCTTTTCCCTTGAAAAATTCAAATGGTATATTCTATCAATCATTGTCTCCAGCTTCTTTATTCTCATGCTTTGGCCCACCGTATGGATGGGTGTTCGATTCATACTTCCGTTTATCCCAATGCTCTTGTTTCTAACCATTCAAGGATTTTTTAATGTATCAAAAACTATTATCCAAAGAGTCTCGAAAAAGAAAATTAATTGGCCTGTAGTTCCGCTTGCTTTTCTCTTATTAATTCCTCTTTTCATCCCAGCTATTTCGCTTTTGAATGAACATGCTAAGTCGGAGTACGACGGTGGTTACGGCGATTACCTTAAATTAGCAAGTTGGTGCAAGGATTCTCTGCCTGAAAACGCCATAATATGTACACGAAAGCCCGAATTATTCTACCTCAATGCGCACCGAAAAGTAAGCGGCTATCCTTTCATTACTAACTCCAATGATTTCTTCGACTTCCTCAAGAAAGAACACATCACCCATGTGGTTATTGATCGGCTTGGGTTCTCATCTAACAACCTTTATTTAATTCCTGCGATAGACAACAACCTTGAGAAAGTAAAAAGAATTAAATCGCTGAATGACTCCTGGATAGTTCAGGTTTATACTGACGATACTTTTGGATATGTCGGGGAGCGGGACAGCCTCGGAAGAAAGGAGGGTAAAGGCATCTCGCATTACTGCGACAGCGCGGTTTATGAAGGGGAATTCCATGAGGGAAAAAGAAACGGTTTTGGAAAATATACTTACCCGAAAAACGGTTATTACATAGGAGAGTTTAAAAACGATTTGCGGGAGGGAAAAGGAACGATATACCTCAATAGCGGTGGTTATATTACGGGCGAATGGAAAGACGACGCATTAAACGGAACAGGTACCCAGTATAATAGAAATGGTAAAGCCTTAAAAACAGGTATCTGGGTGGGTAATAAATTAAAAAAGTAACGATTTTAGAGGCTTTGCAACACCATCGTTGCGGCATCGACACCTGTTAAACTGCCGATGGCAACGCCCATTCCTCCACTGCGAACGGCACAAAAGGTATTGGTAGAAAGGGTTTTCATGATCACAGATTTCTTTTCTCCCATGCCCATAATTCCGCTCCAGCGCATATCAATTTCGTAAGAGGTATTGGGGAGAATTGTTTCGCGTAATAAAAGGTCTAATTGGTCTTGAACACGGTCTGTTAAGCCGAGTTCAAAAGTTTCTTCTTCCTTGAAATTAAGATTCCGTCCGCCGCCGAAAAGTACCCGTTTGCCTACGTTTCTAAAGTAGTAAAAGCCTCTATCGAAGTGGAAGCCTCCTTTAATTTTTAGATTCGCGATGGGCTTTGTGATCAGCACCTGTGCTCTTGCCGGTTGCACATCTAATTCGGGGAGGAGTTGCTTGGCAAAACCATCGGTGGCGATTAAAAGTTTCTTAGCCGAGATAACGATTCCATCATCGGAATGAACTTCTACTTTATCGCCATCATCATCATAACTGATTACCGAAAAATTATTCAATACCAAGACTCCAAGTTTGGTTACTTTATTCAACAATGTTTGCATCATTTTCCCTGTATTGATTTGCCCTTCCGCGACATTTTCTATGAGGTGATTAGTATGCTTGAATCCGAATTTATTGATCTTGTTGTCCACTATTTTATACGTCGTGAAAGCCCCTACTATGGGGGATAGGAGCTTATTCAGGTATCCGAGTTGATAATAACAATCTTCATACAGGGCTTCGTCCATCGGGTTAAATAATTCGTAGCCTCCGAAGGGTTCATAGCCGATATTTTTATCGCCTAAATTTGATCGCAATAACTGCAATCCCTCCCATCGTTTATCTACTAAACTGAACACCTCTTCTTCGGTGTGGGTCTTCAAATCTTCCAACAATTCCGAGGGGCTTCCGAAGCATGCAAAGCCGGCATTTCTGTTGCTTGCTCCGTCAGGAAACATGCCTCGTTCCAGGACTACGACCTTCAGCTTCGGTTCTTTTTGTTTGATGTATAAAGCTGCGTTCAGCCCTACGATTCCGGAACCGATGATGATGCAATCTATGTTCTCGAAATATATTTCTTTCTCCCAGTGGCTTAAATTTTTCATGGCTATTATTAATAAAATTCTACGGGGGTAAAATTACATTTTATTAAATGAAGAATTTCGGAGTATCGAAAAGAGGTTTCGGGATGGCGACTGCAATTTTATTCCTCGTATTAAATGATTGCCGGAAGGCATCACGAAGATTAGGCTTGGTATAAAAACTCTTTAGAATGCCATCTCGAAGATTAGGCTTGGTATAAAAACTCTTCAGAATGCCATCAGGAAGATTAGGCTTGGTATAAAAACTCTTCAGAATGGCATCACAAGGATTAGGCTTGGTATTAAAACTCTTCTGAATGCCATCTCGAAGATTAGGCTTGGTATATAAACTCTTCAGAATGGCATCAGGAAGATTAGGCTTGGTATAAAAACTCTTCAGAATGCCATCTCGAAGATTAGGCTTGGTATAAAAACTCTTCAGAATGCCATCTCGAAGATTAGGCTTGGTATAAAAATTTTTCTGAATGGCATCACAAGGAATAGGCTTGGTATAAAAACTTTTTTTGATCACATTCTGAGAAACCGTTTTGGCATAAAATAATTGCCGGAGGGCAGGGCACATTTTCGAGGTGCCATTAATAAGGAGAGGCGGCTGTGGGCAAGAATTTCTATATTTGCAGCGCAAAATTTTATGCCCCTATTAATAATTGAGAAACGATAGATAAAAAATATGTCAAACAGAGTAAATCAATACACCCGAGGAGATCAGGTTTTTAACGTCTCCGTAGATAACGCCCCGGTCGGAATTATCGAAACCGATATGATGGGAAATTGTCTTTATGTGAATAAAATGTGGTGCGAAATGACTGGCATTTCGGAGGAAAAGGCTATTGTGAATGGCTGGGTGAAGGGGATTCATCCCGAGGACCGGAAATTGGTTACCCGAGTATGGTCTGATGAGATCGAGATGCAACAGAACTTCGAGATAGAGTTTCGGTTTTTATCCCCCAAAAAGAAGCTTACATACGTGCAATGCCACGGTTCGTCGCTCGTGAATGATGACGGCGAAACGATAGGATTGATTGCGACGATGACCGATATTTCGGAACGGATTCAATTGGAAAAAGAGTTGCTTAGCAAGAATCATTTTTTGCAACAATTCAGGTATATTATCTCGCATGATTTGCGATCTCCGATCCGGAATATGATTGCGCTCACGAGCTTCTATAACAAAGACGATGTGCATGATAAAAACAATCTCGACATTATAGATAAAGTGGAACAATGCGGCAGAAAGCTGGAGCAGCTTTTGAAAGATTTAATCAACGTAACGGAAGAAACGCAGCCGATACGGGAGGTGATGAAGGAGATAAAATTTAACCATGTTTTGAATTCTATAAAAGAAAGTTTGGAGAGTATTATCATCACCGAGCATGTAAAGATATTTTCGGATTTCTCGGAAGCGACCCATGTCAAATTCACGAATATTCACCTCCATAGTATTATGCTGAACTTAATAACCAATGCCATTAAATATAGGTCGCCAGAACGCGAGCCAGAGATACATCTTCGCAGCTATATCAAAGGAAAGTTCACCTACCTCGAGGTAGCCGATAACGGTTCAGGGATTGATTTGAGAAGGCATCGGGATAAAATGTTCGGCTTGTTCCAACGCTTCCATGAAAATGCCGACAGTAAAGGGCTTGGGCTATTTATCATCAATAGCATTGCCATCGAAAACGGAGGCAAGATTACTGTCGAAAGCGAGCTGGGGAAAGGCACTACCTTCACGGTTTCTTTTAAGACTAAATAGATTTCTTTTGCACAAATTATTATCATTTTGAAGAACGTA
The DNA here is from genome assembly GCA_903844645.1 of uncultured Bacteroidota bacterium. Taxonomy (GTDB): domain Bacteria; phylum Bacteroidota; class Bacteroidia; order AKYH767-A; family JABDAW01; genus JABDAW01. The sequence goes on from CAIMUP010000008.1 coordinate 8,418, forward strand.
AAAATCATATTGCAGTATGTCAAGACCTACCGAGTCTATGCCCTGTTGAATATTATTAATAACATCCTATCTGTAGTCTTTTCGTTATTTTCATTAACGATGATCATTCCGGTTTTGAACCTATTATTTGATAAAACAAAAGTCGAATATAAGTTTGTTGCCTGGGGCTTTTCCGGAAAAATTATCAAGGATAATTTTTATTACTACCTGTCAGAATTTATTAAAGACTACGGTAAAGTAAACACCCTCCTGATGCTCTGTATCGTGGTTGCCATCATGGTTTTCCTCAAGAACTTCTTCAGATATATGGGCATGTATTACCTTGCCCCGATACGGAATGGGGTCATTCGAGACATCCGCATCAAATTGTATGAAAAGATACTTGCCCTTCCCCTCTACTACTTTTCTGAAGAGCGGAAAGGAGATTTGATTGCCCGTATGACCTCTGATGTACAAGAAGTAGAATGGAGTATCATGACGACATTGGAAGTAATGTTTCGTGAGCCATTTACAATCCTTCTTTTCATCGGAGCAATGGTAGCCATGAGTCCGCAATTAACTTTGTTTGTCGTTATTTTACTGCCTCTTACAGGCTTATTAATTGGAAGGATAGGCAAGAGCCTAAAGAAGAATTCCATGAAAGCGCAAGCCATCATCGGCAACCTGCTTTCCCTGATTGAAGAAACTTTATCTGGGTTACGAATCATCAAAGCCTTCACCGCCGAAAATTTCTCCAAGACTCGTTTTCAGGGCATCAATGATTCATTAACCATGCTCATGATAAAGATGTATCGCAAGCGAGATTTATCATCTCCTTTAAGTGAATTTATGGGCGTGGGAGTATTAGTCATAGTGATGTTTTACGGAGGGCAACTGGCATTGAATGGGAAGTTAGATTCTGCCGTTTTCATTGCGTACATCGCCTTCTTCTCCCAAATTATTAACCCTGTCAAATCCTTCGCCTCGGCATATTACAATATTCAAAAAGGCTTGGCTTCTTCGGAACGAATCAATAAAGTTTTGAATGCAGAGAATACTATTGTGGAAGCCCCTAATGCAGTTTCCATCAAACAGTTCTCTACCCAAATCGAATATAAAAACGTATCCTTTTCGTATCGTACAGACTCCGATTCAGAAGCCGTTTTAAAGAACATCAATCTTATTATTGAGAAAGGAAAAACTGTTGCATTAGTAGGCGCATCGGGTGGCGGGAAATCAACTTTGGCAGACCTTCTTCCCCGCTTTTACGATGTTACTTCCGGCACTATTTCTATTGATGGAATTTCAGTCAAAGATATGCAATTAAATTCCCTTCGCCGCCTGATGGGCATCGTTACACAGGAATCTATTTTATTCAACGATACGGTGTTCAACAATATCGCTTTCGGAATGGAAAACGTGGATGAGAATGCCGTAATCAATGCCGCCAAAATCGCCAATGCCCACGCCTTCATCACAGAAATGGAAGACGGATATCAAACAAATATTGGCGACCGCGGCTTGAAACTTTCAGGTGGGCAACGTCAGCGATTAAGCATAGCCAGAGCCATTTTAAAGAATCCCCCAATCCTCATTCTCGATGAAGCCACCTCCGCCCTCGACACCGAATCCGAACGCCTCGTTCAAGATGCCCTGATCAAATTAATGGAAAACCGCACCTCCCTCGTCATCGCCCATCGCCTATCCACCATCCAACATGCCGATGAAATTATCGTGCTCCAGAAAGGCGAAATCGCCGAACGCGGAACCCACCAAGAACTCCTGAAAAAAGAAGGCGTGTACAAAAAATTATTCGACATGCAGTCCTTCATCTAAAATAAACCTCTTCCAAAATTCTTTTATGGCGCGTCCCCTGCTGCCTCCCACCAAAAGTCCCTACCAAATGGCAGCAGCGGTCGGGCTGTTCGGGGGTTCCGTTGCCGCCTCCCCACGAAAAGTCCCCACCAAAAGGCAGCAACCAAGCCCCTACCATCCCTCGCGCAGCAGACGACCCAGCCCGCAAACCCCTCAAGCATCCTGACAGGCAATCGCCCCTTCGCGATTTCCTGTCAGGATGCTTGGACAGTTTCCAATGGTGGAAACGCTGTTTCCAATGGTGGAAACGCTGTTTCTAACGGTGGAAACGCTGTTTCCAATGGTGGAAACGCATTTGGGACTGTACCAAATCGTGTTTTGCATGTACAAAACACGATTTGGTACATGCAAAAGCGTCACGGAAGGGCTTCCGCGACGAGAATAAGGGCTTGCGCGATTGCCTGTACCTTAAATCCTAAACCTCAAACTTCAAATGAAACGTCCCTTTCAGTTCCCTTTCTTCTCCAATTCCATTCCACATTTTGGGCAATTGCCCTTTTTTGCAGAAGATATATCGGGGTGCATCGGGCAACAATAATTAGTCGTTCCGTCAGGACTTTTAATCAGGCTTCGGACAGCGAAAAAACGATACGACAAACCGATCGTAGTAAGGTTTTCAGAACCCACTTGAGTATAATACGGGCTGGTATTGAGGTATTGGTAAACGGGGAAATCTTGCGAGGCATAAATGGTAAAATGTCCATTAGTATAACTCAATTGCGGAGTGATGAAAACCTTTTTATATCCGGTGCCCTCGGGAAAGGAATTGGAAGGATTTCCGTACAGTAAAATGCTTTCATTAATCTTCATTCTACCCACCGTTTCGTAGCGCGTTTGCAGGGTAATACCGAGATGATCCAAGAACGATTTGCCAGCAAAAAGCCCAATGCTCATAAAGTCGCCAAGCTTTTCCCCATTCGGATTCCAGCCCTTTTTGATGTAGATAGCATTGGCAAATATTTTGAAATTATGCTCCGTATATCCGCGGAAAACAAAGGCGTAAAAGATTAAATCCTGCGCCCCAGACGACAACTGAACGGAGGTAGGATTGGTAACATAATAAGTCTTCTTGGAAAAGGGTTCGATGTTGCCTGTCGAATCATTATAACTGCCCAAAGGAATCTTTGTCCCTAACCCAATAGTAACCTCGGTGCGGTGCTTTTCTTCTGTCCAATTAATAACATCATAACGCGGAAAAAGTATCAAGTCGCCTATACCTTTCGTGGCATAAGTAGTTACCGGATTGTTGTGATAGCCTATCTCCTTTTTATTAAAATAATACCCACCTTCGATAGACATCGTCAAGTTTTTCGTTACGCCGTAAGCTACCCTGAAGTATTCGTAACTACTGCTAAAACTATCGAAAGTTCTGGTGGTATCTGGCGAATCTTTTTTATAGAACTTGTCGGTGAAGATGTATTGAAAGTTGGTATTCAATTCCACTTGCCGCTCTTGCAAAACACCTTGCGAGGCTCCACCGGCAATAGGGCTTCCACTACCACCGGCACAACATTGTGCAGAAGTCTTGAGAGAGAAAAGGGTAAAGGAAATTAGTACCGACAGAACCCACAGTGGCACTGCTTTTTTCATCCAGGATAATTAGTTGGCGACAACTACCTTAACGATTTTATTCCTATCGCCGACACTGAATTTAGCGAAGTATATGCCTGAACTGATGCCTGCTATATTCACCGTAATCGTATTCGTTCCCGAAGTAAGTTTCCCGTCATAAATCCCCTTCACTAATTGCCCGTCTATGTCGAATAAATCGGCTTTCACCAATGATGTTTTATCCAGGGTGAAGGTGATCAAAGCCCTGTTGGCTGCTGGGTTTGGGAGAACATTCAATGCAGTAATTCCCATAGCCGCTTCATTAATTCCTGATGTCAATCCGGCATTGATGGCGTTCTGCATGGCGGTAGCATCTATCGTGAAATTCGCATTGTAATAAACGGTGTGTGAAGGACCTGCTATGACCACTACTTTGGGCATTCCCGCGGTGCCGTAATCACTCATATTAATTGCCGAATTCGAGAACGAAGCATCGCAAGTAATGCTGTGTGCCGTAGCCCAGGTATTCAATGCCGAACAAGGCGTATCGCCAACATCATCGCAGAGGTACATCGCGACGCGACCAGGGTTCGAGGTGGCATAACTTTGTACCACATTGCCTGCTGTCAATGCCCCGCTGATGCAGTTGCTGCATGGCATTACCCAACAGAGAACGACTACTTTGCCGGCATTCAATTCGGTGAATAAAGTATGCGATGCCGAACTGCAATCTACCGCTGTAAAATCGGTAGCGGTTTGTGCTTTGGCAATCGTTATGACGAACATCAAAGCGAATAAAATTACGTTAATCTTTTTCATCTTATATATCATTAAATATTATTCTATCAAATCGCTTTGCGAGGCACTCCAAGGTCCATCGAAATCGGCATTCGGAAGGAACACCCACCGTTCGCGATGGTTAATATATTTCCCTTTATTCGGTGCGCCAAGAGCCAGAATAACGCTGGCACGGGTGAAGAATTTGCTCTTCGCATTATCCGGATCGGTAAGCACTGTTGGCGTATCGGTGATGGAATATGCGACCTCGAATCCATCGGCTTCTTCAAAAATATGATCTTTTGCAGAGCTATTGTTTGTCCTCACATGCTCCGCCATTTCGCCGCCTCCGATAGTTACCATTCTCGGAAAACATTGTTCCACAATCGGCGTAGCCCGATGCGTCGGACCATGATGATGCGTATCGCCAACAACATTAAATACCGTTTCATCGGTAGTATTCAAACTCGTGCTGGCGGCAATTCCATCCAACAAAGGCTGCGCAAATTCACGAAATTCCTTTGCCAACCGAGCCATCAACCGATTCACCGGCTTGGTTTTTTGCGAATCATCGCTCCACTTCAAAAAGCAGGCTTCTATCGCCTGCCGCTTGGCATGCCAATCCGAAACATTTGTCCCCGTCAATCCCAATCGCGTCCCATGAGTCGGGGTCGGAGGGGCAGGCACAAGCTGCAAATAATTGTCTGTTCTCACCGCGTAAGCCACGGCTCCGGCGATGTCTATAGGTATTCTTCCAGGCATAATTTATATATATAATTTGTTAAAATCAAGTTTATTTCCCAACGGAAGAAGAAGCCTTCCCAACGGAAGAAGAAGCCTTCCCAACGGAAGAAGAAGCCTTCCCAACGGAAGAAGAAGCCTTCCCAACGGAAGAAGAAGCCTTCCCAACGGAAGAATAAACCTTCCCAACGGAAGAACAAGCCTTCCCAACGGAAGAACCGCCCTTCCCCTCGGCATTTTCGCCAAAAAGCCTTCCGTTTCCGTACTCCTATATATAGGTGTGCTATTCATTTTCTTCATATCGGGTGTAAAATTACTAAAAAGAATGGTGAAATACTAAGCCATGCCAAAAATAACTTTTTGGGATGCCGGCTTTTGGCAGGATAAAAGGACAAAAAAACAGCCCCCCGATGAGGTGTCGGAGGGCTGCTTTTTTATGAGATAAAAGGGAGGAATTATTCCACCACCATCTTCGTCTGCATCACCCCTTCGCCTCGCTCTAATACAATAAAATAAATGCCCCGAGAGATGCCCGTCAAATTCATTTGGAATTGATTTTCGCCAACAATCGCCTCGGCATTCATGCTGAATAAAATCCTCCCCATCACATCCACCATTTTCAGAACGCATACCTCCTCTGTCGTAGAATAAAATGTTACGGTAGCCCCGTCCTTAGCCGGATTCGGATACACCGTCAAAGAATTATCCATAGTAGTATTGGATGAAAAATCCCCCTCCCGAACGCCGCAAGAAGGACCCACAACAGCATTCCCCGGCAACGATAAACATCCCAAAACATCCTTCACCTTCACCGTATAAGTACCATGCGCCAAGGCAGTAAAAACATTAGACGATTGGTATGCCAGCCCCCCGTTTTTCGAGTAATTAAAATACCCCGAACCCCCCGATGCGATGACCGTAATTTTACCATTCACAGCCGGGCAAGTAGTAGCCGAAACAATGGTCGTAACATTTGCCCACTTCAAAACATTAGATAACAAAGAAGTAATTCGGGAATTCTCATGGGATAAAAGAGAAACCAAGTTTGACAATTACGGTAAGTACCTCGAATCATTAACCTGGCCCAAAAATACAAATGATATAGAAGCATGGAAACTTCAATGGAGGAAAGCATTTACAGGTTCAACAAGGCAAGCCATACAAACATCAGCACAATTAGCTTCTGCAATGGCTTTGCTTGCACAGGATATTAGAAAAAGGGTATTGGAAGTATTGAGTATCGAAAGAAAAGGCGGGGCATTGCATAAACTATACGAAACCTTTAAAGAAGGATTGATTCATGACATGACTGAAGAAGGCTTTGCTGATATGTATGCACAAACCATTACTTATGGTTTGTTTTCAGCAAGGACTATGCACACAAGTGGACATTTTGAAATGGAAAAGGCGGTAGATGAAATACCACAAACAAATCCATTTTTAAAGGAGCTTTTTATTGATTGTTTGAAGGTAGGTAATAACAAACTCAAAATTGATTTAGATGAGTTGGGTGTAGGTAGTTTGATAGATTTACTCGACGGTTTGAATTTATCGGATGGAACAGATACTATGCAACGAATTCTAAAGGAATTTGGAAGACAATCAAATATGGGTAAAGAGGATCCTGTAATACATTTTTATGAAGGATTTCTAAAAGAATATGACGAAACAATTAAACGCGAGAAAGGTGTTTTCTATACGCCAGACCCTGTAGTAAGTTTTATTGTTCGTTCAGTTAATGAACAATTGAAATCGGAATTCGGGCTGGAGATGGGGCTTGCAGATACTACTACTTGGGAAGAAATGGTAAAGTCTGGCAGAGCTGAATATCCTAAAGACCCCAAGACCAACACGATGAATAAAGAATGGGTAGATGGAATAAAGAAAAGACCCTTTGTTGTGATTCTTGACATTGCCACGGGAACAGGTACTTTTATAAAGTATATTATAAAAGTTATCCATGAAGAAGTTTCAGCAAAATATAAACGTGATAATATTAAGACCGAATGGCAAGAATACTGGAATGAATATGTATATAAGGATATGTTGCCAAGAATTTAAGGTTTTGAATTGATGATGGCTTCCTATATCATAGCTCACATGAACATATCTCTTTACTTGAAAGAGTTAGGTTATAAGATTGAAAAAGAGCAACGGCTGAATATTTATCTTACCAATACGCTGGAACCATATACTGCCAATATGGATCCAAATATATTCTTTAATTCAGTAGGAAAGGAATCTTTGGCAGCGAATATCATTAAACAAACAATATTTTTCTCTGTTGTAACAGGTAATCCACCATATAGTGGAGAGAGTAAAAATAAAGGTACTTGGATTATGAGTTTGATGGATGATTATAAAAAGGAACCGGGTGGATTGAAAAGATTAAATGAACGAAATCCAAAAATGATTAATGATGATTATGTCAAGTTTATCAGGTATAGTCAAAATCTTATTGTTAAAACAGGGGTTGGAATTTTAGCCTTTATTAATCCACATGGGTTCTTAGATAATAACACTTTCAGAGGTATGCGTTGGCACTTGATAAATACTTTTAATAAATTATATCTTGTCGATTTAAATGGAAATGTTAAAAAGCGAAAGGTTGGAATTAATGGTGAATTGGATGAAAATGTTTTTGATATTACTACAGGTGTTTCAATAAATGTTTTTGTAAAAAGTGGAAAGATAAATGAAAATAATGCGTATTTTCATGAACTCCTTGGGTCACGAAAATCTAAATATGATTTCCTATTCACAAATAGTTTAAATATAATTCCATCAGTGATTTTAATTCCTAAATCAACAGAGTTTTTTCTTAATCCAAAAGACTTTGATGGCGAATCAGAATACAAAATTGGCTTTTCAATCTCTGATGTTTTTAAATTCCACTTATCTGGACTATCAACAAAGAATGATGGTTTTTGTGTTGACTTTTCTAAAGAAGACGTATATGATAAATTGAAGGACTTACGCAATTTAAATATTAATGAGCTTAGGACTAAATATGATTTATTTAATTCAAGCTCGAGTTGGTCACTTGAAGGTGCAATTAAAGATGCAAAAGCTAATTTGGATAATTCTTATGTTATACCATTAGCATATAGACCATTCGATACAATGTATTCTTTTTATACAGGTAAAAGTATGGGGTATATGGGTCGCCCGCGAGGAGAATTAGGTTATCATTTAACAAAACAGAATTTAAGTTTAATCACTCTTAGGAAATCAAGAAGTAATCTAACTTGGAATTTTATTGGCGTTGCAGATAAAATGATTTGTGAACCAACCACAATTACTTCATTAGACGGTAACTATGGATTTCCATTATATCTTTATCCTGAATCAAATGGACAACAAACCATAGAACAAAGCACCGCCCGCACCCCAAACCTAAATGCAGAAATAGTAAAAGAGATAGGGGAGAAAATAGGGCTGCTATTTGTGAATGAAAAAGCCGCCCCGCCCGTTGGGCACCCCTCCAAAGGAGGGGAATTGGAATTTGCCCCAATAGATATTTTGGATTATATCTATGCAGTATTGCATAGCCCCACTTATCGCGGGAAATACAAAGAGTTTTTGAAGATAGATTTTCCAAGAGTGCCCTATCCAAAGGATGCTTCAACTTTTTGGCAATTGGTGAAATTGGGTGGAGAATTGAGGCAGATACATTTGTTGGAGAGCCCGGTGGTGGATAATTTTATTACGCAATTCCCCATAACAGGAACAAATGAAGTTGTGAAAATAAAATATGAGGATGGCAAGGTTTATATCAATCCCACCCAGTATTTCGCAAACGTACCACAACAGGCTTGGGACTTTTATATAGGAGGTTATCAGCCTGCCCAAAAATGGCTAAAAGATAGAAAAGGCAGAATATTGACCGATGAAGATATTGCGCATTATCAAAAGATAATTGTTGCCTTGACAGAGACGGGAAGGATAATGGAGGAGGTGGATGGGGTGGAGATAGAGTAAGGGAAATAATTATTACATAGAGTGTTTAATAAATAAAAATGGAAACCTGGTCACTACCATCTAAAGTTCATAAATACATTTATCAAAAAGAGAAGTACAAAGCATTAAATGTTCTTAGTGAAATTTGTGCTATTAATACTGAAAATCTATTTGCTGAATATGACGAAAGTTATTTACGGTATGTAGGTTACTTTCGTATTCAGCTACTTTTAGAATGGGGACAATACAGGGAGGCACTTGCCTGGGCTTGTCTTGAGTGTGAATTATATCCTGATAATAAAGAAGCAATCATTTTAAAAGAAAATATTAAACAAAAAATCAAGAATCTTCCTAAAGAACAAGGAAATAAAACTGCCTCTCCACAAGCAAATACAGATTGGGGTAGTATCACTGGAATGCGTGAACTTAAAGCAGTTCTTGAAAGAGATTTAATACTTCCCTTTAAAGAACGAAAGGAATACACTAAATATAATTTAAAAATCCCTATGGGGTTTTTATTATACGGTCCCCCTGGATGTGGTAAAACAATGATGGTTAAACAAATTGCCAATATACTCAACTTTAATTTTGTCCAAGTCAGCCCATCTACTATTGGAAGTATTTATGTACATGGTACACAGGAAAAAATAAAAGAACTTTTTGAAGAGGCACAACAAAAAAGTCCTACCATTTTATTTTTTGATGAATTCGAAGCAATCGCACCAGATAGAAGCCAATCAGATTTAAGCGTAAGTGCTCAAAGTGATGTCAATGAATTTTTAATTCAATTAAATAATGCTTTTGAGAAACGAATAATTGTAATAGCAGCTACCAATTACTTCAACAAAATAGACCCTTCCATATTAAGACCTGGGCGTATTGATAAAAAAATATTTGTTGGTCCACCTGACTTTGAGGCAAGAATAGAAGCCTTTAAATTCTATTTAAAAGAATCACCCTATAACATTAAGGGATGGGAATATCTGGGAGAAGAAACAGAATATTTTACCTTTGCAGAAATTCGATTCATAGTAGATGAAGCAAAAAGAAAAGCAAAAGAACATTCAATTCCGGTTGACTTAAATCACCTTATGAAGGCGGTGACGGATAACCCAGCTATGCTTAATGAAATGGAATTGAAGAAATATCTTCGATAAAATGGTAATCAACTTAAACCACAAAGAATACAATCTAACCACCCTATTCCCCGTAATCGGAACGAATGAAGTAGTGAAAATAAAATATGAAGATAGGAAAAGAGAATGCCTGAATTATTTGAAATAACGAATTGGAGTCAATTGCCTTGGTTAAGCACTGGGGGAACGAGAGATAAGAAATATATACAGCATGATGATGGGGATTTCTATTATTTCAAAACCTCATTATTGAAACCGCAAAAGGATTATAGGTTTGAGTTTTGGTCTGAAATTATCTCCTATGAAATTGGGAAGATGACAGAGTTTGATATTCTGAAATATGACATCGCAATAGATGGTAATAAAATAGGATGTATCAGTAAAGATATGATTGATTCATCGAGTGAGGAATTGAAGGAGGGAGGCAGATATTTGAAGGCATTTGATAATACATTTAATCCTGAAAATATGAAAAAGAGGGATATGTATTCATTTCAATTAATCGAAAGTGCATTGAAAGATTTTCAATTGGATTCTTATATCAACAATTTTATTGATGTTTTGATATTTGATGCTCTAATTGGAAATAGTGACAGGCATCAGGAGAATTGGTCTTTTATAACCTACAATGATATTGTGGAAAGAAAGGACTTAAAATATAGAGCGATGACAAAGTTTTATAAGGCAATTGGCAAGGAAAAAATAATAACTTTGTATCTAAGTAAAATTAAGAAATTTGCTCCTATATATGATAATGGGAGTAGTTTAGGAAGAGAGTTATCTGAAGATAGAATTGCTGAATATTTAAAGTCTAATATGTCTATTGAAAAATATGTTTTGAAAGGGAAAGCTGAAATACATTGGGAGAATAAAAAGATAACACATTTTGAATTATTAGCGCACCTTATGAAAAATCATGGTGTACAAATAAGGAGGACTATTGAACGGATAAATGATAAGTTCGATGAGGAGCTATTGAGAACTATCATAGATGAGATAGATGAAAGTGTTCCTTTAGGATTTCAGGAATTTAAAATATCAACCAATAGAAAAACGTTTATCCATAAAATGATAATTTTGCGGCGGAACGAATTGGTAAAATTAGTGCAATGAAGGAATTAGGAAATATATATTTGAGCTGGCGTGTTGGTGCAGGACATCGAAGATATATTGTTGGGGTTATTAAAAATAATGCCAGCAAAGGGATTCGTTTTTCTTATATTAAACAAGGTGTTGAAGAAGCACAAAAGGCTGGATTTGCACCCTATACTGAATTTCCTGAATTGCATAAAGAATATTCGGAAGATGTATTGGAGGTTTTCGGTCAACGACTTATAAAATCAGAACGATCTGATATAAATACGTTTTATGATTTTTGGGAAATTAAACCCAGATATAGGTCAAATAAATATTATTTATTAGCACATACCCAAGGTTTGTTGCCGACTGATAATTTTGAATTTTTGGCGGATTATTATCCTGTTAAAAACTTGTGCTTCTTGACTGACTTAGCAGGGCTGACATCAAAAAAACTTCCTGCTGAAAGTTTAAAGGAAGGTGAGCTACTTAATTTCAAATTTGAGCCGGATAATCCACATGATAAAATGGCAGTAATGGTTTATAAGAACAATACTCATATTGGTTATATTAAGAAAATTCATAGTCGGGTATTTCATAAAAACGGTGGTGGCAAATTACAACTTGCTGCAAAGGGAATTGATCAGAATGGTATTTTAAAAAAGGTTTTTGTGAAGGTTTTCTTTTAAGGTTTTATATCAAAACCCGATATGCAGGATGTTCGTATTGCTTTTTCAGATTTGCAATCCAACCCCTATTCACTTCCGATTTTTTAATCCTATCAATCAATTGAAAATATCATTCACCTCAATAAAATGATCTTACTAATCTGAAACATCACCGATCAAAAAAATCCCAAATAAAACCCTTACAAACACCTGTCACATAAATATACTCCTAATTCACTGTATATGACCACCATACCCATATCTTATCTCCCAACTATTTGCAGAAAAAGCCCTTGGTGTAACATCCTTCCCACGACATCGCACAAGTTTTTCACGACATCGCACAGCCATCCCACGACATCGCACAGCCATATCTTAACATCCCACGGGCTTCCCGAAACATCGCAAGCGCATATCCTGACATCACATAGCCATATCTCAACATCGCAAGCGCAAAACGGAACATCGCAACCCTAAAACAGAACATCGCAACCCCATAACGGAACATCGCATCGGCATATCAGAACCTCGCAAGACCATCCGGAAGTATCGCATTACCAAATATTCTCCCCGACATTCAGGATATTTGCACCGGATAAGAAACAATAAAACATGGACAAGGTAATAATAAAAACAATGACAAAAGACTTACTCCAAATCCTAAAAATGGTGAAGGGTGCAGTAAGAGGCAAAAGCGCAAGAGCAGCGCAATTTATTTCTGCTTTATTAGCAATTATTGGAGTATCTTTGCGCCCCCTGAATTCAAATTAATAGGTTAATAGAAAAAAAAACAAGAAAATGGCAAAGAAGAAGGAAACGAAAGCGGCGGCTGCGGAAGTGGAAAAGGTGGAGGTCAAGAAGGAAAAGACCGTCCTCGAAAGGCTTGAATTAACAGGCAAAGTGAAGCAGATGAAGATGACAATTCATAAGGCAACCAAAGTGAATGGTAAAGTAGTGCCGGGAGCTATTATGGATTATCTTGAGGATCACAATAATGGTTTGTCGAACTTTGATGAGAAGGGAATGAGAAGAGAGTTTTATGGCTTTAGGGTTACTGGCGAAAATCATACGTTGCTTTTTAATGAAAAAGGTGGTCATACCAAGAGCATTCATTATAATAAAGATGGCTCAGAGAATTTTATAAGTGATCATATCTTCGATAAGAATGGCTTCGAGATAGAAAGTTCATTGATATATGCTGATGGGAGGGTGATGAATAGAACGTATTGTACCAATGATGAGCAAGGAAGTCGCCTGGTTTCTAAAACTTATAATGCGGAAGGTAAGATGACAGGGCAAACCTTGAGTACCCATAATGAGGATAATACGCATCTTTATGATCATTACAATTATGATGAAGCAGAAGTTTTGCAGCATCGCTGGGTTTCGCTTTATGATGAAGAATATAATATTATAGAAAAGAAAGAGTATGATGCCAATGGGAACATTACAAAAATAGAAACTCCGAAATACAAGATTGACCATCTTGGGAAGAAGATTCCTGACGAGCCTGATGGGAATTATTTCCTGCAATGGTATTTTAAAGATGTCAAGGAGGTGGATAGCCACGGGAATTGGGTGAAGAAGACTATTTATTTTAAGTCGGTTGCCATGAATATTATTATTCGTGACATCACTTATTATGACGATGCCTCACAAAAGAAAACCTTAACCATACCTACTGACATACTTGCCACCCAAGCGAAAGTTGATGAAGAAAGAGAGAAGGAATATCAACCTGTCTTTATGAATGAAGACCAGAATAAGTGGATGACCGAAGGAAGTGTTCAGGAGCAGTTCCCCGTCTTGCGGTATTATGTTTTAAAGAATAAGGAGTTTCCATCCCAATACACCTACAGCGGTCATGATTGCGATGCATTTGGTTTGAAGATGTTGTTGATAGAAAAGCTGGGCGGAAGGATAATTAATTCTTACACGACTGATTACGAGAACTCTTATAAGACTAAGATGATACGTTATACATTGAGTTTTCTTGATGGGAAGTATTTGTTAAATGCCTTTCAGATTCAACAACGAGTTGCAGATCTTTACTACATTCCTGATTTTCTTAGGCAGGCACCCGAATATGATTACAATTATGTTCATACCAGCCAGTTGAGTATGTTTCATCCCAGTAATGATTCAGGTAAAAGGGATTTGAAATTTGAAGAAGAAATCAAGGATTTGATTGAAATGTGCAAGCTCCATGAAAAGCCGGAGAAACCACAGATATATATGGTTCAGGTAAATAGCAATGGTGGCTATTCTTTAGAGGGGCATGACGTGAATGAAGATTTTGAGATTAAAGATTTGAGTTTGAATTACGGACATGGCTTCGAGGACTTCCATGATGAACTGATGGATCGTTTCGAGAATGAAAATAAGGGCTTGGTATTGTTTCATGGCGAGCCGGGAACGGGGAAGACTTTCTATATCCGTCATCTTCTTCGCTCCATGGCGAATAAGAATAAGATAGTAATCTATATGCCGCCCAACATGGTGGATTATATGGTGGAACCACAGTTTATGTCATTCATCTCACGCGAGGTACAACAGTTTTCTCAAGAAGATAATTTCTGTGTATTGCTGATAGAAGATGCAGAGCCACTGTTAGCATCTCGTTCATCGGATACAAGGATACAGGGTGTCTCGAATCTGCTGAACATGACTGATGGATTGCTCAACGATATGCTGAATCTTCAAATCATCTGCACATTCAATGTCAAGGTAAGCAAGCTCGATAAAGCATTACTGCGACCAGGAAGGCTACTTGCACGTAAAGAGTTCAAAGCACTTCCTGAATTTGAAGCTAATCTATTGGCATCACGCTTGGGGATCAAGCATCATTTCACAGCATCAGCCACTCTTGCCGAAATCTATGCGAAAGTTAAAAATAAGAGCACGCTGATTCATGATGTGGATTGAAATATATCATAAATTATGGCAAAGAAAAAAGAAACTGAAATGACAGTAGTTAAGATTCCTACTGACTTGGATAAGGATGAATTGAAAGGAGCCGTAAAGGAAATCATGCTGACGACTTATAAGGGGCATCAAGTGGGAAGTACTATTGTTCTGGGCAAAATAGAGACGGAAGGGTCGGGTCATTCATCGAATTATATTAAGACTTTCGATGAAAATGGGCATAAGACCAAGCATCAGTCCTTTTCTCCAAACGGGTATAAGATTCACTTGTATAATGATAAAGGATTGGAATTTGAGAATACCGAATGGAGGAAGGGTAAGCTGGAAAATACTACCATTACTACCCACAACGAAGCCGGAAGCACTCTCGAAAGCATTTCGCGAGCTACTGATGGTACCCTACAATATCGCAGTGTCCATACTTACAATCCCGAAGGCAGGGAACTTACCAATATTATGTATTTGGGAGAGGATGAAACGGTCATTCATCGCGTTGAAAGAGGTTATGACGAGAAAGGTAACTATGTATCATGTATGATATATGGAGCGGATGATGTTCTATCCGTAAGAAGTTATTGGAAGTATAATGAACAAAACAAAGAGATAGAGCAAAGCTGGGAACCCTTTGGAGAGGGACAGGAAAAAAACAATTATAGAAGTTATAAAAAGTACAATGCAAAGGGAGATTGTATTGAATCAGCTTCTTATAATATGGATGGGAGCCTAAGGTATATAAGTACGTACACTCCGGAGTATGATAAGGAAGGTAATTTGATTGTACCACCCTATGAGCCATACAATCCCGACCCTTTGGCAAAAGGAGAGACGGAGGTCTTTGAAAATGACAGCCATGGTAACTGGACAAAGAATACCAGGATGTATAATACATTCCCAGTAAGTATTAAGGTTCGTGAAATTAGCTATTATGATGATGAAATAGTCAATCAACCACCTTTTATTCATGCCATCACCACTGCTCCTCCAGAAAAGATGGAAGAGAAGAAGCAGAAATATGATGTAGAAGAAGATGATGGTGATGGTGATGGCAAGCCTAATTCGTCATCCAAAGACGAAGCGAAGTGGATCGTAGATGGAGCACAGGCAACGGCAGAGAACTTTCAACAGCTTCGGTATTATGCGGTAAAGTTTAAAGAGGCTCCTTCCGTTGTTAATTATCAGGGACCTTACATCGAGCCGTTTGCCCTCTACGAGGAGTTGATGGAGAACATGCATGCAAAGGAAATATATTCTTATTGTACTGTCCAGATGGGTCGTAGCGAACGAGTGGCGCGATACACTTTATCATTTCCACAAGAGGGATATTTGGTAACAGCAAATAGTATTGGCGGACAAAGTAAATATGATTTTGAAATCCCCGGCAGCATCAGCAAGCATGTTCATGATTATGTTTATACCTGTCAGATTCAGTTGCTCCGACCCAGCATTGCATCTGGGAAACGGGATGATTTTTTGGAGAGTCAATTGACAAGATATATAGACTATTGTACCTATACCAAGAAACCGGATCAGCCCACTATCAACATGATTGAAGTAAATCAACAGGGCTTCGTGATGGAAGAACATGATGTAGATGACAGTTTTGAAATCAGAGACCTTGATATTAACTATGGCTATGGCTTTACCAAGTTTCATAAAGAACTGATGGGACGATTTAATAAAAGCAGTAAAGGGTTGGTATTGTTTCATGGGCTTCCTGGCACAGGCAAAACGTATTATATAAGACATCTTTTAAGAGAAATGGCTAACAGTAAAAAAGAGGTAATATACATGCCTCCTAATATGGTTGACCATTTGACAGATCCTGTGTTCATGACCTTTCTTTCCAGCGAAATTCGGGAGTGGTCAAGCGAAGGAAAGTTCTGCGTATTATTGATTGAAGATGCCGAACCCTTGCTTGCCAAGCGTCAGGAGGGAGTACGGATTCAGGGCGTTACCAATCTTCTTAATATGACTGACGGATTGTTGAATGATATGTTGAATCTTCAAATCATCTGCACGTTTAATGTTGATTTGAAGAAATTGGATAGTGCATTGCTACGCCCTGGTCGTCTCATTGCCAGAAAGGAATTTAAGGCATTGAATGAATTGGATGCTAATTTACTTGCCCAGCGTCTCGGTATCAAACATCATTTCAAGAAACCGGCTACTTTGGGAGAAATCTACTCATTTGGAAAGGATATGAGTACACTTATACATGATGTGGAAGCTGAAAGAGATGCATCTACGAGTATTGATGATTTGTAAGATTGATTAATTCATTAAATAATTATGGCAAAAAAAGAAAGCAAACATTTGCCAATAATTTAATAACCTTGAACCTCAATATTCCTAATGAACTGAAAAGGATTATGACAATTTTACAAGATAGATTAACATAAAAAAGTATCCTGTAATATACCCAAAACCCTTGCACACCGAGCCTTCTAAGGTTAGGTATGGAGGGCGGATTATAAGATTTAAAGTTATTATAATTGAGGACAGTAGAAAATTCTTTTGATTTCATATCCTGACAAACATACATTGAATGATAGAATTGATAAAACATATCGGCAAACAAGGAAGTTGTAGTGAGGAATCATTAAAATTATTCCTTCCAAATTATCCTACAATAAGAGGTAGTGAATTTATTTTTACTATTGACGATCATAATGCAAAGAAATTTATTGATGAAGAAGTTGAAAACTTCATTAGAGGATTGCATTATATCGAAATGACATATAAAGAGCAATCTAAACACTCATTTGGCTTTGGCAGCCCAAGCCCCACAGCTATGTTAATAAGAGCTTTAGAAAAAGTAAATGCTCCATTAGCAAAAGAACTTGAAACATGGGTTGCAGCTAATGGGGGGAATTACTATATTATGGCAATTGAAGGAAATCAACAATCAAAACTATTTCTTTAATATATTTGCATTCAGCAACCAATACAAAAAAATATAAAAATGAAATATTTCATCTTTCAAAGCAATCAAATTAAAGAGGTCGAGGAATCCTATTATGAAACTTGGCATAACTTATTTGCGGATCAGTATATGTTAGAGGATTATTCCTTTTCTGATGGGGAAATGGTTCACTACCTTGAAACAATGTTTGTTGGTGCATTGGATAAAGAGGAGCAAGATAACCCTTTGCCTTTTGTTATTGTTTATTTCAAGGATAAACTTACACTAACCGATGAATCCATAGAATCTAATCTCCACGATGAAGATATTTTCTATTATGGTACTTATGATGAAATGGTAGAGGCAAGAAAAAATTTAATCGAAAATATTGAATCCGTAAATGATTAGTTTTGCAACATGAAAGACGATAAAACTACGATTGAGTTTTTTAAGGTTGATAATTCTTCTGAATTAAAAATCCCCTTTATTGGAAGTCCTATTATAGCGGGTTTTCCTTCCCCTGCAACTGATTATCTTGACGATGAAATTGATTTAAACAACGAACTGATAAAACATCCGGCTTCAACATTTTGTGGGCGGGTTAAAGGGCTTTCAATGATTGACGCTGAAATTAACAATGGAGATATTATCATTGTGGATAAGTCTTTAGAACCAAGAAATAACGATATTGCAGTATGTTTTTTGGACGGAGAATTTACCCTGAAAAGAATCCAAATTAGGAAAGATGAAGTTATTCTACTCCCTGCAAATTCTGAATTCAAACCGATAAGAGTTACCGAAGAAAACGATTTTCTTATTTGGGGGATCGTTACTTATGTTATTAAACCAAAACGATGATTGGGCTTGTAGATTGCAATAATTTTTACGCTTCATGTGAAAGGCTTTTTCGCCCTGAATTGAGAGGTTTACCAGTCTTGGTATTATCTAATAATGATGGTTGTGTTATTGCCCGTAGTAATGAAACAAAAGCACTTGGTATTAAAATGGGTGTTCCGGCATTTGAGATAAAAGAGTTAATCAAACAACATAATATTTTTGTTTTTTCCTCCAACTATACCCTTTATGGCGATATGAGCAATCGGGTAATGACTTTGCTTGGTGAGTACGCCCCAGAAATGGAAATTTACTCTATTGATGAAGCCTTTCTTTTTTTTTATGGATTTGAATATTACGATTTAACTGAATATTCAAAACAGATAGTAAAACACGTTACCAAAGGTACTGGAATCCCTATAAGTATTGGAATAGCACCTACCAAGACCCTTGCGAAAATGGCAAGTAAATTAGCAAAGAAAGTTCCGGCTAATAAAGGAGTTTTTGTAATGGATACAGAAGATAAAATTAATACTTCTTTAAAGGAATTTCCGATTGAAGATGTTTGGGGTATTGGAAGGCAGTATGCTGAATTATTAAAGAAAAATAATGTCAATACGGCATTAGATTTTATCAATAAACCAAAAGGATGGATTCAAAAAAATTTGACAGTTGTTGGTTTAAGAATGTGGAATGAATTGCATGGTGAACCGCAGATAGAATGGGAATTAGAACCTCCACCAAAGAAAAATATTTGCACTTCAAGAAGTTTCGGTTCCATGCTAACAGAATATGAGCCTATTGCAGAAGCCCTATCAAATTACGCAGCCCGATGTGGTGAAAAATTGAGGAAACAAAATGGATGTGCTAATGCAATAATGGTGTTTCTACACACTAATCAGTTCAGAAAAGATTTACCCCAATACGCTAAAAATATAGTCATTAAATTACCCGTTGCTTCTAATAGCAACATGGAACTGATTCATTATGCTTTGCAGGGATTAAAAAGGATTTACAAGAAGGGGTATCACTACAAAAAGGTAGGAATTATTGTTAGTGAGATAGTCCCTGATAATGCAGTACAACAAAATTTGTTTTATGTAGGAGATAGAGCAAAACAAAATTCTATAATGGAAACTATTGATGTATTAAATTCCAAAATGGGCAGGGATAAAGTACGAATTGCTTCACAGGGATTTAATCGAATATGGAAGTTAAAACAAGAACAATTATCTCCGTGTTATACAACAAGAATGAAAGATATTTTCACAGTTAATATTTAACCGATGTGTTTCCATAATTCACTTACAATCGAGGCAATAAAACTTGAACATAGGTTCGATGCTCAACTTCTTGGTGAATACGAATCATTATACCATGAGAAGGGATTTGGATTTGAAAAAAGACCAATTATTACCACTGAAAAACCTCAATCAATACAGTTATACAATTGGGGGTTGATACCGCACTGGATGAAAACTTTGGATGAAGCCCTTAAATTTCGTGGCAATACATTAAATGCTGTATCTGAAACCGTATTTGATAAACCTTCCTTTAAGTTTTCCATTATGAAAAAAAGATGCCTCGTTCCATCCACCGGATTTTATGAATGGCAGGATGTCAAAGGAAAAAAGTACCCTTATTTTATTCATCTAAAGAACGAGGAAATATTTGCAATGGCAGGTATCTATCAGAATTGGACAGATAATGAAACTGGTGAAATATTCAACACTTTTTCAATACTAACAACCGAAGCAAATCCATTAATGGCAACCATTCACAATTTAAAAAAAAGAATGCCTGTTATTATTCCAAAAGAAAGAGAAAAGGAATGGTTGAATCCTGATTTAACTAAAGAAGAAATTACTTCGTTTTTAGCACCTTATGACGAAACAAAAATGGAAGCCCACACAATAAGTAAACTAATTACTTCTCGGTCTGAAAACTCAAACCTACCGGAAGTTCAGAAGGAATTTATTTACTCTGTGTTGCTATAAAAATATTTGTAGAGGGAAGGAAACTTGGAATAGTACCCGTATATAATTATAGCTTTGTATTAATACAAAAAATAACACTGATTATGAAATTGATAAATAGTATAGAAATGATGAGGTGGGAGTTTTCGATAGCAAAAAGGTATAGCACGAGTTATACAAATAAATTGAGGACTATTTCAAAATATTCAACTCCTTTTGTCCTGAAGTGTTACATCCTACAACAATGTTCTAAACAAGGTTTTGAGTTGCGAGATAGATACCTCGATTTTGAAGCATTATCCATTATTGAATATCTTGGATTAAATAACTTCAAAAGAGCTTCTGTGAATGCAGGTTTATTTAACCCTGTTAGAATTGCGACATCAGTGAAATACCTTGTTAGTAAAGGCTACTTAAAAAATGATAATGGTACTTATAGAACTACCGAACATTATGAAGCCTTTTGGGATTGCTTCAAAATAGAATATAGAAAAGCATTAAAGAAATTTTCAAATGTCGAAAGAATTGGAAAGAGGAGGAAGAAATTAAGGAAGTAGAAGCGACTGAAAGGCGGGATAGTCCCCTATTTAAGCCCCCAACCTCTTCATAAGAAAAATCACTTTCCCCGAAGCCGCACTACCTCTTTTTTGAACTATTTTAAATTTTGAGGCATAAATCGAAGTATATCCCTGGAGGGGAGAATCCAATAGGCTACCTATCCAGTCACTATATTAGTTACTTTGAATTAATATAATATTGCTCTAAAGTTGAAGGAGAGTTGAAGCCAAGAATTTCTGCAAGGTAACATAGTGCAATAAAAGGAATGTATTTCTTCTTACCATTACTAACTGCATAAACAGATTGCTTAGTAAGTTTACCACGGGCTTTAAGATTCGATGTGATACTTATTTTATTGTCATTACAATATAAAAGAAATCCCCTACAAACATTTTGACAAAAGTCAGTTTGAATTTGTTGTGTTTTCATTATGCAAAATTAGTAATAAAAATTGAAATTATGAGATGTAATAGATATTTGTTTGATGGATAGGGTTACATACTCCAAAATACACCCTTTAATTTCAAAAGGAAATCACAAATTGCCGAAGCGGGGTGGCAGTTATTTAGAATTTTATTATTTGGTGTAAACGTGGAGTATAGTAGCCCCTTTTTAAGCATCGGTTGGGCTTTTTGGAAGTCCCGCCGGTCTGATTCATTGTGCCGCCCTCAAAAATAAATTCAATCACAATTCTTGAAACTAACTAAAAGTATTTTGGAATCGAAAAGGAAACGGGATAAATCATTCCTATCCTTCTCTGGTTGGAAGTATTAAAGCAATCCTTTCTTATACTATGTTTGTTTACATCAATCCACATTCAGGGCTTTCAATTCAAGAGTTTGAAGATGTAGGAATTACTTGTAAGTTAGGGCATCCTGACAAAGAAAGTTTCCACTAAGGTATAAAGATTCATGTTTAAGATTTTTTTCCAGTAAAAAAAACTACCAACAATTTCATTGTTGTATATTCACTTTCCTTTATAATTTGGCTTTGAACATTGTTTCTTCTCGATATATCAATGACTGATAAGTTTTCTATTCAATTATGATTTTAATATAATCTTATCTAATTCCAAACATCTATTATCCTTCGATTTATCCTTATATGAAACTAAAATGTATTATCAAGTGTTCCGAAACCCTTGTAGAATCAGGCTTTTAAGCACTTTATAATGTATATATATAAAATAGCAACATTCAATTTGGTGTAAACCATAGTGTAAACCCAAATTAAAAATCCCTTGCAAGTTGTTGATTTGCAAGGGATTATACACGACCTGTGTAGCCCGTAGGGGAGTCGAACCCCTCTTTCCAGGATGAAAACCTGAGGTCCTAACCGATAGACGAACGGGCCTTTCCTAAATCCCATTTCCTCGAATGGGGGCGCAAATATATACTTTTTATTTGAAATGAAACAAGGGGACTGAAATATTTTGCAATTGTAGGCAACTTTTGTCGTTCTGTATTTTCCTATTTTTGCCGTCATTAAAAAATTATCATAAACTATAATCATGAAAAAATATCTTTTCATTACCTCTCTTTTTATTGTTTTTTCATTCATCGTCATTGCGCAGGAAAAGAATGTCGTTTTATGCGGAATCGTGGTGTCTTCATTGCCAGAAAAATATAAGGTAAGCGACCATATTTCTATCTGCCGTCTGCGAAATTTTTGCTCGACGTCGAAGTCGAATCGTATCTTTTATTACCCGAAGAAAGATACCATTCCCGATAGCTTTTATTTCTCTTTTAAGATTAAAGAATCCACGCCGTTCGAGCTGGTTTTGGATAATACCATTATCCGTCTTTATCTTTCTCCAATGGATAGTTTGCATGTGGTTTTAGATTTTAATACCGCGAACTACAATGCCCAGTATTCGGGCAAAGGAGCGGCTATCAACAACTACTTGGCTCGGGAATATTTTAATAAAAACTCTTCCGAAAATCCCTTTAAACTGCATCGAAAAGAATATCGGAAGATGAAGCCTTCCGACTTCTATTATCTCTGCGATAGCATCATCAGGATTGAGAAAAATAAACTGCAAACATTTGCCCATGACAACAGCATGAGTGCCTTAATTCATCGCTTCCATTCGGAATACAGTTATGACATTGCCAACGAACAGTATTCTTATCTTAAAACCCATTTCAAGGAGCGGTTGATGGCTGGAGAAACCTTGGGTCCTGATTCGAGCTATTATTGGTTTCTTAATCCCAAAAACTACCTCATTCCGAAGGGTGTAGATAAGGATATGTTTGAGAACATAAGGACAAATATTCAGGTTACCATCAATGATTCATCTGCCTTGAACTCTGCCTTCTACTTCCGTTTTCTGGATAACTATTTAAGCGATTTGATGCCATCGTATCTTGCTGATAAATTCTTTCGCGATTCTACTTTGGAGTTTATTACTATCCACCAATACCGCCTTGCAACACAGCAATTCACTGGCAAAGTAAAGGATGTGATGCTCGGAAGAATTCTATGTAATACCTTCTTATCCCAAACGGAAAATACCAAAATTATAGATTCGTTGATGAGCAATTATAGAAGCCTTAAACCTGATACTTCTTGCCTTAATACTGTCGAAGATAAGTATTTGGAATATCTTAAATTAATCAAAGGGGCGAAGGCTCCCGACTTTGTGTTTAAGAATCAGCATGGTAAGCAAAAGTCGCTTGCTGCATGCAAAGGGAAGGTAGTGTATATCGTGGTATGCTCGTCGTTTAATGTTACTTCATTGAATGAAATGAATGCCTTTGCGACGCTTCAGGAGCATCTCGAAAAGAAGAATGTTGAACTGCTGTATGTGTCATTAGATACCAAGAAAGAGGAGTGGGAAAAGAACGTAAAAATGTTCAAGATAGAGGGTGAACAATGGCTGCCGGCATTAGAAAACAAGCAGGACGAATTCAGCACCTTATACAACATCCGCAGCCTTCCGCAGTGTATTCTTATTGACAAGGAAGGACGCATCGTTTCCACCAATTCCAAGCATCCGAGCCAAGGCGTGGAGGGCGATATTGAGGAATTGTTGAGGTAGGGATTTATTCCTTTTCCTCTTCCTCTTCCCGAAATTGGTGCGGGCATAGGGATATGGTCGTTGGATTATGGGTTCAACCTCACGGGAGCTTCGAACCTGTCAGGATGCTTGGACAAAAATTTATCTGCCGGAGCCAAGTTGAAAGGGCGGTTACTGATGCCAATTAAATTAAATGAAAATTTTTTGTCGTTCGTACGGTCTTTTACTACTTCACTCATAGTTTTTATTATTTATTAGGGTTTATTATTTAATTATATCATTTTTTTGGTAAGGCATAATATCATTTTTTGATAAAATGTTTCCGAAAACCGAGCAAGGATCGGGGACTTTTTTTAAAAACTCCCCGATCTTAGTTCCAAGATCGGGGTATTTTTTTGAGAATGACCGACCATAGTCCGAGGATCGGGGTGTGTAATTTATACTGACCAATCCTTTTCCTAACATCGGGGTATTTCCCAGAATCTGACCAATTATAGTCCCCTTTGTTGCCATCCCGAAAGGCATCCCACCACCAGAGAAAACCGAACTTTTAGCAAAGGCAAGATGTCCAAGCATCCTGACAGGGAATCGCGTAGGGGCGATTGCCTGTCAGGATGCTTATCGTGATTATGGACTGGGTCGTTTGCAAGCGCGAGGGATGGGAGGGGCTTGGTTACCGCCTTTTGGGTGGGACTTTTCCTGGGGCAGGCGGGAACGGAACCCCCGGACAGCCTGACCGCTGCTGCCTGTTGGTGGGGTCTTTTGGGTGGGAGGCAGCAGGGGACGCGCCATAACGAGAATTATAAATTATGAATTGGTCTATTAATTTAATACCTTCGGAATGGAAACTATCACCGATGAATTATTAGATTTGCGGCGCAATTAATGAACAAATACGACATGATGCCTCGCACTACTTTTTTCAGAATATTCCTAATATTATTCCTACTAACAGGTGTTATAAACCGTATTTCGGCACAATCGAAGGAGCATATAGATTCCTTGATTGAGCAAGTGAAACGAACCCCTGACGATACTACCAAACTGCAATATCTTAATGAACTTGTGGACATCGCGCCGGACGGGACTTGGCAGCTATATAACGAACAAATGAGGACGCTGTCGAATAAATTAATGGGCAATGTTTCAACTAATAAGGCTGCTAAGAAATACCTTGCCGTTTCGGATAATAATTCGGCAACCGATTTAGGCGAAAAGGGAGATTATAAAAAGGCGTTGAGCTATCTGATTGACTGTATTAAGATTCAGGAGGAGCTGGGAAATAAGAAGGATTTAGCTTTGGCTTTGAATAATACGGGGGCTATTTATGATCGGG
This sequence comes from uncultured Bacteroidota bacterium, assembly GCA_903844645.1. GTDB lineage: Bacteria > Bacteroidota > Bacteroidia > AKYH767-A > JABDAW01 > JABDAW01. The sequence continues at coordinate 33,732 of CAIMUP010000008.1, forward strand.
ATGGGGACCATGATAAGGCTCTCGAAAATTATTATCGTGCCATAAAATTAGAGGAAGATACGGCGGTGAATGACTTCACCGATCTGGTCTCTACGCTGACAAATGTGGGACGGATATTCTTTGATAAAAACAGCTACGATAGTGCCTTGATTTATTTTGAAAAGGGCTTGGTGGTGGTCGAAAAACATAAGATTAAAAGCCTCGATAATGTTACGGCATTGTATAAGGACTTGGGGAATTTGATGGAGAAAAAAGGCAATCTGGAGCAGGCTTTGGAATATTACAGCAAGGGCTTGAAAGTGGCTGACGATGGCGGTTATAAGATAGGGCAGTCCATCAATTTGCTGGGGATGGCGGATGTTTATTTTGATAAGAACGAGATTGCCAAGTCGCTTGGATATGCCCAAAAAGCATTTGCATTAGCCATCAAGACGGATAACTTAAAGAACATTATTGGGGCATCGAATTTATTGACTAAGATTTATAAAAAGCAGGGCAACTTCAAGGATGCTTTGGGGATGTATGAACTTGCAATAAAGACTCGCGACAGTCTTTTCAGTGCCGACAATCACAAGGCGAGTGTGCGTACCCAGTTTCAAGTTGAATTCAATAAAAAGCAGGACTCTACCAAGGCGGAACAGGCGAAGATTGATGCCGTGAAGGCTACTGAATTACAGAACCGGAAACGGATTCGGAACTTCACGTTGGGGGGCATGGTGATCGTGGTTTTCTTCTTGATTTTGGTGTTTCGGCAACGGAATAAAATTGCGAAAGAGAAGCATCGCAGCGAGGAATTATTGCTTAATATTCTTCCTGAAGAAGTAGCTCAAGAGTTGAAGGATACGGGCGGCGCGAAGGTCAAGAGTTTTGAATCGGTAACGGTTTTATTCACCGATTTTAAGGGCTTCACGCAGATTAGTGAGAAGCTGACACCGGAAGAATTGGTTGCCGAAATAGACTATTGTTTTCGGGGCTTCGATAATATTATTCACAAGCATGGCATCGAGAAGATCAAGACGATTGGCGACAGCTATATGTGTGCCGGTGGGGTTCCGAAAGCCAATTTCACTCATGCCGAAGACGTGGTGAATGCTGCCATCGAGATTCGCGATTTTATTCTGAAACACAAGCAAGAGAAGATTGCTCGTGGCGAGATTCCGTTCGAGATTCGGATAGGGGTACATACCGGTCCCGTCGTGGCGGGGATTGTCGGGACTAAGAAATTTGCTTACGATATTTGGGGGGATGCCGTGAATACTGCCTCCCGAATGGAAAGTAGTGGCGAGGCTGGCAAGGTGAATATTTCGGGGATAACTTTTGAGTTGATAAAAGATAAATTCAATTGCCTTCATCGCGGAAAAATCATGGCGAAGGGCAAGGGCGATATTGATATGTACTTCGTCGAGCTTAAAAGTTAGGCGAGGAATATCCTCCATTATTTATTCCATCATTCAAGGTACTATTTTATTATTTGGCGATTGCCGATTGGGGTTTTTAATCCCATTAATACAACGGAATAAAGTGCTTCATTCAGCCTTCTTTACCCCGAATAATTCCAGCAAAATATGTTTCGATTTGTCGGTAAGGACATAGTTCGATGGGGGCTGTTTTTTTACCAAACCATTGCGAATTAAATTAGGCAAATGTTTCGCAAAACCAGCCACCGAGAGTCCGCCAAAACCACGCAGTTCTGCTCCGGTAGCTTTGCCGGCATTATGTAAAAGCAGCAATTCATTCGCCACTGTTCTATGCACTCCCTTCCCTGCTCTGCGTGGCAAATGTACCCGTAAAGCAATATGCAATCTGTTGATAAAAACTCTTTCAAGAGGTATTGCTACAGGCAGCGAATGTGTATCCTCAAGACTCGCGTTAGCCATTGCTTCTTTTATTTTTGATGCATCCGAATTTCGCTCCGCAACGGCATCTTCAAAATCGGCATAAAACTTATAGAGCGAGTTCTGAACAGCATCACTATTAATATAATGCTCCAGAGCCTTTATAAGCCCCTTCTCGAAAACAGAATACAACAAAGCACCCCCATTTCCATCAACATTTATTTGTGGCAAAGTCTCCAAAACAGATTTTATACCAACCTTATTCTCTGTTACATCATTATTTGAATGTTTTATACCATCCTTTATTTCCGTGGTGCTACCCGACAGATTTTTTATACCATCCTTTATTTCCGTGGTACTACCCGACAGATTTTTTATACCATCCTTTATTTCCGTGGTGCTACCCGGCAGATTTTTTATACCATCCTTTATTTCTGTGGTGCCATCAGACAGATTTTTTATACCATCCTTTATTTCCGTGGTGCTATCCGACAGATTTTTTTATACCATCCTTTATTTCCGTGGTGCTATCCGACAGATTTTTTATACCAACCAAACTTTCTGGCACACCTTCCGTCAATGGTTTTATGCCAACCAAACTTTCTGGGAGGTCGTTATCATCATTATATAATGCCGCCTTATTCTTTAGGTATGCAATTTCATTCCGCTGATCCATCAGATGCTTTAACAGGATATGGATGATCTTTTCAGGCTCGATGTTCATTTTTTCCATTCGTAATTAATAATTCGTAATCGCCCCCTCCTTTTAATGCCACAATCAATTTCTGTATCGGCAACTCAACAGGGAAATATCGTCGAGAAAGGGACGCGAATTATTGAACGATTTGAGGGTTTCGATAAGGTTGGAATGAAGCTCCTTCAAGGACTTAACATGAGTGCTTTCGACCATGAATTTCTCCAGCCCTTCGATGCCGAATTGTTGCTCTTTACTGTTCTCAATTTCGATGACGCCATCGGTATAGCAGAGCAATTTCGTCTGCGGCGTAATCTTGGTATAGCCGAGGCTCAAGAAGGGCAATTCATCGAACATGCCCAAGCCGGTAGTGCCCGTTTTAAGGAGGTGAATTCCTTTTTCATTGGATAAAATTGGCGGCGGATGACCGGCATTAATGTAGGTCAAAACATTGGTCGCGGTATTCACCAAACAGATAAAAAAAGTGATGTGTTTTTCGCCATGCGCACTGTTCATTACGCAAGTGTTCAGCTCCTCAATCAACACCTCTAAAGTAGTAAAATGCCTGACCAACGCACGAAGGTTCGCCTGGAAATTTGACATTAATAACGCCGCTGAAACACCCTTGCCCGATACATCGGCGATGCAGAGAATATGCTCGTGTTCGTTGATCACAAAGTAGTCGTAATAATCCCCACCAATGCGGTGATGTGGCAAGTAAGTACCATGAATTTCTATCAACGGATGATCGGGAAAAGACACCGGAAAGAGCATCGTTTGCATCTTCGCCGCGACCGACATTTCCTTCTTTAATTCGGCTTGTTTGATTTGATCTTTGGCGAACTTCTTGTTCTCATTTGCTACGAGAATAATGTTGGTAATTAATTGCACGAAGGGAAGGATTTCAGTTCTGTTTTCCGAGTCGCCATGTTTTATATTTCCAATCAATACATACGCAAGCGGCACATCTTTATGAAACACTGGCAACACGAACGCGAAATCGTTCAGGTATCTATTGGAGGGCGAGATAGGTTGTGGGGAATCAATGCCCTTCAATATCTCGGAAATGTTGGCGGTTTTAAGATTGGGATTGGCTCCGTAGAAGAGGGAACATTTCAAGACTATATTTTCTTCCGAGAAAGAATCATTGGTGAATAAGGCGAGTTTCCCGACCTTCAATTCGTTCTTCAGAAAGTTCTCGTAGATGCTTAGCAGGTCTTCGATCTTGACATTCCTGTTGATGGATTGTGTGATGTCAAGCAGGACTTTTAATTGCAATTCCTTCAACTCCAAATCTGCAAGGATTTTGTTTAAAAGAACTTCGCCTTCTGATAATGTTTTGTTGTGTTGCATGATTGATTATGGGTCGGGCTTCTTCTTATTTTTATCTCTTATTTTGATTAAGATATTCCATTACTTCCGGTAGTTTTTTAATCATGGCTAATTCTTTCATCTTAGCCTTCGCTTCGCGAGTAGGACTGCCGAAGTAAACCTTATTTCCTTCTAACGATTTTGCAATACCTGATTGCCCAAGAACGACTGCGCCATCGCCGATTGTTAAATCTTTCTGAACGCCTACTTGTCCCCAAAGAATAACATTGTCGCCAATTGTTACAACGCCTGATATTCCCACCTGTGCAGCGAACAAACAGTTCTTTCCGATGATGGTATCGTGCCCGACATGGACATGATTATCGAGCTTACTTCCCTCGCCTATGATTGTTTCGGCAGATACTCCTTTATCTATGGTGCAACAAGCTCCGATTTCGACATTGTCATGAATAATGACCGTGCCGCAGGAGTGCATTTTGAGGATGCCTTCCAAAGTTCTTTGGTAGTAAAATGCATCGCCGCCAATGACTGAATTTGAATGGATAATTACGTTGTTTCCTATCTCGACATTATCATAAATGCTGACATTGGAATGGATGATGCAGTTGTTTCCTATCTTAACTGAATTACCAATGAAAACGCCCGGCTGGATGACAGTATCGGTGCCGATAATTACATTGTCGCTAATGGAATTCGCGGAGGTAACGAAGGGGCGGAAGTGACGAGTGAGGATATTATAATCGCGGAAAGGATTATCGGAAAAGATGACGCACTTGCCCTCGGGGCATGGGACCTGGCGATTGATTATAATCACCGAAGCGGGTGAGCCGAGAGCCTTATCGTAATACTTTGGGTGGTCGACGAAGGTGAGATCGCCGGTTCCGACTTTATGGATTTCATTGATGCCTGTAACGAGGAAGTCTTCGCTGCCGATGAAGGCGGCATTGTTGATTAAGGCGACTACGCTTTTGAGTTTTTGGGGAGGATTTAATTTCATTTTATGCTATTATTGTATGAATTAATTGCTGTTTTGGTGGGGCAAAAGTATTAAAATTTTGGTTTATGGGTGGTGGGATTGGATTTGAGGGTAGAGATTTGGGATTTGACGGTGGAGAAATAGTATTCGACGGTAGAGGAATTGGATTTGGCGGTAGAGATTTGCGATTGAACGGTAGAGGAATTGGATTTGAGGGTGGAGATTTGGGATTCGGCGGTAGAGAAATGGGATTTGAAGGGATTTTTGTTCTATTCAACGGGAGACAATTGCGATTCGGGCATGTACATTTGCGATTTGACGGTTAACAAATGCGATTTGACGGTTCACTTTTCCGATTTGACGGTTCACTTTTCCGATTCGACGGTTCACTTTTCCGATTCGGCGGTTCACTTTTCCGATTTGACGGTTCACAAATGCGATTTGACGGTTCACTTTTCCGATTTGACGGTATTTTAGGTGTAGAATTCTTGGGGAGGGGAAATTTTATTAGCTCAAAAATTGGGAATCTTTCCTTATTCAAAAGAAAAATTAACCGCAAGTTTTGTAGTTTTGGCGGGATGAGGAAGAATAGAATTTAGAAATGAAAAGGATTAGTTTAAGACTTTATTTATCTATTGGAATAACCGCGACTTTTGGTTGGGCAATCACTTTTTTGGCAATGAATGTTTTCCGAAATTATGCCGTTGGATTGTTTCTTTGGTTACCATTTGTCATGGGTATTTCATCAACGATTATATATGCTTATAAAAATCGAGTGACCAAACGATTGTGTATGCAACTTTCTTTTGTAACGCTTACTATTTTTAGCATCGGTCTTTTATTTTTTGCTCTTGAAGGTGTTATTTGTATCGTGATGGCTGCCCCAATTGCTTTTGTTTTAAATTGGCTTGGGTATATGTTAGGGTATGATATTGTAAAGACAAAAATTATTGGAAGCCCGCCGACAATCTTAATTGTATTTCTTCTTTCAGTACCTTCTCTAATGGGCTTTGAATATGCAATAAAAGATAATGAAGTCGAAATAAAAACTATCATCACAGCTATTGAAATCAATGCCCCCGCAGAAACAGTTTGGAAAAATGTAATTGAATTCCCACAATTAGATGAACCAAAAGAACTGCTTTTTAAAACAGGAATTGCCTATCCTATTAATGCTAAAATTGACGGGGAAGGAGTAGGCGCAATCAGGCATTGTAATTTTTCGACAGGAAGTTTTGTTGAGCCAATAACAGTTTGGGATGAACCACATCTTTTGAAATTCAATGTAACAGAACAACCGGAGGCGATGAAAGAATTGAGTATTTATGATATTCATCCTGCTCATCTTCATGGATATTTTGTTTCTAAACAAGGGCAATTCAAATTAACAACATTACCAAACGGACATACATTGCTTGAAGGAACTACATGGTATTTCAATAAAATTAAACCAGCATTTTATTGGACACTTTGGAGCGATTATATAGTTCATAAAATTCATGAAAGAGTTTTGAAACATATAAAAGCACAATCAGAAAAACAAGGAATTTCCTAATCCTTTGGAAAATCATTAGGCATGTTAATTTTTTCTTTTTATGACATTCCCTTTGGGGGTAATGCAATAAAAGGATGAATAGTGTTATAAAAATCATTCTCAAAAAAAATCCCCTTCCGGTTATCGAAAGGGGATTGGTTATAATAATGGATAAGATTTATCCTAAATAAGGTTTTAATAATTTGCTTCTGGAGGTATGACGTAACCTTCTTAAAGCTTTTTCCTTTATCTGACGAACTCTTTCGCGAGTTAAATCGTACTTGGCTGCAATCTCTTCTAAGGTTAGACCGTGTGTTCCTCCGATACCGTAGAATAATTTGATGACATCCCTTTCTCTGTCTGTCAAGGTCGAAAGCGACCGACAAATTTCTTGGTGCAATGATTCATTCATCAGATAATTATCTGCTAATGGGGCATCGGCATTTTCGAGAACGTCCAACAAACTGTGATCCTCGCCTTGAACAAAAGGGGCATCTACAGAAATATGACGGCTGGAAACTCTCATGGCATCGGAAACTTTATCGGGTGTCATTTCTAATATCTCTGACAATTCATCAATGGTTGGTTCGCGTTCAAATTCTTGCTCTAATCTTGAGGAAGCTTTTCTGATTTTACTCATGGAACCGACCTGATTTAAAGGAAGGCGGATGATTCTTGATTGATCGGCAACGGCGGAAATAATTGATTGGCGAATCCACCATACGGCATAAGAGATAAATTTAAAACCTCTTGTTTCATCGAACCTTTTTCCGGCTTTAATCAAACCAAGGTTTCCTTCATTGATCAAGTCAGGAAGACTCAACCCTTGATTTTGGTATTGTTTGGCGACAGAAACCACGAATCGTAAGTTAGCTCTAGTCAGTTTATCTAATGCTGCCTGATCGCCTTCACGAATTTTTTTCGCTAAAATTGCTTCCTCTTCTGCTGTTACGAAACCTTCCTTACCTATCTCTTGTAAGTATTTCTCAAGGGACGCACTTTCCCTGTTGGTGATTGATTTGGTGATCTTTAACTGTCTCATTTATTAATTTTTATTCGTTATAATTAGTCTTATTTTTTCTGATTCGATGAATCTTTATCCTTTTTCGCGGTGCAAAGATAGATAAAATTTTTGAATCTACAAAGTTTTTTTTGAATCTTATTGTTAATATTTACTTAAACCCTATTTTATATCCTTACTATGAATCTCGATTTTCATCTTTTATTCATAGTGTAATGATGAATTTTGCAGCGGGATTTTATTATCTTTGCCGCCCGATTGAAACAAAGTAACATATAATATATTATAATTATGAGAACTCTTAAATTGAAAGTTTTTTTATTCGTTTTTTGTGCGATGACCATCGCATCCATTGCTGGTACTGAACCGGCATACAGTGTTAAAATCAAGGTTGTCGGTGTGAAGGATAGCATGTGCTACCTTGCAAATTATTACGGCGACAAGCAGTACATTCACGACTCGGCGAGGTCGGATGCCAATGGCAGGTATGTATTTGAAGGCAAGGAAAAGCTGCCTGGGGGTATCTATTTATTTGTATTGCCGACGAGGAAGTATTTCGAGGTATTGATTGACCATGACCAGTTCTTTACTATGGAAACAGACACTGCCGACATGGTCAAGAACATGAAAATTACCGGCTCGAAGGACAACAAGTTGTTCTACGAATACCTTAACTTTGTGAGCGGCAAGGGCAAGGAGGTAGAAGGTCTGAAAACCCGAATGAATGCCTTCAAGGACATCAACAAAGATTCTTCAAAATTCTATCGCGAGAAGATATTAAAGGTGGATACTTTGGTGGTGAATTATAAAGCCAATTACATCAAGATGAATCCTGAATCATTCTTATCGAAAGTATTCAATCTTTCTGATGAGCCGAAGATACCCGAAGCCCCTCTTTTACCGAATGGTAGAAAGGATTCGACCTTCGCTTATCATTACTACAAAGGTCATTACTTTGATAAGATTGACTTCACGGACGACCGCCTTTTGCGTACCCCTGTTTTCCATGATAAAATCTCTCGATACATGAAGGATTTGGTCTTACAAATGCCCGATTCAGTGAACAAAGAAGCCGATATGTTGGTGGAGCGTGCGAAGGTCAATAAAGACATGTTCAAATATGTGGTATGGTGGGTTACGAATAATTATGAAACCTCCAACATTATGGGCATGGATGCCGTGTTTGTACACATGGCGAAGACCTATTATACCAAAGAATTAGCTACTTGGGTGGACTCTACGCAGCTCTTCAAAATACAAGACAGAGCCAGGACTTTAGACCCTATATTGGTGGGCAAGCCCGCCCCTTATATGATCCTCCAAGATACCGCCGGAATGTGGCATTCATTGTACGATTTGAAGAAAAAATATACCGTCCTCGTATTCTGGGATCCTGATTGCGGTCATTGCCAAAAAGCAATTCCGAAGCTCGTGAAATGGTATGCCATCGCGAAGGATTATAACATAGAAATCTACGCCGCCAATTCTGCCGTCGAAGAAGAAAAATGGAAGAAATTTATCCGCGAAAAAGGATTGAATTGGATTAACGTAGCCGACATTAATCTCCACAACAATTTCCGTCACGAGTGGGACATTGTAACCACCCCGCAGATATATGTGCTGGATGAGAACAAAAAGATTATTGCCAAACGGCTCGACCCCGAAACCCTCGCTGACTTCATGAAAAGAAAACTTCACGAAGACGGCAAAGAGATTAATTACAACGACCTCGAATTCTTAAAGAACAAGAAAGACAAAGAAGATATTTACGCTCCTGAAAAGGAGTAATCATTCGTGAATGATTCTATAAAAAGAAAGCCTCCCGACATTACATCGGGAGGCTTTTCGTTTATCAAAGAAACCTTAAAGCTCCTCTTTTACAACGCCACTATTGGGATGCAATAGATCCATGCCAACGAACCATCGGGCTTGATGACGGCAAAACGAAACCAATACTTCGTCAGCGGTGTCAAGCCGGTGATCGTTACTCTGCCTTTCTTGATGGCTTTGCAGAAGGTGTAGGTGATGCCATCGGTAGAAATTTCAAAAATGTAGGACGGATTCCTTCCTATCGCTTTCACGATTAATTCGATCTCTCCAGTAAGCCTCCGAATCGCCTCAATAGCGGGTTTATCGGCTTTGGTACGAACTACCAAGTGCATGTTTGCTCCGACCGCGATAGAATTTGCATTCAGCGGTTTTGCATTGACCAATCCTTGTACATACGCAAGGGCACCTTCCAGATCCAATTCCACAGCATTCATCAAAGTGGTACGAGCGGCTACTGCCCCTTTCACTTCGTTTTCGACATCCAATACCGCCAGCGCAAGGTTAGCAAGATTGGTGCCATAGAGGGCAAGCTCGACCATCGGCACGGTGAACCAGCCGCCAATATTATCAATAAAAGCTTTGCGGATACCAGTCGCTTTCGCGATCCAGTCGTTGATACCATCGGGCATATCCAATGCCACGATGTTTCTCTTCGCCATCGCGAGGAGGATAATCAGATGTCCCTGTTTCTCAAAAAGGACTTCCACTTTACGATTCATGCGAGCATTCGCATTGCGGTTTCTTCTTTTGTTTTCCCAATACCAGGGGCATTTGCTGAACATCTCGTGTTCAAAATGCTTTACATAATTGTACTTCATTTTCTTTAATTTTTAGTTGTTTAATTTTATTTATTTTTATTCGATATTATTTAATTCATTAGCCCAAAACCGGCTTTCATCACCCCAAAATTGGAGAAAGTACACAGACCAAGCGAGGTGCTACACACAAGTCGCGACTTGCTACACACAACTCGCGACTTGCTACACACAACTCGCGACTTGCTACACACAACTGGCGAGGTGCTACACACAACTCGCGAGGTGCTACACACAACTCGCGACTTACTACACACAACTCCCGACTTACTACACACAACTCCCGACTTACTACACACAACTCCCGACTTACTACACACAACTCCCGACTTACTACACACAACTCGCGAGATGCTACATACAACTCGCGAGATGCTACACACAACTCGCGAGATGCTACATAAAAGAAGCCTGTACCGCTGAATTATTGACATTTCAGCAGGGAAAACCTTTTTAGGAAGCGGAAAAATTACGGGATCAGCAACCATGTTTCGGGGCATAAGCAGCAAGTCGAGGACTGGCGAAGGTTGTTATGCTCCGGAAGAAGTTGGTTCGTAAGATTTATATGATTCGGGGTATTCATTTCTTTGTTTGAAGCGGCAAAGATAAACAATATTATTAATATGCAATAGGGCGGTGAAAAAAACTTCGTTTTCCATTGTCGGGATAATACTTAGTTTTGCCCCATGAATAATAATAGAATGATGAACTAAAAAAGGAACTATAAGGAAATTGCGTTAAGCTGATTCTTGATGTAGAAAACTGGTAATTTATTACGGTCAAGGAAGAAGCAAAAACGCTCATGCAATGCGTGAGCTTTTGTTTATTCTGACCGTTGGTATACCAGTACCTCTACATCGGATAAATTTTAAAGTCTCACGCAGTTTGTTTTTATAACAAAAAGCAAATGTACACACGACCACACCCCCGATTAGGATTAATAATTCTGTTACTAAACTGGATTTATAAACTATTGAAAAAAACAGGCAAATGGATTTACAACAAACTGGCATAAAAAATGTATAAAGAAAACAACGATTCACGAGCACCGTAACGGTTAGTTAATGATCTTTTATGTAATTTTACACCCAAATCTAAATTTAATAATTCTAAAACAAACAATTTTAATAATAAATAAAATGAAAAAAATAACAGTAATCTTAATAGTAATAGCCCTGCTTTGCAGGGTAGGCGCAATGGCGCAACAATATGATATCAAAGGTGACAAAAAAACAATGAAACAAATGATTGAAAAATCTACAACAATCATTGAAGGAAAAGTTGTAGACGGAAAACGAATTTATAAAAGCATTCATGGTACAAATGATAGTACTGAAATTTATGCTTTGATTCTTGTGAAACCTATAGCCGTTTTAAAAGGAAGTACCGATTCATCAAAGGTTTATGAATATTTAGTCCTTCGTGGAAATTATTTTGGATCTCCAGGAGAAAGAATAATTGCAGGATTAAATGATCCAACTAATGATCCCCAAAACGGAATTTTCTTTTTGTCAGATTCAATACCATCGCCGGATTATAATCATCCTTTTCCAAATGCTGTTCATGTAGATTATAATTATGGTTTAGGCTATAATAATACGAATCGTGAGCGCACTTTGAAAGATCTTGAGGAGAATTATGGATTGAAACCTATCGCAGTTTTTGATTCGCCAATAGTGAAAAAAAAAAGTCTAAACGACAGTAAAGTAAGACCAAGAACAAAACCTGAAAAGATTTTAAAGCATACGTCTGTAACCAATAAAAAATCTTTTAATAATTCTCTTTCTAATTATATAGTTCTGGATCGTAAAAAGTCTATTGCTACAAACGACACAGAATTTATTTCATTCGAATTACAGGATTTGACTTGTACAACTTTTAATCCTTCTTATTTTGAGTTTGATATAAACATAAATGCAGATTTAGATAGTAATAGTTTTTTTGATCATTATATTTTTACCCTCCAATACAATACTTTAGCATTTGGGCATAATATTGTTTCCGGACATAATATTTCTATAACTAAAGGTATTTCGTATTTAGACAGTACTTATTATAATCCAATGTTATATGCCTATGACTACGATACCAACATTATAGCCTTCCCTTTCGGTGTTGATACTACAAGGCTTTTATTTAATAGAACGCGTGTAGTAACAAATACGGTAACAATATTCCATGTCAAGATGCTTATTCAAGATTGCAGTCAGGATGTTGCGAGTGGCTGGGGACCGATAATAAGCCAATGTTGGTTTACTCGGAATAGTGGGGATGCACCTAATTTAGATTCTCTCTATCAAAATATAGGTTTTTCAGATACCTTAATAGGCAAGTATTGTATGAATGACTCTTTCCCTTACATAACCCATTTTACCGATACGGTTTACCCTGGTTCTCACTTCCCTATGGAACCAGTTAATCTTGCAAAAATGGTTATTTATGGACATAATTTTTTAGATTCTATTGGTCAATTATACTTTCATATTTCAGACGATGGTGGACAAACTTTGGAGCCTCTTAATAACTACGATATTAATTTGTGGACAAATGATTCAATTATTGTAACCTTACCATCTGTGATTGATTCTTTTCCTAATTTGGTGAACGCGACATTCCATTGCGTAGGAAGCGGTTCATTTCTCGTTGTCACCGCAGGAGGTGATACAGCACGAAGTTCTACTGCTGCTTTTCAAGATAGTAGTGTTTTCTGCCCTTACGCTATTATAAGTGCCATTTGGCCTGCATCATGGCCTTTGTATAGAAAAGTTAAATATGACTTAGTAAATGTGTTTGACACTATTGGTTATACTTTTCGATTCGATTCAAGCATTCATAATTTTGCCCTACCATTGAAACCATTTATTAAAAGAGCAATGAAGGATTGGGTTTGTGCTACAGGTGTAAATTTTGTTGCTGGCACAGATACAATGCTTGATCACTATAATGATACCGATAAAGTATGTAATATATTCCTAGTAAATACGCTTCCTGATAGCGCATTAATGTCCACTCAGGTAACACCATTTAAATGTAACGATCAGTTTGGAAATGTTATTTTTATTGTGAAAGATATTGATATAGGGATTTTGAGGAATCCAACTATGATTACTTCTGGTAAAGTATGGTGGGTAGATACTTTACAAAATGACTTAAAACTTGATAGTTTAGATTTTTTTGAAAGTATTTTACATGAATTCGGGCATGCGAGCTGTTTAAAACATGTCAATCAAAAAGAACTAATGTACCTTGCTGCTCAACATGGTCCTATACCAGGAGGGCAAAGAAGATTAATTGACATTTATGATATGAACGGAGGATTAAATGTTAATTTCACAAGTTCATTAGCAACTACGGTTCTGCCCTCATGTCAAGTTTATCACCCGATGATTATGATTAATAATAACTGTGTTTGGTTTGGCGATGTAAACGAACTAAACCATAATGTTCTTAGTCTAAAAGTGTACCCTAATCCGGTTCACAATACTTTATTGAACATTGCTTATGATTTAAAAGAAGATGCCCCCGTTAATTTTATTTTACTAAATAGTGTTGGCAAGGAGATTTATTCAATGAATGCAAACAGGAGTTCAGGAAAGAATGTTGATCAAATTAACATGGATGACTTAGCAACTGGGATATATTATTTGGAAGTCATCATCAATAAAATTGGAGATACAATGACATTAGTAAAGATTAAATAAGAGGAGAATAATTTCAAAAGAAAAGCGGCATAGAACATGCCGCTTTTTTTATTTCTATAAACTGATAGAAGATAATAAAGAGGTTTTAGGCATCGGGAAACTATTAGTTGAATAGTTTAAAGTTTAAGGTTTAAGGTTTAAGGTCGTACACAACTTTAAACCTTAAACTTCAAACCTTAACTCCACCAAAAGCGGTACACAGCGTACCGCTTTTTTTGTTCTTAATTAATTTCCTACTTTTGCAATTCATTAGACCTCTTTCATAAAGCTTTTATTGCCCAATTACGAAAGAGGTCTAATCAAAAAATTGCCAGATAATGCCAAACTTAATTCCGAAAACAGGCATCGCATAATTCGGCACCAAATAGTAGCTCTCGGCAGGATGAAAATTATTCAACACGTTCTCGCCCCTCAAATAAATCCGCGCCGTACGGATCTTGATATTCAAGAAAATATCCAACAACGGATAGTCGCCAATCGCATACTTATCTTGCAGATAAAACTGCCCCGTTACCGGCATGTACGCATCGCCAAAGTAGTGAGAATGGTAGCGGAAATCCACCCCGAATTGAGTCTGTAAAGCATGATGAAAAAAAGCATGATCAATAAAAAGAGAGTTTGAAAATGTGAATTCCGGCAACCGGATTTTATCGGTATGCAATGCCTTTTGATACAGAATATTATTATCGAAATGCAGATGATGCCATTGAAAGTTTTTACTTAATTCTATTTGAGTAATCACCACCGAATCCCGCGCCTGAACGGGCATTGAAGCCGTATCGTAATAAATATAGTTAGAGATATTGATCAACCGAAAATCCAATTTGTTGTTTCTCTTTTTCCCATTAATCTCAAAAGTAACCGCCTGAAAATTGATTGGATTAAAATGGTTGTTCCACGAATAATTATTGCCCTCATATCTATTCTGCATCAAGGTCGGCGCAACAGAATTGATGGAAAATAAAAACGCAGTCGGCACCTTCGCAGAATCCTTCGCATACTCTTTAAACAACGCGGAATAAGAACCCTTGTTAGCCCCATAAAAACAATAATTGCCCGACAATTTAAGATGTAAGAAACCCTTAAAATGTATCGCCCCACCAGCAATTCCATTCTGCAAACTGCTATCAATAATTCGTTGATGATACCAAATTATTTCATGCGACAAATCGAACAAATACCCAAAGTACCGCAGCGAATCATCGCCCTTATTTTTATTATCCAAAGTACCCCACGAAATCTTGTTCGTCAGCTTCGAATAATACGTCGTATCAGACGTATGCGCCGAATCGGGATAGAAATTTCGATAAAAACCAGGTATCTCCAAGCTGTCCTCGAAAGTATAAGAATTCGTTTCATAAGTGATGGAATGAGCAACGCGTTGTGTAGGCTTAAACCGTTGGATAGTGATGGTATCATTGATTTTCACCTCAGAATGAAAACCGAAATCATAGCTCTGTTTGACATAGAAAATACGGTTGTTATACCGCGTATTCGCATTCTGCAAACTAACCAAGTTCAGGTTCTGCGCAATATCGTTTAAGCCACTATTCGTCGAGTCGTTGTTGCTTTTTAATCCGCCATTTTCCTGATTCTTCACCACATTCCAAATCCCCGTAGCAAGGGCATTGTAGCGAAGATTTTTAGAATTATACCAAGAGAAGAAATCGAAGTTCGTAACGCTAGTATTCTGATGCGGCAACGACCCATCCGACCCGATACGATTGTAGTTAAAACCAAAATTAAACTGCTCATTCATGTTCTGCGTGTGGGTAACCTTTATATATCCCTCGCTCTTCGACCCTAACCCGAATTGCAGTTCGGTGAACGGTTTATTCGTTCGATAATATTTGATGCTGTCAAGGGAAAAGAAGAATAAATCGTAATTATGGAAACCAATATTCATCCCCAAACGATTGTTGATAGCAAAAAGATTGGGAAACGCCGCCGTTCCGAGGTTGCCGAGGTATTTATATGAATGTTTGAAGGCGGGATTAAAAACTTCTATCATATCCAAAACAGTATCAATTTTTTGAAGTTCGGTAGCAGGAATGGTCTTTTCCAAAGAAATCTCATTAAAATACTTTACCACCGGGATTATTCTCGGAGTTTTCTTCTTTGTGGAGTCCGCAGGGATAGCAAAAGAGGCAATCGGAAACAGACAAAATATACTATATATCAGGCATTTGGCAACCTTGGCACGAATCTGAAACAGCTCCTTGTTTATCTTAATCATGGCGGCAAAAATAGCTTAAATTTGGATGAAAAAGGTAAATAATGCAGAAAAAATTTGGTTTATGTTAAATGAAATTATTATTTTTGTTGCCTCAAAAAAATTAAACAGTCTTAAACATGGCAAAAAAACTAACCAAAAAACCTGCCCCAAAAGGGAAACCTGCGGCATCATCTTCATCAACCAAAAAGGCAACGCCGAATAAAAAAGCAGCGGCAAAAGGAAAGCCTAAAGTAGCAACAAAGAAAGTTGTTGCGAAATCAACTCCACCAAAAAAGGCAACAAGCACAAAGAAAGTTGTTGCTAAGAAAACAGTTGCGGCAAAGCCTAAGCCGTCTTCGGTAAAGAAGAAAGTAGTGGCTAAACCAATAGCCAAAAAGGTGGTGAAGAAACCAGCATCTTCTGCAAAAAAGGTAGTTAAGAAATCAACTCCTTCTGTAAAAAAGGTTACGAAAAAAGTAACTACAGTTGTGAAGAAAGTTACCCCTCCGGCAAAGAAGAAGTTAGTTGCCAAACCTGTTGTAAAAAAAGCAACTCCTAAGAAAGAAGTTAAGACAAAACCTGTAGCCGTAGCCCCTCCCAAATCAAGTGTTAAGATCATTCCGGCAAAGAAAATGGATTTTAAAGATGAGCAAACAAAGACTTTGGAAAGCTCGATTATCAAACCTACAATAGTCTCTGATATTGACTATGAAGTAACAATTGATGAGGATTTCAAAGGCTTTGATGACCCATTTAATTTGGAGGATGACGACGACGATTATTAGTCTGTCGGGGATTACTTTTAATCCTTGATAGATTAAAGATAAATCGCTCCACCGACCGAATCTCGCGATGCTCCAGTAACCGATTTCAGGCAGTTTATCTCGCCGCGAAGTCGTAACACGCCGAGCAATCCAAAGATGATGGCTTCTTTATAATTAACCAGATTTTCGTCTGGGATAACGACCTCGACGGGGCACTGTTTTTGAAGTAATTCTACCAACAATTTATTAAACGCACCGCCACCGGTTACCAGCATTTTGGTATAGTCGGGATTCTTTTTCTTATCCTCGAGAATGACTTTGGAAATCTGTTGGGCTATGTGTTCATTCACGGTGCGAAGTTTATCTTCTATTCCGATTTTACTTGATACCAATTCAACGATATGCTGTTCGGTAATTAATTCTTTGCCTAACGACTTCGGGAAGGGCTGTGAATAGTATTTTAATTTATTAAGCGAAAGCAACAGCTCTGTATCCACGTTGCCTTTCCGAGCGATGGTTCCTTCATTATCGTACTCCATTCCGAGCTTCTCGGCAAGATGATTTAAGATTATATTACACGGAACAATATCTCCTGCAATGCGTTCTTTTATTTGAGAACTTTTCTCAAACGATATGTTCGCGATGCCGCCTAAATTGAGGCAATAATCGTACTCCTGATATAAGTACCGATCGCCTATGGGTACGAGGGGAGCGCCTTGTCCTCCCAAAGCAACATCTGTAGTACGGAAGTTGCAGGCTACAGGCGTGTTGCAAAACGCTGCGATAGCTGCTCCGTTGCCTATTTGCACGGTGAGGCGATTCTGCGGTTGATGAAAGATGGTATGCCCATGGGAGGCAATCAAATCAGGCTTCAGGTCTTTGGTATAAATAAAATACTTTATTAATTTGCCTAAGAAACGACCGAAATCAGAATGCAAAATCGCGAATCCGTTAGCGCGTTTCTTCTCTGCGGTAATCAGCATTTCTTTCATCTGATCGTTGTACGGAATCGTTCTGAAATCAAGGAGTTCATACGTCCAGGTGCCATCCCGCTCTGTAAACTTTACATACACTATATCTACCCCATCCAAAGATGTGCCTGACATAACTCCGATTACATTATAGTTGTTTATCATTTGGCAAAATTACTAAAACTTTTGGGTAAAGGAATAAACTTCCAAATATTTTCTTTTCTTTGCCGCGTCAAACGATTTGGCAAACACCTTAATTCAGAATGTTGGTAGGGCTGATAAAAAAAGGTTTTAATATTCCGCCCGTGAGAACAGTAAAGTTTAACCAACAAATTAAGAAAATGGAGATAATATTTAATGATCAGCCGGACCCTGTAAAGCGTCAGTTAGCCGGTATTAAGGTGTTCACAGATGCCGATGGGACGACCGGTATTTTTTACACGATGATGCAGAATAAAAGCATTAACTATGCTGCGAGAATTGCGGATTGCGATGCGGCAACTGTCTATATGATCAGTCGCGAAGCGAAGCTCGGGCAGGCGAAAGGGAAAACTGATCAGGCTGGGAGGATCATCAAACAAGTAAAAAAGGAGATGCGGAATGTGGTCGCGAATGGCAAGTCGGTATTGCCGGAATTCGGCGATCTGACGGGGTATGGCTTCGATATAGAAGATGGTACTCGGTTAAAATTGCAGACCAAAGCGCCGCAGCTAAAGATCGTCGCGTTGGCGGTAGGTACCAAGATTGCGAGCTTCACGAGTTCGGTTTGCCCATTGACTCCTTTTATTACTTTAAAGGGGTACGATATTCCGGGATGGGCGACGAAGTTAGCACTCGTTGTGACGCTCCGTGCTGATGCTGCGGATCTGCGCCAATCAGCGAAGGGCGACAACAATAATTTTCATCTGAAAATGGAACATGCCGAGATTGATCTGCGCGATTTCGCGGCTGTTATTCACGAAGTAAGTGGCGACGATCCGGCGGCTTATGCGAAGTATTATTTTTTGACGAGGAACACCCCGACGGTAGAGAAAAATCAGGTTTCGAAGATACTGCCGACCGAATATAAAGGGCTTGAACGGCTTGCTAAACTGACCTTATTGCATAATCGTACGGGTCACGATTTGTGGGTTCGGAAGGGCAAGAGACGGACAGGGGCTTTCGTGATACTGCTTGCGAATGGGACGATGTTAGTAACGTATGGATATGGAACATGCACGATTCAAAATCCATCCGATACGGCTCCTGCCGAAGTATCGGCAACTGTTAATAGAAAAGCAAAGAAGGCATAAGAACAAGGTCATCAGAAGCCGCGAATTTCAGAAATCAATTCATTTGATTTTAGGATTTCGCGGCTTTTTTTTATGTCATTTTTTACCCCTCCTCTGTATCGCACTTTTAGAACTATGTATTTTCATTAAAAAACTCTGTAAACGAGGATTAATATCCTGTAATCCCAGCCACGAACTCTGTACATTTTGCCACGAAACACGTGTTTTATGGCAAAATGTACAGAGTTCGAACCGAAGTTTACAGAGTTCGAACAGAAGTTTACAGAGTTCAAACAGAAGTTTACAGAGTTGATGAAGAAGTTTACATAGTTAATGAAGAAGTTTACATAGTTAATGAAGAAGTTTACATAGTTTATCCATCGCGATGTTGCGGAATCTCCCAAGAAAACCAAGCCCTCGCCAGCCGCCACTTTCGTCGCTGAATAAAAGTATCTTTGCCGCCAAATAAAATAGTATGACAACCATAAAAAAGGATAAAGAACTTCGGACAATATATTTAATGTACGAAGGAGTAGGCAAAGTGAATGCCTTCGAGGATAAATTGATTAAAAGATACGAAAATTTGCACGACTTAGTATGGGATATTTCTAAAAATATAGACCTTTATACCGAGAAAATGGAGGATATGAAGGCACATCAGGAGGAATGGTCAGCCTGGGTTATTAAAGCCGACAAGCTGATAGAAAAAGCAGTTCGGACAGGCAAAGTAACGAAAGATGGGAATAATTTTAATATCGAATTAAACAGCATTTATATGCCTTCGGGAGAGGTTTTCGGAAAAATGATGCAAGATTATTACGCCTTAATAAATAAGAATAACGAGATAGGACAGGAGATGAATACGCTGCAACTGGGCATCAACGAAGCGTTTCAGGACGAGTACCAACTTTACATGGATTTTCGTACAGAATACACCTCCGACGAAGCTCAACTTCATTTTGAAGAACTGAATTTTCTAAGGTTTTGCGACGATCTGTCAGATTTCGTAGCATGTACCAGCAATATTCACGAAAATTGGTTTAATAACTCGATCGAATTTAAGGAATACGTAGTAGGAACATTCAATCCCTTCGCGCAGTATATCGGCGAGTTCTCCGAACGCCTCCAGAAGCTGCATCAAGATGCTATCGAGCGGTCAGAAATTATTAATGATCCCAAAATAATTCGCGTAAAAAACTACGAACTTCCCGCCAACAGCGAACAAATGACCAAATACGCCACCATGTTAGACGAAGCCGGTGTAAGAGGCAACGGCATCTACCTCGATATGTCCTGGGCAGCCATCGAAAGGAATGATACGAACGCCATAATGGATATAATCCGCGTCGCACAACATAAAACAGAGGCACTTCGGAATATTATTTACGGCATTCAGCTTAAGTTCAGCGACATCCCCCTTAGCGAGCCGATGGGAAGTCGCGAGAACATCTTTCTAAGTCCGAAAATATTAGCGTGGTTTGCCCATCTTGGCGAGATACCTATGATATACTTCTTCATTCGCGACCCGGGGTCGGGCGGTCATAGTCTGTTTGCCGATATGATACTGGACGGGTCTCTCGAGGTTATTCAGAAGCCCGCCGAAGGACTTACTTACTACGGATTTGAGAGTCCAAACATCAACATAATATTTAATAGGTTGTTTGAAGGGTCGGTACACTTTCTGGAGTTCTGTTACGGCACCGGAGTAGATCCCCGTCCGCATGTAGAATATGCCGTACAGAACTTCCGAACCGGCTTTCAGTTAGATGAAATGTTTCCACGCCCCACCACGTTTCATTATAGTGAAGTAGAAGTAGAATGGAAACGGATGTATAATCGCTAATAGTTCTATCAGAATAGAATAATACCGAATAAATAGTTAGTTTTGCAGGCTTATATTACAAAACAAATTCCTATAAATATGATAAATGATACGAACAAGTATTTCGGAGAAGGGCTTACTTACGACGATGTTCTATTGCTTCCCGCATATTCCGAAGTGTTGCCCCGAGATGTAGATGTATCTACGCAACTCACCAAGAAGATTAAGCTGAATGTTCCCATTGTTTCCGCGGCAATGGACACCGTTACCAATTCCACGCTTGCTATTGCTATGGCGCAAGAGGGCGGTATCGGAATCTTACACAAGAATATTTCCATTCAGGGGCAAGCCGATGAAGTTCGCAAGGTAAAGCGTTCGGAAAGCGGCATGATTACCGATCCGGTTACGCTTCTTCAGGATGCATTGCTGAAAGAGGCTTTCGATTTGATGAAGAATAACAAAATAGGCGGCATCCCTATCGTAGATAAGAACCATATTCTGGTAGGTATCCTGACAAATCGTGATATGCGCTTCGAGAAGAACATGAATCGCCCGGTGGCAGAGGTAATGACCAAGGAAAACCTGATAACAACCACCGGTGCTAAGAATTTAAAGCAGGCAGAGGAGATATTACAGGAGTATAAAATCGAAAAACTCCCAGTTATTGACAAAAAAGGCAAGCTCATCGGCTTAATAACTTACAAAGATATCATCAAATTCAGGTCTCATCCCAATTCTTGCAAGGATGAGTTCGGAAGATTGCGGGTAGGTGCCGCAGTTGGCGTAACATCTGACGTATTGATTCGCGTGAAAGCCTTGGTAGATGCGGGTGTTGACGTAATTACCATAGACACTGCCCACGGACACTCGAAGGGCGTGATAGATTGTTTGAAGAAAGTCAAAAAAGCCTTCCCGAAGCTCCAAATCATCGCAGGAAACATCGCCACTGGCGAAGCCGCCATCGCATTAGTCAAGGCAGGTGCCGACGGAGTCAAGGTAGGCATCGGACCAGGCTCGATATGTACCACAAGAATCATCGCAGGTGTCGGAGTTCCCCAGCTCACTGCGATATATGAAGTGGCTCAAGCCATAAAAGGCAGCGGTGTTCCCGTCATTGCCGACGGTGGTATCCGATTCACTGGCGACATTGCCAAAGCCATCGCGGCAGGTGCGCATTGCATCATGGCAGGCTCCTTATTTGCCGGCGTTGAAGAGTCGCCAGGCGAGACAATTATCTACGAAGGCAGGAAATTCAAATCATACCGCGGCATGGGTTCGATAGAAGCCATGGAACAAGGCTCAAGAGACAGGTATTTTCAGGATATGGAGGACGACATTAAGAAATTCGTTCCGGAAGGCATCGTAGGACGCGTGCCTTTTAAAGGATCTTTGTCGGAAGTGATGTACCAACTCATCGGGGGTCTTCGAGCAGGCATGGGTTATTGCGGAACTGCCACGATAAAGAAATTACAAGACGCGAAGTTCATCCGAGTTACCGCGGCAGGTATCAAAGAAAGCCACCCTCATGATATATTCATCACGAAGGAGGCTCCGAATTACAGCCGATAAAACCGATTCCTTTTTAAAGTTCAACGATTCCTGACGGCTACTATTCCGTTCAGGAGAGATGTTATTTTATTCTTTTTGAATATTATAAAATTCACCATGAATGTTATAAAATTCCCTATGGGAATTCTTTTATTCGTTGTGGGAAAGTCCCGTAGGGACAGGCTTATGGTAGTAAATGTTAATGAAAAAAGCCCATAAGTCCCGGAGGGACGACCTTTTGGTAGGTATTATTGGAAATTAACCAAAGGGTCGTCCCTACAGGACTTAGGTAATATCCTGCGTTTCTTAGCTACCAAAAGATTGTCCCTACGGGACTTATGAACCTCCAAAAGAGGTCTAATTATGATAGAGGCAAATAGTATAAACCGGACGGTAACTAATCCGTTCAGGAGGGATGTTATTTTATTAATCGTGGATGTTATCATAATATCATTGAAGAAAAACATGCTCCCCAAGGTGATTTTTTATTTCCCTATGGAGATCAATCAGTTCTCCTCGGGGAAATCAGTTTTCCCCGTGAGGAAAAAGATTTTATCCACAGTGAAAAAGGTTTTCTATGTGATGAAAAAGGTTTTCTCTTTGGGGAATTTGTTTTTCATCACAAGGAAAAATAAATTCGTTATCGGGAAGGAAGATTTCCCTACGGGGAGTGCGTTTTTTATCAAATATAATGCGAAAACCTCCCTCCTGAATCGTATAACATCCTTTATTAATAAGATAATCTCCCCTGCAAATTTTATAACATCCTTTATTAATATCATAACATCCACAAGGAATAAAATAACATTCCCCGATACTTCGCAACCTTACAGGAAGGCTGAAGGAGCCTACCTGTCAGGTTGCTGAATAACTATGAGAATTTTTATAACATTCACGGTGAATAAACCAACATTCACGGTGAATAAAATACTTGTTTTGGAGATTTGTTTAGGATGTACGGAAATTTTGTTATATTTGCCGAATCCGATTTGGATTTCCTTAGATAATAATTGAACTCTTATAAACATTAAATAATAAGCCATTATGAAAAGAATAATCCGCCAGATTATCATCGTACTTTTCTTGAAAGATAAGACAAATGCCCAGGTTCGTGCCTTCGGAAGGAAGACTGCTGCGCTGGCAGCGACGCATTCTGGCGACTATCCCGCGATGGTTCCGCCAACATCCGACATGGTTACGCTTTGCGACGAGGGGGATGCGATAGCAAAGGAGAAAGCGGCGGTAAAATCGACGCTGAAAACGCTAAATGTTATGGAAAATGACAACAGAGACAAGATTGCGAAGACACTTTCCTTGTGGGTTTTGATCGTTCAGGGGATGGTTGGGCTGACAACCGCGTTGGTTACGCAAATAGGCTGGAAAATTAAGTCGCAAGGCACGGATAATCGCGATGAAATGAACAATTCTACGCCAGTTGTCAGCAAAGCGAACCAAAATACCAGTAAGAAAATATCGCTTGGCTTGTTGAATTCCAAGACTCGCAAGAAAGGTAAGCCGTATGGCGTGAGGGGTTTCATTCCCTTCTTCCAGATTGGCGGAATGAAGCCGACTTCTCACGAAACGATGACGATGGGGATGCCAACAGGCGCGATGATTTTCTCAAAAACCTTCGCTGCCGCGGATTTAGGCAAGCAGATTTTTATATGCTTCGTGTGGTATGACGGAAATGAGGCGATTGGTCCGGATAGCCCCATGTATTCTTTCACATTAATCTAAGGGAATCAGATAACTTCGAGGGATTCTGCGCGAATCCACCCTTCATTATTGTTCATTAGCCTGATTTTTTTCCAACTTCCTACGGT
Organism: uncultured Bacteroidota bacterium; assembly: GCA_903844645.1. Lineage (GTDB taxonomy): Bacteria > Bacteroidota > Bacteroidia > AKYH767-A > JABDAW01 > JABDAW01. The sequence continues at coordinate 57,884 of CAIMUP010000008.1, forward strand.
GTCTAAGATCATCACCTTGGTTCCTTCGTGAAGAATAAAGAGGTCTGTGCTTTTTTCCTTGGGTTCGCTCTTAACATAGACGGCTGGCGCGAAGATAATGCCCGCTGTGGAGGCATTTATCAAGGTATTTCGGGAATTGGCTATCATAAAAAACGCAATGGACGAGAGGAATAAAAGAACTCCCAAATAGAAGAACGCTTTCTTCAGGATTGTGCTCCAAGAAATCACGAAAAAGGCGAGGATAATCAGGGCTGCCCACATAAAAATCAGGGTGAATGCGGCGGCAGCGTTGAGGGAGAAGAAATTTGAGATGGATTCTAACCAACGTTTGAAGAAAATTTGGTCAACAGCCTGCATTTTGTCAATAACTTTCAGGTTCGCGAGCTTCAAATTGAAGAGAATATCTTCATCTCGCGGGGCTAATTTGAGGGCTTTCTCGTAATTTAAAATAGAAGCCGGGGTATTGTTGGTTTTATAGAAGCAATTTCCGAGATTGTAGAAGACTTCTGGAGCTTCATTGCCGGATTTCAGGATGCGATTGTAGGCTTCTATGGCAGTCTTGTAGTCTCCCTTCTGATAATTCAGGTTCGCGGACTCAAAGTCCGTCGCTGCCAGGGAAATCACCGCGGAGAAGGAAAGGAAAACGAGTATTAAAATGTATTTTCTCATGACTTTAGCTCCTCTTCCATCTTAGAAATTGAATTTATCGCTGCATTATATACCTCTTGCATGTGTCCTTCGGAATTTGTTGGCGCAAAACGCGCGAACTCGCACTGATTAATGATGTTTACGAACTGTGATAATAGTATTTCGCTCACACCTCGGGATAAAAGCACCTCGGAAATGGTGTCTTTCGACAGGTTTGATAAGGGGATGCTTAGCTTATCGCCCATATATCCCCATATTGCTTTCGATACCTCCTCATAAAATAGTTCTCTGCTGTTCTTTGTTAATAAAACCTGCGCAGTGGAGAGCCTTTTCCGCGCAAGTTTGGTTGCTTTCTTGCTCTTTAAGAGGATTGTATCCCGCTGTAGCTCCTTGTTCTTCCGATAATAAACCAAGAACCCGATAAACAGAAACATTGGCGACACAAACAGGGAATAAAACCCTGCTGAGCCGTAGAATTCGTCTCCCTTTTTATGGAGATTCAGGGCGTTATTGGTCTTTATATACCGAATATCCTTGCCCAACAACTGAACATCCTCTTTGTTCACGCCATTAATAGTAATACTCTCCGGTCCGCTGCCTTTTGCCACCTTCAAATTGAACTCCGGCGAGGACAAAGTAACGTATTTCTTCTTATCTAAATCAAAATAGCTGAACTCAACGGGCGGTATCTTGTAATCCCCGGAATGTCTCGGGATAAGAAGGTACTCAAACGTCTTGTTTCCGCTCACTCCTCCCTCGGTAACGGAGGTATTGTCCGCAATCTTGGGATCATACGCCTCAATATCCTGCGGAAACTCCAAAGGAAGCGGATCAACGAGCTTTAAATTACCATTTCCCGCAAGCTTTACCTTGAGGCTTACAGGATCATTCGCCTTTGTTTCCGGTTTATCAAGGAAGGCATCCATTTTATATCTACCAACCGCCCCTTTAAAGCTCGCAGGCGCGTCAGGAGGTAATTCTTTCACAGTTATCTTAACCGAATTGCTCGCTCTTTCAGCCTTTGCCTGCGAAAACATATTGCCTACTATTATAGTTACATTCAAAGGATCCAGTTCAAGAGTTCCTACCTGCTGCGGATATAAAACAACCTTCTTAAATGTTCCAACCAAGTAAGTAGCGCCATTAATATTCTCCCTTGTATATTGAGTTTGACGAGGCGCATCAATATCCAATGAATAAAAACCATTGTTAGATGGAGTCTTGTCACAAAGGTTTTCCATCACACTGTACTTTGAATAAACCTTATAAGTCGCCACAACCGCCTCTCCCAGATAAACCGAGGTTTTATCAACCGAAAGCCTCACGTATATATTATCTTCTCCCAAATTATCCTTCGCTTTTCCCCTCGCTTGCCCGCCTTGCCCACCCTTATTATTCCCTTGGTTTTGTGAAGCGGTTCTTGTAACTTCAACACTAATGTTTCCTGACTGATAAGACTTGCCACCAGATGTAAGTGTAGCAGGTCCTACAGTGAACTTACCCACTTTCTTCGGGGTTAATATAAATGAAAACACAGTAACTCCGGTACCTTGATCAGATTGCTGATACCCGAATGAATTAAAATCATTAAATGCCGGCTGCGTGATATTCCCGTTTCCAATTATTTCATAGCTCGCCTGAAATTGTTCCCCTAATCCAACTTTTATGTGATCCGTCGTAGCCTTAATACTTGGTTGGGATACTGCATTGCCAACAAAGGCAATCAACAAAATAAATAATATACCTGCAATCCTTTTCATCTACCAGTCTTTATCAATAATAACACCACTTGCCGGCACTTTCTTTCCTAACTTCTTCTGCAAATCCTTTTCCTGATTATTCAATGCCTGCAACATCCGTTCTGCATCTTCCTTACTCATCTTTTTCTGTTCTTTTTTCCCGGCTTGTGCATCTTTTTTTTCATCATCTTTCTTCTCACCTTGCTTTTGTTCTTGCTTCTGCTGATCCTTTTTATCGTCTTTTTTATCTCCTTCTTTCGGTTGTTGTTTCTTATCGTCTTTTTTGTCGCCCTTCTTATCTTTATCGTCTTTTTGTTGCTGTTGTTGCTGTTGTTTTTGAAGCATGGATTGAGCATACGCCAAGTTATATTTCGTCTCATCATCCTTCGGGTTATTCTTCAGGGAATTCTTAAAAGCTTCTATACTCTCATCATACTTTTTATCTTGCAATAAAGCATTCCCAATGTTGTGATAAGCCTTTGATATCAAGGATTTATCAGTAGTCATACCGGCAGCGGCATTAAAATGGCTGGCTGCAGAATCATACTTCTTCTGTTGATAATAAACATCTCCAAGATTGAAATTTCCTTCTACAGAATTAGGGTTTTTATCCAATGATTTCTGGTAATTTTTCTTCGCAAGATTATATTGATTCGTATCCTTGCGTCCTAAATCATAAAACTTGTTTCCCTCTCTGATAGAAGCGCGATCCGTCTGCCCATGAACAGAAATCACAGCTACCAAAAATAATATTATTATAAGATATCTCATTTATTTATTCTCTCCAAAAAGATTAATCTTAGCTACCCATTTATTGCGTCGTTCGGACATCAGAAATTCTATCAGCAAAAGAATAAAAGCCGCGCTAAAAAACAGCTGGAATCGGTCCTCATATTGCGAATATTCCTTCTCTCCATATTTCTTTTTTTCCATACGGTTTATTTCTTTCATGATGGTAGATAATGCATCATCGGAATTGGAAGCGCGAACGAATGTTCCGTTGCCTGCTGCAGCTAATTGTTGCATCATCGAAGCATCTAATTTCGTACCTACAACGTGCCCTTCATTATCCTTTCTGAAACCAGTTCTGACTCCTCCCTGATACACCGGAATCGGTCCGCCTTCAACCGTTCCCATACCTACTGTGTGAATAACGATTCCCTCTTCTGTAGCGGCTTTAGCTGCAGTGATAGCATCGTCTTCATGATTCTCTCCATCGGTGATTAATATCAAACATTTGTATTTCTTTTCTTTCTCTACAAGCGATTTTTGGGCTAATTCTATTGCGTTTCCGATGGCTGTTCCCTGCGTTGGAATCAAGTCGCAATCTACAGTTGATAAAAGCAATTTGGCTGCTGCAAAATCTGTTGTCAATGGTAATTGAACATATGCTTTTCCGGCAAATACTATCAGACCGATTCTATCATTTTGCAACTTATCAATCAATCGCGAAACCGATTGTTTTGCGCGCTCAATGCGTGAGGGTTTTATGTCCTCGCACTTCATACTATTCGATACATCAATGGCAATGATAATGTCAATTCCACTGCGTTTCACTTCCTCTAATTTTGTGCCCACCTGCGGGTCAGCGATACCGATAACTACCATTGCATAAGCCAATGAAAAAATGATCATCTTCCATGCAATTTTTGTGTTGGAAACATCGGGGAAGAGTTTATTCAGGATTAATGTATCGCCAAAAGTTCGTAATGCTCGTTTTTTCCAGAATTTCATCAAAAGGAAAAGGAGTATGATAATCGGGATGGCGATTAATCCATATAAATATAGTATGTGGGCGAAACGGATCATGAAAAAAATTGAGTTTTATATGGGAAGCAGGAAAATTGTATTGAAATATAGATAGTTATAGGGTAGTGGAGTAGATTTTTACTGTAGTGATATTGATGTTTACTGTAGTGATATTGACTTTTACTGTAGTGATATTGATTTGGAGCATCGTGATATTTTTGTGTTTGCTGAATTTTAATGTTGGGTTGGGAAAATAGGATGGTTGTCGAATCTACAAAAATGTCAGATGCGAATCCAATGATTGATGGGCGCAATCGCGGTGAGTGGGCGAGGGATGGGAGGGGCTTGGTCACTGCCTGTGCGATGGCATTGTGCGGTGGCAGAGGCAGGGACGGAACCCCCGGACAGCCCGACCCCAGCAGCGTTGGACTTTTTTGGGTGGGAGGCTGCTGGGGACGCCCCATAATCATCATTATATTAGTATTATATGTTGGAATATTGATGTTCATTATGGGAGGCTTCTTAGTAAGGTATATCGTAACACGATTTCGGAAAGTAATAACAGGGCTGCGAATAATGCATAAGGTAAAAAGCATTCGGAGTAGCTGCGGAATTCGGTGAGTTCGACTTTTGTTTTTTCTAATTTATCGATCTCTTTGTAGATGGCTGTGAGCTTTGTGTTGTCGGTGGCGCGGAAATATTTGCCGCCTGTTTCGGTGGCGATTTCTTTTAATAGGGCTTCGTCAATTTGCACTTCCATTTGCTGATATTGAATACCAAAAGGAGTTTTGAAAGGATAAGGCGCAGTGCCGTTTGTTCCTATACCAATAGTATAAACACGTATGCCAAAAGTATTAGCTATTACGCCAGCATCAGCAGGAGATATTTTGCCCATATTATTCACGCCATCAGTCATTAAGATGATGACTTTTGATTTTGTTTTGGAGTCTTTGATGCGGCTGACGGCGGTTGCGAGTCCTTCGCCGATGGCTGTTCCGTCGTCGAGCATGCCGGGTTCAACTTTTGCGAAGAGATTCTTGAGAACCGCGTGGTCAGTGGTCATTGGGCACATGGAGAATCCTTCGGCAGAGAAGATGACTAAGCCGATGCGGTCGTTTGGGCGACCATCTATGAATTCTGTTGCGACTTTTTTGGCGGCGCCGATTCTATTTGGCGTGAAATCTTCAGAACGCATGGAACCGGAGATGTCGAGGGCTAACATAATATCTATGCCTTCGGTGGTGACGTTTTGTCCGGTGGCGGATGATTGCGGTCGTACTAAAACTATGATGATGGCACTGAATGCAAGGATTCGGAAGATGAACGGAACGTGGCGTAAATACTGGCGAAAGGATGGTTTAATACCTCGAAATCCGACGAAGGATGAGATGACGATATTGTTCTGGATTTTTCTCTGGCGAAGGATATACCATGCGATGAAAATCGGGATGAGAATGAAGAGGAAGAAGAAGCCTTTATGTGCGAATGTGATGTCTTGCATTAGTTTTCTGGTGTCGGTTCTTCGATTGGTTTAATATCTTCTTCGTTTGATCTTGTGATTTCAACGAATGAGTAGGCATCGGTGAGGCACAGGTCGTGTTCGTTTGGCAATGGCTGGACTTTGGCAAATTTCACGAGATCGGCGAGCTTAAGGAGATGGGTTAATTTGTCTTTTGCTTCTGTATTTATTTGTCCGCGGTTGAAGTGGAAGAGGATTTCATCTGTTGTCAATTCCATTGCTATTACATTGTAGCGATTCTCGATATATGTTCTGATGATATCGGAGAGGGAACTGTAATATTGTTTGACGAAACCGTTTTGCCAGAGCTTCTCCTTTTCCACTGCTTGCAGGGATTCTAATGCTATCTCATGTGCAGGGCGTTTTACAATTTTCTCTACGAATATTGGAACGACTTTCTTGCGTCTTAGGAAATAAATAAGTATTCCTGCTATAAGTATTATTAATCCTAATCCACCGAATACATAGTTCTTATTAGATTGCCAAAATTCAGTGAATGTAAAAGGTGCATCAAGAGGAGGTTTAATTCCTTTAATATCCTTTGCTAAATCAATTTGAATACCGTTTACGGTTAATAAAAGTGTTTGAGTTTCGATTGTATAATCATTAGTGTCTTTATCTTTTTTATAATGGAAAACGAAAGGAGGAATGGGGTAATATCCTGTATCAAACGAAGTAATAGTTAGCGTTTGAACTTCTGTCATAACAACACTATCTTTATTTCCAATTGTATCTACTTTGGATGATTCAACAATCTCGATTCCATTGAGTGAATCTGGTGGTGTTGCCCAGGAGAAGACGATATTTGATGGACGTTGGACAGTTAAGTGAAGCTTAACTTGATCACCTATTTTGATTGTTGTGGCATCGAGTTTTGCAGTGGCTTGGATGTTTTGAGAAACAACATTGTTGACATAAATGAATAGGAATATTGAGGATATGGTAAGAGCCTTCTTCAATAATTTTATGTCTATAAGTTTATTCATTACTTGTATTTATCTCTTGCTACCTCGTTTCTTAAACAGTTTCATCAATGCCGGCACATAGTTTTCATCTGCCCGAATCATTGTGGAATCAACACCGCACTTTGTGAAGGTATCATCAATGTATTCTTGTTTCTTTTCCCACCATTGCTCGTAATTCTCACGAGTCTTCCTGTCGGATGTATCAATCATAATCATCTTTCCTGTCTCTGCATCCTGGAAGTGAATCAAGCCTATCTTGGGCAATTCAGCTTCTCGCTTATCATAGATTTGGAGTGCGACTATATCGTGTTTCTTGTTCGATATTTTTAGCGCATCATGGAAGTTCTCATCAATAAAATCGGATAAGATAAACGCCGTACACCTTTTCTTAATTACATTAGAGAAATACCGCAAAACCATCGCAATATTTGTCTTTTTATGCACGGGCTGAAACTCGATTAACTCTCTGATGATGCGTAGTATATGTGACTTCCCTTTCTTGGGTGGAATAAACTTCTCTATCTGATCGGAGAAGAAGATAATCCCTACCTTATCATTATTCTGAATCGCCGAAAAGGCAAGCACAGCGCACATCTCCGTTACTTGATCTTTCTTAAATTGTTTGAGCGTACCAAACTCTCCCGAAGCACTGACATCAACTAATAACATAAAAGTCAACTCGCGTTCTTCTTCAAAAACTTTGATGTATGGATGATTGAATCGCGCCGTAACATTCCAGTCTATAGCACGAATATCATCGCCAGGAATATATTCACGCACCTCGCTGAATGCCATCCCGCGACCTTTGAAAGCAGAATGATATTCACCAGAGAAGATCTGCTTGGAAAGTCCGCGCGTCTTTATTTCAATGGCTCTGACTTTCTTTAAGAGTTCAGTCGTTTCCATTTCGGTTATTTAATTTTATGAAAAGATAAACTATCGTGTCCTCGATTAAGGAACTTCGATAGCGTTTAATATCTCATTAATGATTTCTTCTGAAGTGATATTCTCGGCTTCGGCTTCATAAGTCAAGCCGATACGATGACGCAATACATCATGACAAATCGCACGAACATCTTCCGGAATAACATAGCCTCTTCGTTTCACAAATGCATACGCTTTCGCCGCCAATGCAAGGTTTATCGTAGCACGTGGAGAGCCACCGAAGCTAATCAATTGTGTTAATTTATTCAGTTTATATTCCTTCGGAAAACGTGTCGCGAAGACAATATCAATAATATACTTTTCGATCTTCTCATCCATATAAACTTCGCGAACCACTCCACGAGCTTTGAGGATTGCTTCGGGTCGCACCACAGGATTAATGGTTGGATAAGTATTCGCGATATTCTGACGCATAATCATTCGTTCGTCTTCTTGATTTGGATAGCCAATTACAACCTTTAGCATGAACCTATCAACCTGCGCTTCAGGCAGAGGATAAGTACCTTCCTGTTCAATCGGATTCTGTGTTGCGAGAACCAAGAAAGGTTCTGGCAAAGAAAACGTTTCATCGCCAATGGTTACCTGACGTTCCTGCATTGCCTCAAGCAACGCACTTTGCACTTTTGCCGGAGCACGATTGATTTCATCTGCCAAAATCAGATTAGAAAACAAAGGTCCTTTACGCACAGTAAATTCCTCTTTTCTTTGATTATAAATCATCGTTCCAACCAAATCTGCGGGAAGCAAATCGGGAGTAAACTGAATGCGGCTAAACTTCGCATGAATAGCCGATGAAAGACTCTTAATAGCCAGTGTTTTCGCCAAGCCGGGAATACCTTCGAGGAGAATGTGACCATTAGAAAGGAGTCCGATAATTAATCTTTCGGTCATGTATTTCTGACCGATAATAACTTTGCTCATCTCCATCTGGAGGAGATCCACGAATGAACTTTCGCGTTGGATTCGTTCGTTTAATTCTTGAATATCTGTCATAACTATTTATTGTTTTTCGGGGTGCAAATTTATTAAATGAAAAGTGAAAAAAAAATGAAGGCATAAGGGTTTGAGGTTTAAAGTTTAAAGTTGGCGCGCAAGCTCAAACCATATTACGCATCATGAAAATCCAATTCCCAGGGACTTCCATCGGTTAAATTATCTATTATTAATTTGATAAAATGATTATCTATGGCATCAATATCTTGCGGAGTTGTGTTGCCATGCTTGCCGGGATCCACCCATTTAATTTTCGTCAATGGTCCTGGAACGCCCTCCAGAGTAGCGGTTGCAAAAACTCCTACCCGGGCTACCGTCCCTTTATTCCACAAGCCAATCCTGTTAAATTTATCCAGTAAAATCTGTTTACCAAGGCTGCAAGAATTCTTCAAAGTTTCGCCATCAACTTTAAGATGTGCTATCTCGCGAAGGCGATACAATAATGGATAATTAAAAAATGCCACAGCCTCGATTTCGCTAAGCCGGTTATTATAAGCAACGATTCCATGACCGGCAACCAAGGCTCCAATCAAGGAAGTTTTGCCATTAATAATCACATTAATATCGTCATCAACATTACCAAAAGTTTCTTGCTGCTCTTCGCGATGCAGATTAAATTTTATAACCTGATTGGCAAACCACAAGACGATTTCATCATCGAAACTTGCTGAATGACGGTCCATCGCATTGCTGAAAAAAGTCATTAATACCAAGGCATTTTCCTTGGCGATGTTATTATATTCTGATAAATCATTAGGAAAGAATTCAGGTACAATATCAGGCGAATTACGGGAGACATACAGGATTAAATGATAGACTTCGTGAACCTTATCGGAGAAATCTACGATGTCTTTATCGGTCAAAATAGTATCACCATATTGCAAAGAAAGATCGGTCACTTTTCCTTCAATCGCAGTGGCAAAAGCTAAGATTGCGGCATCCAGCAGCACGAGATATTCGGTATAAATTCCTGTAGTATTTTTGTTATTCACAAACGCCCTGTGTGCCCTCGCATGGTTCAGCAATCGTAGGCGCGAGATGATATTGCTCCAATAGAATCGGTATAGATCCTGCATCGGATTTCCTTGTCTTATATGGTGATTTCTTGGCATCGTAATTAATTAAGTTGCGCAAAACTACTTTAATATTCGGCATTGGGATTCAAAAATGACCTTCCACACAAATAATATCATACTTGGGCATGCCCCAACGAGGTAGAATTTCTGTTGGCTGGCACTTGGGCATGCCCCATCAGGGTAAAATAAGTATTGGCTGGCATTTGGGCGTGCCCAAGTAGGGTAAAATACAAATTGGGAGCTTCTGGGGCGTGCCCAAGTAGGATAAAATAAGTATTGGAAAAGACTGGGGCATGCCCAAGTAGGATAAAATAATTGTTGGGAAGCCTTGGGGCGTGCCCATGTATCATAAAATAGTTATTTTAACTTGCTGGGGCATGCCCATGTTGGATAAAATAGTTTTTGAGAGGAGTTTGGGAATTTTGGAGGAGGGTGAAAAGGTATTTTTGGCTTGTTGATACTCCTTATATTATAGTGGTGGTTTTGGAGGGGAAGGATTCTGACTAATCAATTGTCTCTAATGATTTCAATTCTCCTTACCTTTTTTGTTGTATCAATGACTTTTGAAGGGCTTTCTATATCATTATAAATTCCAACCTTAGTAGTGTCCGATGAAATGAATACATACATAATATCTTTATCTACAAAAAACTCTTCTTCTGGATAGTCAATACTCTCACTAACCGTCATACTTGGAAAATGGCGATTAAGTTCTCCCGCAGTCATGGTTGTTTTATATCCTTCCTTTGTATTGAATTTATTGGACAAAGCATTAATGCATTTTATTTTATTACTTCCTTCCAAAGTCCAAACATAAAGTAAGTCTTCATGATTTTTTGAAACTTTAATACCCTTTCCTTCGCCATCAACACCATAAAGAAAAACTGGTTCTTGGGTGAATTAACAATCCTTATAATTGTTTTTAAACTCTTCAATTGACTGACCAAGTTTTGCTTTGCCAATTGAAGTTGAGGTTATTAAATACTCTTTAGAATCTTGCTTAGGGTCATTCATACAGGACTGCAAGAGAATTAATAAAAGAAGAATGCACTTGAATGATTTCATCCTGCAAATTTATAAATCGCTTTGCAAAAGGGAAACGTGCCTCATATATCTTTCCTACCTTTAGCATCTAATAAAATAAAAAAAGGAGAGCGATGCTGCTCCCCTTGTAATTCGTGATCCCAACAAGACTCGAACTTGTAACCGTCAGTTTAGAAAACTGATGCTCTATCCGGTTGAGCTATGGGACCTCTTTAAATAAGAAATTATGAACGCTAAATTATAAATTGCTGGTGAAAACTTTACTTCATTCATAATTTATAATTCAACATTCATAATTCAATCAGTCGGGGTGGCAGGATTCGAACCTGCGACCTCCTGGTCCCAAACCAGGCGCGATGAGCCGGGCTACGCTACACCCCGATTTTATTATTTTCTATTTAACTTTTAAAGAACTTTCAACATTTCAACCTCCACTTTGCCTTGCGGAGAGGGAGGGATTCGAACCCTCGGTACCGTTACCAGTACGACAGTTTAGCAAACTGTTCCTTTCGGCCTCTCAGGCACCTCTCCTCTTTTGAGGGGCGCAAAATTAGTAAAATAAAATGTAATAAAAAATTTATGTGCAAATAAATCCACTTATTTCTCAAAAACCTTGAAACATTTGTCAGGAAAAATTTACTTTTGTCGCTCTTAATAATTAATAATATGCTTATGAAATCTCTCCTGTCATTTGGAAATAGGAACTCGAATGTTCTGTTCCTCTCGTTCGTCTTACTGTGTATTTGCTTGTATAGTTGCAATGGAAAGCACAATACCAAAGGTGATTCTCCGGATAACATAACTGTTTCGGATTCGATGAAGTTTATCAGAAAGGCAGATGCCAAGGAGTTTCTTCCATCTTGGTCAAAAAAGAATGTGATAATTTATCAGATTCCTTCTGAACCTAATAGTTTGCATCCTACAAATGGTACTGCGGCATTGAGAACAGAGATAAATCTTTGGTCGCAGGGCTTCATTATGCAAGAAGATTTGCAGCATCTGGATGTAATGCCCGGTGTGGTGAAGTCAATGCCCGAAGTGTCTTCTGATAAATTGAATTATACCTTTGAGTTGCGCGACGAGCCTAAGTGGGATGACGGAAAGCAGCTATCTGTCGAAGATATTATCTTCACTTTCAAAGCCAATAAATGCCCGTTGATGGAAAATCCTGATACAAGGGAATCATTGATGAATATTAAAGACATCATTAAGGATAAAAACAACAACCGAAAGTTCACTATGGTGATGAAAAAAATCTTCAATCAAAACAAATCTATGACGGTTGATATTCCTTTGATGGAGCGGACTTTCGTGGATGGCAAAGATATTTTATCCAAGTATTCATTTGTACAATTTGATGATGAAAAATTCAAGGCTGATAAGGAAAAGGAATTGAACGATTGGGCTAATGATTTCAATAGTGCTAAGTTTGGTCGCGACCCTAAGTATTTTAATGGGCTTGGTATGTATAAAATTACTAAGTGGGATGAAGGGCAGGCAATCACTTTGGAGAAGAAACAGAATCATTGGACGAAAGGTAGCAAAAACATATTCGAGGCGGCGTATGCTGATAAAATTATCCTGAAAATAAACCGCGACCCCAATTCCTTATTGTTGGAATTCAAGTCGCAGGACATAGATGCCTCCACCAGTATTTCTACGAAGGTTTTGTTGGAGTTGCAGAAGGATTCTTCGTTCAATGCGAACTACAATTCTCAAATCGTGAGCACCTTTAATTATGCTTTTATTGATATTAATATGAAGCCGGATGCAAAGCATCAGAAATTGTTTACCGACAAGAGGGTGCGTCGCGCAATGGCTCTGTTAACGCCTGTTGACGAGATGAATAAAATATTAAACTACAATGTAAACAAAAGAATCGCCGGTCCGGTGTCGCCCATGAAGAAGGAATATAATACTGATCTTAAACTACTTCCTTTTGATGTAGAACAGGCTAAGAAATTATTGGATGAAGCGGGATGGAAAGATACCGATGGCGACAACATCAGAGATAAAATTATTGATGGAAAGAAGGTACAATTCAGCTTCGAGATGAGCTTTCCGAATGTCGCGGTAGAATATAATAACGCCATTCAACTCATTGCCGATGCCATGTACAAAGCTGGCGTAAAATGCAACCCAAACCCTGTCGAGCCTAACATATATCACCAAAATTTGGTGAAGCATAACTTCGATATGATCATGTCGAGCTGGCAACTGAACTACGCTCCCGAAGATTATTCCCAAATTTGGCATACCAAGGCATGGTCAGAGAATGGCGGCAACTATGGCGGCTTCGGAACGCCCCAAACGGATGCTTTGATAGACTCAATAAAATATTCCATTGACCCTGAAAAATACATTCCTATGGTGCGTCGGTTCCAGACAATAGTATATGACGAGCAGCCCTACATTTTTACCTTCGCCTCCATGAAAAGAATCATTGTCCACAAGCGTTTTGGCAACTGCGAAATGTACTTCGACCGCCCGGAGGTGTTATTAAACAATCTCAAGTTATTACAGAGCGGGAATTCCAAGTAAAATCCCTGATAAACAACATCAAGCAATTCCCGAAAAAGGATGTTTGAAACCAATGGTTTCATAGTGCCCTTATTTTTCAATATTACTGGGGGAATAAAGTCCATTATAGTCATCATTGATATCATAAAAGTTGCCAAGCGGATGGCGATTGCGATAATTATTTCCTCTCTAAGCAGCAGCGAAATAGAAATAAGGAGAGGAGAGTATGGAATAATAAGGATTGCATAGTGAATAATAGCTTTATTAATGGTGTTTGGAATCATTACATACAGGATAATAGTCGTCGCTATCATAATAACCCGTCATCATATATGAAAACGTGTCATCGTGATAACAATTATTACTTTCGTGATAACGATAACCACTTTTGTTATCATGAAAACTACTTTTATGATAGCGATGGTAACAATTACACGTTTTCATATATGACGACGAGTTATTATGATAGCGAAAGTAGTTTTTACTATAGTGAAAGTAGTTTTTACTATAACGAAAGTAGTTTTTACTATAGCGAAAGTAGTTTTTACTATAGTGAAGGTAGTATTTATGATAGTGAAGGTAGTATTTATGATAGTGAACGTGGTGTTCACGATAGCGATTATGATATTCACGATAGTGAGGACCCAATTTAGAAACCCATTTTGGCTTTGAGTAATTAAAATTCAAGGGCAAAATATCATGCCCAAATAAAATTAAATACCAGCCCCCTTTTCTATTAATATTTTTATCTGCATCTTTGCAGGCTCAATGAAAAGTAATATCCATCTAACAACGATTTTTATAAGATGAGAAAAAAATTATACAGTATATTATTACTAACAATTACCTTGTTGATGTATGCCCCTCTTTCGGCTCAAGATAGCAATGCAAAATGTGGAAAATCAGAAAATAAAAAGGCTGCGAAGCTTCTCGAAGATGCCAAACATCAAGCCCGAAGCGGCGTAGGGTATCCTGTTCTGAAAGCCACAGTAGATAAGGCTTTGGCAGAGGATGCCGATTATATTTTATGTTATCTTTTTCTGGGCGATATAGCTTATGAAAAACATAAATGGAAAGATATGAATGAGAATTATACCAAAGTCGTTACCGAATGTCCTGATCTCGATGCCCGTGCATGGTATTACTTAGGGAAATATAATTATGATAACAATCGCTTTGAAGAAGCCACCAAATATTTGAAAGGTTTTTTGAAGTTTGAGAAGAAGCAAAACGCCCCAGATACTGCCCTCGACAAACTTTTTACTGATGCCGAAAGTATTGTTAATTCATCTGACTTCTTTGCTACTGCCAAGAAGAATCCCGTACCCTTCGACCCACATCCCATGCCTAATATCAGCACCAATGAAGATGAATATTTGCCGCTCCTATCTCCCGACAACGATTATTTATATTTCATTCAGAAATCAATCAAACAAAGGATGGGAGATTTGATACCGACTACCATAGAAGAGTTCACGGTGAGCAAAAAAAAGGATGGCGAATTCACAAAAGGAGAGCCCATGCCGCGTCCTTTCAATACGTTCGATAACCAAGGTGCTGCAACCATTTCGATAGATAATAAACACATGATTCTTACGATCTGCAAACAAGAAAAACATAAGATAAGCGGCGTGATACAGACTATTATGAACTGTGATTTATATTATTCTGATTATGAAAATGGTAAATGGTCGGAGATAAAGAATCTCGGAAGCAACGTGAATGACAGTATCCAGTGGGATTCACAGCCTTCCCTCTCGCCTGATGGCAACACGTTATACTTCTCAAGTGCAAGGAATGAGGCTACCGGTTTAGACATTTATAAATCCGTAAAAGATGCCTCCGGAAGATGGGGAAAGCCCGTGCCTTTAGGTCCTAATATCAACACCCGAGGCAATGAAAAGTCGCCCTTCATTCATCCCGATGGCAAGACATTATATTTCTCCTCCGACACACGGCAAGGCATGGGCGGCTTCGATATTTTCTTCAGCAAAATGGATGAAAAAGGCAACTGGGGTCCCGCAAAAAACATCGGTTATCCTATCAATTCTTCAGAAGACGATCTCGGCTTCTTCGTCAGCACTGATGGGAAAACCGGATACTTTGCCTCCAACAAATTAAAAGGAAAAGGAGGCTACGATATTTACTATTTTCCGCTTTATGAAGGTGCACAGCCCGATAAAGTTTTATTTCTGAAAGGAGATTTAAAAGACGAAGGAACCGATGCTGCAGTAAGTGCCAAAATAGAATTAAAAAATGTCAAGACCAATGAAGTAACCGAAGTAAAAGTAGATACCATTACCGGTAAATATGCTGGAGTCGTTCGGCGCGACAACGATTATATTATGACCGTTAAGAAAAAAGATTTCGGCTTCACCTCCACCTTCATCGCCAAGACAGATACCACTTTCGACCACCCTAAGACCGTGGATTTAAGCATCAAGAAAATCGAAGTAGGCACACAATTCAAATTAAACGATATTTATTATGCCACCAATTCTGCCGAATTGACCGAGAATTCCAAACTCGTGATAGACGAATTTGTTGAATACCTCAAAGAAAATCCAGACCTCAAAATAGAAGTCCGAGGACACACCGACAACCGCGGTGGCGATGCCCAAAACCTTGCATTATCAACCGACAGAGCCTTCACCGTCCGCCAATATATCAATGAAAAAGGCATCGTAGGAAGCAGACTTTCGCACCGCGGATTAGGCTCCACCATGCCCCTCGTCTCCAATGATTTCGAAGACGGAAGAGCAAAGAATCGCCGAACCGAATTCGTCATTATTTCCAAGTAAATCCCTCCAAAAAAACCTTAATAAACCATCGGAATAAAACTACACAACGAGATTTCAGTAAGCCACCCCCATCAATCAATAATAGAATAAAATTATAATTAAACCCCTTTCATCCCAACCCCCATTTTCCTAAAATCCCCGTTCAGACCGCCAGAAAAATAGCAACACAACCCTGCGTAACTTCCCAAAGATCCTGCGTAACCCTCGTAGGTCGAGATTTACAATCCCAACCCCATTTTTCACTATTCACGAAGGAAACCTACCTTTCGTTCTTGATATAACTATTCAACTCCTCAATGCTGCTGCTATAAGTGAAGGCATCATTGACAAGGTAGTAATTATTTTTGTCAATGGCGTAACGATAGGCATGTTTCGCTAAATCCAATTTGCCAGACTCAAAGGAAAGTAAATCCATCAACTCGATAATCTGATGGGTAGAGGTTCCATTGGCTTCGATGGCTTGCTTTGCTATGGCTAATTTGGTATCGTCAAAAGGCTTTGAATTAATGGAATGTTTCAACTCGCGGAATTGCTCTTCGCTCATGCAAGGCGGCAACGGAATTTCATCCCAGTTATGGCGTTCGCGATGATGCACCATAAACAATGGAACGGTGGAAACCACTTCATATCTGTTGCGCTCATCAATCAACGCAGTGATGTTTGCATTCTCCGGAATCTCCACCATTGCGGAGAAAATAATTTCAAATTTCTCTTTCCAAATTCCTTCATAATTCCGGTATTTTTCCACCTTGAAAACTTGCATACTATGGCTGCCCGGAACAATATCCAATATCCTGAAATTATTGCTCGGCTTGCCATAGATGTAGGCATCGAAGATCATCGTGAACTCGCGGTTGTCGAACATGCTCATGTTCAATTCCGACTTCATTTGTTGAGCAGATACCTGAATACTCAACCCGATTAAAATTGCTAAGATTATTCGTTTCATAATACCTATTTTGATTTACTTTATTCTATCCAAAATCTCCCCGTAAAGCTCGCTGTACTTCCGCAATACCCGGTTCCATGCTTCGAAACATTCATCTTGATTGGCGGTGGGAGAAACACAATTTTGTTTCGAGAAATCATCCGATACTTTAGACATTTCGCTCTGGACTTTTACATTAATCTTTAATGGATTGAAGCCGCCATTCGTTACAACAATTCGGGTTCTGACCATCGAAGGAAATGGCGTGTTCTTGTTGTATATCGCCCCGACCCAGCTTGTTCGCAGATAATTGGTGGAGGCATCTATGGTTTGTATTTCATCGAACTTAGAGGAGATTATACTCACCAATATTTGCCATGCTTGCTTGGCGTCGCCATTGATTTGGAGCGTGAAGGCTTTGTTTGCCTGGTCGCTTTGTTCGGATTGATCATACGCTTCATCCTTATCCATTTTGAAAGAATATTTGGTGTCCGGAAGTACGCCATCTGGCTTGTTGCACCATTCATATCGTTGCGAAACATAACCGGCTTTCTTAACCACAACGCTTGCACATTTCCCTTCCGAAACTTTTACTTTGGCAGTCTTTTTCCCGAGCTCTTTTCCATCCACAAAAATCGAGGCATCATCAGGATCTACGGTAACTTCTGATAGGCGGTCTTTCATTTTTATCAGATCACTATTGGGCGGAACTTCTTCGGCATCCATGTTGCAATATTTCTTTTCTTCATTGGCAAAACCAACCTTGACGACCTTCACCGTTACGCAAGAATTATTCGGTATGGCAACCTCGGCACTGCCCTTGGTTTCTTGTTTTTTATTATCAATAAAAATATCGGCATCGGGAGGCGAAGTCTTTAAATAAACGATGCGGTCATTCATCTTAAACACCTGTTCGGTAACCGGTTCGGGCTTGCCTTCGATGTTATAATATGTTGCTGATTTTACACCGTAGCCGGGTTTCTTGACCTCCACCAAAACGCTTTTTCCTTTAGCGATAATAATGTCTTGCGGAGTAGAGCCTTTATCAATTCCATCCACAAAAATATGGGCATCCAATGGCGAAACAGATACCTTTACCACCCGTGTTACGAGGGTAATTTTCAGAATTGGTTCGGCATCTTTCTTCCGGAAATAGGTGGTATCAATACTTAAATATCCTTCCTTCCGAATGCGGAACGTATAGGGCGTATTTTTTTCTAATTCCTTGGTAACGGCTCCCTTTACATAATTTAATTCCTTACCATTTTGCATAAAAGCAACGGTGGCATCGGCGGGAACAGGCTGGACGGTGAGCACTTTTTGTGCTGCCATATTCATCGTTAATACTATCAACAAAATTACGGGTACAATTTTTTTCATTTCCATGAGTCTTATTTTATAATTAATGGGGCGAAAATACAAAATATATCTTTTCTGCAATCGGCACATTGAAAAAAGGAGGATTTTAAGCCTTGGAACATTCAAAACACGAATCGGTCGAATGATTGAGGCAAATACAGTTGTATTTGCTCGAATCACTCGAGTGATTGCCGCCAATACAGTTACTTTGTCCGAAACACTCGAATGATTGCCTCCGATTCAGTTGTATTTGCCTGAATCATTCGAGTGATTGCCTCCAATACAGTTGTATTTGCCTGAATCGAACGTTCGATTCGATAAAAGCAAGTATTTTTCCCAAACTCCCACCCAATGATTCATCAATAAATAGGTGGTTTCAGCTTAAAACACTCCTTATATATAGGCAAGATTTTATGGGGATTTGTTTTATCACCAAAATTTTTCCTATTTTTACACCTCCAAATAAAAATCGTATGACGAAAATTAAAAATTATTTCCTGCTCCTTGCCGCCATCGGATTCCTGTTTATTACGGCTTGCAAGAAGAACCCGAACGAGGAACGCTGGGATACGAATATCCTTGCGCCGTTGGTGAATTCGACACTGACGCTGAAGAATCTGATCAACGATACGTTGATGAAAACGAATAGTGCAGGCGAAGTGAGCTTGGTTTATCGCAGCGGCTTGTACGATTTTTCTATTGATTCATTATTTAAGATTCCGGATACGACGATGACGAATAGTTATGGTTTGACTTCGCTGAATATCGCAAATCAGAATGTGGTGTATAAACTTTCTTTGGGGCAAATGTTGATACAAGGCGGCTTGGGAACTTTTGCGGGGTTGGATAGTACTTATCAGGTGATTCCTCCGATTCCGCAAGGGCAAATTACGACAACCTATCCTATTAATGTGGATACTATTTTCCAAAGCATGACTTTGATTGATGGACAGATGGTTATTTCGATTCAAAATCAGTTTCCGATAGCGATTTATAGCGTTCATTTTTTGTTAAAGAATACCAGCAATCAAGCCATAATTGTTGACCACACTTTTGATTCTATTCCGGCACATAGCACCCGTTCTTTTACTGGATCATTGGCAGGTAAAACAGTTAATGGCGCAATGACCGCTTCTATTGATGGTATCTGGAGTCCCGGGTCGAATGGTAACTTGGTTTATATTGATACTACGAATCAATTAATCACAACGCTTTCGGTCATTAATCTTGTTCCCGATTCAGCTACGGCGAAGTTTCCCGGTCAGGATTTGATAAAGAAAACAACCGTTATCCCGATGAATTTAAAAGGTGTACAATTGACAAAGATTATTGCACAATCAGGAAATGTGGTGATAGATGCGTATAATACTTTGCCCGATACGTTGCGGTTTCAGTATGTAATTCCCGGCGCGAGATTGAATGGTGTAATCTTTAAAGCGATTGAAAATATGCCGCCTTCCGTGAATCATGTTGCGTCGCATGTGCATAAAGAATATAAACTCGATGGCTACACGATTGACTTGAAAGGACCGCATGAAGATACCGTAAATACCTACTATTTCAATATCATCGGCACAATAGATTCGACAGGACAAATCCAGACGCTTACGCGGAATGATAGCATCAAACTGACGACTTCTTTCACGGGATTGGTTCCGTATTATGCCAAAGGATATTTGGGACAACAGATGTTTGAATTAGGTCCGGGTTCGGTGCCGGTTGATTTATTTAAGAACATCATTGGAGATTCAATTCGTCTTGCGAATGTCATCATGAATCTCTCGGTTCAAAATGGTATCGGTGCGAATGCGAGATTAGTTATTGATACCATCGAAGCCGAGAATTCAAGAACGAAGGGCAAAGGATTTTTGAAAGGAAAAAATAATACGAACCTTCCACCTTTCGCCATCGCAAGAGCTACCGAAACAGGCAATTCGATGAACCCTGTAAACATTGCATACAGTAGTCTTCACCTCGATTCAAGTAATTCTACCGCACCTTTAATGTTGAGTGTGATGCCAACGCAACTCGATTATAAATTGAGATTATTCCTTGATACCGCCGGTAATTCCTCCAACTTTAATGACTTTATTTATTATGGAAACGGCTTGAAGGCGAATGTAGATTTTGAGATTCCGATGAACTTTATGTGCTATCAATTAATGCTGATTGATACCACCGCTTTCAACATAGGGAATACGAAGCAGTCAGGTAAAATTAAGTCGGGAACTTTCACGCTTAATGTCGGAAATGGCTTCCCGCTTGGTGGTACTATCCAGATGTTTTTATTGGATCAATATGGCAACCAAGCCGATTCGTTGTTTGCAACGAATACCTTTGTTGCCGCGCCACTCGGAACAGATAGTATCGTTCACGCTCCGAAATATTCTGCCCTCTCCATGCCAATTTCAGAGGCTAAGATGCAGAATGTTTTGAAGGCTACCAAGGCGATCATTAAAATAAAATTCTCTACTCAACCAGCCGGCACCAAGGTGAAGATTTATAGTGATTATAATATTGCCTTGAAGCTCGTTGGTAATTTTGTTTATAAAGTTGAATAACGATTAAAAATATTTTTGTGCATAAATACAAACACCTGCTCCCCGCATTGATCCTTTTCTTTTTCTCTTTTAAATCATTCAGCCAAACTTCCGGTATCATGGCTTGGGATGCTTATGGAATGGAGGAAAAGTATGATACCATGAAGTCTTACATCGGCATCAGTGGTAACTTTATGTTCGCATCCAATTGTATCACGGCGCAGTTTGCGAATTATTATCAGGGCAAATATTTCATTGATTCCACGATGAGCAAACAAGTGACTTCACAGTTTAATAAGAAGAATTATCTGGGCTTTGATTTCGATAATGGCATTACGTTCGTTCATCGAAAGGATACTTTATTTCACATTCCCATTAGTGGTTATTTCTTTGCGCTTCGCGATAGGAATCATGCCGATGCACAGTTCCCAGGCGATCTTTTCAATTTGATATTTCGTGGCAATGCCATGTATGCCGGGCAGTTTGCTCACCTCGATAATTTAAGTACAAACATTTTGCATTACCAGCAATTAGAATTCGGGTTATCGAAAGTCTATCATAATTACAAAGGAAGTTACACCGTGGGCGTGGCGTTATCGGTATTAAAAGGGCAGAATAATTTATCTATAACTACTGCCAATACTCGTTTAGGAACGGAGACTAATGGCGATTCATTAACTATCGATTTATCCGCTAATATCAAGCAAAGTGATACTACTAATTCCGGTTATTCTGCCTTCAATGGATGGGGATTATCTACCGATTTCTTTGTGCAATATTACGACAGCACTTCCGAAATTATTGTGCGATTGGATGTGAAGGATTTAGGGTTTATCAGTTGGAATAATCGCTCTCTTCATAATAACCTAGATACTTCTTTTATTTTCAGTGGTATCAATGTGGACAACCTTCTTTTCGGTCCTGATTCGTTATCCAATATCTCGCAAGACAGTGTTTATCGGAATGCGTATTATGCCCATCAGATACGTAAATCATACAATACTTTTCTGCCTGCTTCCATCAATCTTTCGTACCGGATGTACCTCGATGGCGAGTATCAAGTGCCGCTCGATGCGGGGATTAATTATCGCCTTGGGGCAAATTCAATCCCATTTGTTTATGGGGGTGTTTCAGCTTTTATTACTAAGAATATGATTCTCGGCGGAAGCGTTTCTTATGGTGGTTATCGCAAGTTAGGTTTCGGATTAAACTTCGGAGAGAACTTCGGGAAGGGGTATCTATTATCTCTCCAAACTCAAAACATAGAGAGCCTTATTCTACCAAATAAAATAACGGGCGAAGCGGCTTTCTTGACCTTCAAGAAGTTTTTCTAAAGAATTAATTCTGCAACCAAACAATAGTTGAAACGCAGCTGTCCGGTTGTTTCCTCAATGCTCCGCCTCAATCCCATATCGTATTGCTGCTTCCAGTATATCAATGTTTATATCTTTCAGCGTTTTAAACTTAATGCAATACCCGCTCACGCTTGCTTTGCCTAATGTCTTTCCATACGTCTCGGCTAAGTATTTCTTATCTTCGATACCCATGATATAGACCGAGATTCCGGTTGTGTTTGCACTTAAACCAATTTGATAAAACTCTCTGGTTTTTCCATCAGCGTATTTCATGTTTTGACTTCCATAGCCTATATTAGGATTAGAAACAATCTTACCTTCACTGTTTTTACCATCCAAGAACCATAATTTACATCCCGGCATTATGCGTAGAATGATGCCGTGCAAGGCTTCCATCTCACTACGTTTTGCTTCAGGTTGGCTACTAATATACGCTGTGATTTCTTCTTGTGTGTTCATATAGTTCGAGCCCTTTAATTGCGTTTTGTTTTGTAATGAACCGCAATGACTCCGCAAGAAAATGTTTTGCTCTCGACAAGTTCCAAGATAATTCTTTCAGATACTTCTTTGAATAGCGGCATTCCTTGTCCTACTATAATTGGATTAACAAACAACCAGAACTCATCAATCAGTCCTAAATTAAGAAGAGAAAGCGATGCGGATGGACTTCCGAAGATCAAAATGTTCTTCCCTTCTCGCTGTTTTATTTCATTGATTCTTTCCGAGAGATTATCGCTGATAACTGTGGTGTTGATGAGACCTGTTTCGTTCATGGTCGTTGATAATACAACCTTTGAAACATTGTTATACCACCTCGAATGTTCTATGTCGTGTTTCGTTGCGTTGGGTTTTTCGCCGGCAGTGGTCCAATAACTTTGCATCATCTCATAAGTTATCCGTCCATACAGTGCGGTGTCGACTTGGTCGGTCATGGTGGCAACAAAGTCAAATAGTTCCTCGTCAACTTTTATCCAGTTCAGTTCTCCGTTAAGTCCTGCCACAAAACCGTCAAGGGATGTGTGCATAAAGAATATTAAATTTCTCATTGTAATTTGATAATTGTTTGTTTTATTGTCTGGTTGTTTACTAAGATTATTTTAGAATACTTTCTTGCCTTTGCCTGTTGTTATCAAACTGAATAAACTTTGCTCCACAAGCATTCCCCATGCCCCTGAACAATCACCGTAACATTGGAACTTTGGAACTAAACCAAGGTGAGTGAAACGCAATTGTGTCTTGCCATTTATTTCAGTAATTTCAAAAATTATTTTTGTTCCGTTCCATTCTTGCTTGTCTTTAAAAGAACTCAAGTTACCATCTGTAACAAGCCACACTACTTTTTCATTCGGAATAATTTCAACTAATTTTTGTTTTGAATAATGGATGTCTAACATACGATACTCAAACTCGTCATTCAATTTTTTTGAACTGCCTTTTATTTCTCCTTGCCACCAGCCACTTACATTATTGATAGCATTGAATACTTCTTCGGGAGTTTGATTTACAAAAAAAGTAGTGGTGAAATTTGCTGTCAATTCCTTTTCATCTTCTGTTTGTGGTTTGTCTTTGCCGTTGGGTTGTCCGCTACCGGTGGTTATCAAACTGTGCAAACTCTTTTGTATGTATGTATTCCATGCACCTTGACAAATATCATAGCATTCATATTCGGGAACTAAACCTACTTGTGTGAATTGAAGTTGTGTTTGATTATTTTTTTCAGTTATCTCAAAAACAATTTTGTTGCCGTTCCATTCGCTTTTGTCTTTTGTGAAACTAAAATAGTTGTCCATCACCAACCAAACTACTTTCTTGTTTGGAATGAACTCCACTATTTTCATTTTGCAGCGGTGCACATCTTGATAATGATAACTCCATTCATCATTGAGTTTGTTTGTGCTGCCTTCAATTTCTTCACTCCACCAACCACGAACATTGTTGATGGCATTGAACACTTCTTCGGGAGAATTGTCAACTAAAATAGTTGTTGTAAAATCTGTTGTTGTCATTTGTCTGTTAGTTTTAATTGTTAGTTTTATTGTCTATTTGTTATTACAAAAGGGACATGGGCATGATTACCTTTCGGGTGTTAGGGTCATTAAGGAAAGACTTTATAAATATCTTTCCGATGTACCATCCTTGCAAACTCAATGGTGTTTCCTTTCACAAAGATTCCTATTCTATAATCCCCTATTCTAATTCTAAAGGCAGACTTATATCCTTCCAATTTCTTCACATTGGGAAGGTCATGAATGTCCTTGGAAAGTTCTGCTTTGTGGATAAGAAGCTGCAATGATTTCAGTACTGTTTTATCTTTTATCTTGTCTAAGTCCTTATTGAATTTATCAAGAAACGTAACCTCCATCAGGCTTTGAGCTTCTTCATGATTACTTCCTTGCTGACCTTTTTAGATCTGTCCACATCTTTCATTAGCAATGACAAGCCTGCATCTTCAATCTCTTCTTCTGTCAAGGCTTTGGTTGCAACACCTAATTTGTTTAGCAAGGATTCAACAAACTTCAGTTCCTCTTTACTCTTTGGGGATATAATTAATGACTTCATAATTTAATTTATTAGGGCGCAAAAATACGAATCAATTAGGAATACCAATTATCAAAACCTGTCAGGAGAAAAACCTGACAGGAGATTGGTTAGTTCACCTTTCGGGTGTTATGGTCATTACCAGTCTTAGGTTCATCCGGTAATTTATCGTGTAAAGAGAAAGTAGGAACATAAGTTGTAAAGTTAAAATGAAAAGGTCTTTCTGGCATAGTTCCTTTTACGTTTATTTTGGCAAGTAATGAATCATCAGTATAACTTATTATTCCAGCCTTTGATAGTTTTTTAATATCAGACCAATTACTTGGTTCAGGAAAAACCATGTTTGTATCCTTTAAATTTGAATCTAACCAAATTTTATAATAATTAATTATATCATAAGCTGTCTTTAAATCATCTGATGCATATACATCCAATATTGAATCAGTTAGATTATTTTTTTCATAAATATAGCAATATTGATATTTAATTATGTGAATTTCAGTATCAAAACAACCAGCCGATTTCAAAAGCCCAATAATTCCACCTATAGCCATTAGCCCTACAACTAAATAGAATTTATGGAAATTGTTCATTTTAATTTCCGTTATTGCGTGTCCATCCATACACCCAATCGCCCCTTCGCGATTTCCTGTCAGGTTGTTTGTTATTGGTGTATTTAGATTTCATTTGGCGGCAAATTTAGATTATTTATTATTAAAAACAAATTGCAGCCTTACAGGAAATCGCAAAGGGGCGATTGCCTGTCAGGATGCTTGGCCGTAAAATCCGTGAATTATGTAACTCTTTCCTAAAATTATGTAAGTCGTAGATGGGAAAGGGGCTGTAATTTTGCCGCATGAAATTAAAGATAATGGGCGCGGAGGTATTTGATAGTAGCATGGTGATGAATGATACCATATATATAGGAGTGGAAAAGATGAACTTTTATATTGAAATACCCCTGAATAATGTCGTTCGAGGCAACATTTTGATGGTGTATCCTAATAGCGTAACACTATATCCTAATAGCGTAACACTATATCCTTATAGTGTAACACTATATCCTTATAGTGTAACACTATATCCTTATAGCGTTGCACTATATCCTTATAACGTTACACTATATCCTTATAACGTTGCACTATATCCTTATAACGTTGCACTATATCCTTATAACGCTGCACTATATCCTTATAACGTTGCACTATATCCTTATAACGTTGCACTATATCTTTTTTCAGGTAAAATATCGAAAATTAAGAGTAATTTAATAAGAAAAAGTAGTTTAATCAAACAATTAAAAGATGAGTAATTTAAAAAAAGAACAGGCGGTTCCCTTCATTAAGGTCGAGCCAAGAGTAAAAGATGAAGCTTTGGTAGAAATAGCTTCGGAAGGTGTAACCATAGCGGGTGTGGAAGAAGTAGTTTCTTCGCCAGCTACTATAGGGGAGAAAAAGGCTCCTCTGAAAAAGAAGAAAGCTCTCGGAAAAAGGGCTTCGGTAAAGAAAAAAGTTGACAAAGAAAAAAAGAATGTCAAGGCTAAGAAAGCGGTAAACAAAGAAAACGGAGTTGTGAAAGTAAAGCGTAAAAAAGTGGTTGCCGTGGTGCAGCAAGTAGTCGTGGTGAAGAGGAAAGTGGGTCGTCCGAGATTGACCGCCAAGCAGAAATCCATCAATAAAATTATCAGAGACGGGTTGAAAATGGGGGATGTTATTTCTGCGAAACAGGCGAGTGTTGTTCATTATAAAATAAAACAGGGCGCAAGGATAAAAGGTATAGCGGAGGCTCGTTTTTGGCTTCAATCTGTGAAACAAATGCCTGATGGTGTAAGTAAAAAAATGATTATTATGATGGCGGTAATTGCCATAATCAGAGGCAAGTTAGGGATGCCCACAAATGTTACACTGTATAAGGAACGGTCGGTAGCGATGTATAATGTGATGAGTGAGAATCCGCATGGATATTATACTGTTGCCTTTGCCGGACTTGCCCAGTGGCTCACTCGGAATACGGCTTTGGATACCGCTATCAAGAATAATGAAAAGAATG
This sequence comes from uncultured Bacteroidota bacterium, assembly GCA_903844645.1. Classification (GTDB taxonomy): domain Bacteria; phylum Bacteroidota; class Bacteroidia; order AKYH767-A; family JABDAW01; genus JABDAW01. The sequence continues at coordinate 84,652 of CAIMUP010000008.1, forward strand.
ACGGCAGCGGCAGTGCGACCATCGTAAAGGCATGTAGGGCGGATGTGAAAACGTCGTTGAATTTGTTTATGACATATATCAATTTGCTCGCATTTTCGAATCAAACATTGGCGGTTTCGATCATCGAAACTGCTTTGTGCGTAGTGATTGTAAGGGGAGCAAAAACAGTGAAGGATTTTGAATATAAAATGGGTCCTGGCACTGGTAAAATCAGGCTGAAATCTGCGGGAGCAAAGATTGCCGGCAAGCGTGTTCCGGCAAATTATGAATTTCAATATGGATACATGGTTGCAGGAGCTATCGTGTGGGGAACGATCATCGGTCAGCCCCGATGTAAAATTCTTTTGTCAGCCATGGCAACAGGCGTGCTGACTTATTTCCGCAAACGTGTTACCACCACCGCAGGCGGCATGAGCGGATGGAGTGCTGTACTCGAGACGAGTGTTTTGTAGTTAATAAAATGTTTAAAGTTTGAGGATTAAGGTTTAAGGTTGTGTAACGGCACACAACCTTAAACTTTTTCCTATTTTTGCAGCCTCTAATGGAATAATATTTGTGAGTGCAAAGGCGTTAAAATAATTATTAATAAATGAAAAAATCAAAGACAAATGGGAATCGGAAGTTCATCGCTGTTTTCGCGTTGCTATCGTTATTCCTTTTATTGAATCATCAAGGCTTTGCCCAATTCCAGAACGTTTGTCCTGATACCACCTTGATTCGCCAAGGCTTCGGTTGCGACACCTCGAACCTGAAAGATTCCTATCAACCCGTATGCAGTTGCGATAAAAAGACGACCTATTTTAATCAGTGTGCGGCATTGAATTATGGCGGCGTAACGAATCCCGATCAAGGACCTTGCGAGGCATTTGGCTTTGTATTGTGGCCCGTACCCTGCAACACCTCTTTGAATATTGTTTTGGCAGTAAAGCAGTTAAGCACCATCGTCCATGTAACGATTTATGGCGTGGCGAATTATCAGTTTTGTTATGAGAATTATTACGATTTATCGAGCTTTCCATCCGGCGTTAATTCTTATCAGATAGATGTTTCGACCTTTCCGCGAGGCGTGTATTTAGTGCTTGCCCAGACGTTAGATGGGTCGTATCATACCTACCGAAGGTTCGTACAGTTGCCCGTCATCAAGCAATAATTATTAACTTGGAATTTTGTACACTTGCACCACATAAAAAATAATATATCATGGAAGTAGAAGTAAAGAAATTATTAGACGAAACAGGGATTCACATGGAAATGGCAATCACGCATCTGGAATCTGAATTATTAAAAATAAGAGCCGGCAAAGCCTCCCCCGCAATGTTGGAAGGGATTTATGTGGATTATTATGGAACCAATACGCCGCTGAATCAAGTAGCAAATGTAAGCACTCCCGATGCTCGTACCCTGATGATTCAGCCCTGGGAAAAGACGATGATTCATCCTATCGAAAAAGCAATTACCAATGCTAATCTTGGCTTAAATCCACAGAATGACGGCATCGTAGTGAGGATAACCGTCCCAGCATTAACCGAAGACAGAAGGAAAGATTTGGTGAAGAAAACAAAGGCAGAAGGCGAACATGCAAAGGTTACTATTCGCAATGCAAGGCGCGATACGATGGAGTTATTTAAGGGCTTAATCAAGCAAGGGCTTCCAGAGGATATTGGCAAAGATGCCGAGAATAAAGTTCAGTTAATCACGAATAATTATATTGCTAAAGTGGATAAACATTTAGCCACCAAAGAACAAGAAATAATGACGGTTTGATACCGTTTGATAAATCAGATTTTCACTTTCAAAGCATTGTAATCGAAAATCTCACCGAGTTTTTTATCAACCTTGCTTTGGGGCGTATATTTAAGAATCAGGTTTCGGATTCTTATGGCGAAAGATTTCTTTAAATGTCCCTTTCTAACTATCTCTAAAACATCTTGGGTAATGGTTTGCGTTCTATTAATACGAGCATCTTCGTAATACAACAAAGCATCTTCAATGGTATGATATTTATCGAGGCATCTGGCAATAATAGCTGCATCTTCAATAGCAAGAGAAACGCCAAGACCGAGATTTGGAGAGATAGAATGAGCAGCCTCGCCAAGTAACGTAACCAACTCTTCGGACCAGACTTTAGCAGGTATTCGGGCATAACATCCGGCTTTAATTATCAAATGATCATCCGTAGCTTTTATTAATTCAGGAACGGGATAAGACCAGTTTCTAAAGTATTTATAAACCTTCTTTTTACGGTCGGCATTCATGTGATTGATGCGATGAATAGACTCCTTTGATGCAGCCCACCATGCAATTTTATTATCTTCTAAAGGCATAAAGCCGAACCGCTTTCCTCTTCCCCAAAACTGCATTGTTCCTTTCTCTAAAATATCTGGAAAAGGAGAATCAATTACCCCTCGCCAAACCTGATAACCTTGATAAACGGGGTCATCATCTCGTAACATTAAACCCCGTACTTTAGAGCTGAATCCGTCGGCACCAATCAGTAAATCGCTTTTGATTTGTTTCTCGTTCGTAAAGACAATACTCACCATGTCATCAAAGATTTCATAATCTCGTAAAGTATATCCGTAATTAACGATGCCTTCAGGTAATCTTTTGAGCAAAATGGAATATAAATGCTCTCGCATAATAGTAACCGGATGAAATTCTTCTTCAGCAAAATCCAGTGTACGGAGAACATTATTTTTGCTGGTAGCTAAGGTAAATTGACCTACCTCTTTCCCCATTGAATAAACTTCTTCGCTCATGCCGAAATGATGTAAGACTCGTAGCGCATTTGGAAATAAAGTAATAGCAGCATTAGATTCTTTCAACTCTTCTGATCGTTCATATATCTGAACCTTGAAACCTCTTTGAAGTAAAGTAATTGCGGCAGTTAAGCCACCGATACCAGCACCGATAATTGCGATATTAAGTTCAGCTTTTTTCATTTAAAGTAAGGTGAGAAAACTTAGTGAAGTATGTGCTTCCAAATATCATTTCCGAAGATAAACGCCATCAAGGTTAATAGGATTACCATACCTACCAGTTGCGTAGTTTCCATAAATTTATCACTGAATTTCCTGCGGGTAACCATCTCAATCAACAAGAATAAAACATGCCCACCATCCAAAGCAGGTATCGGTAATATATTCATAAAAGCTAATACCATAGATAGCAAAGCCGTCAATCCCCAAAACTTCTTCCATATCCAAACACCCCCGTAAATGGTGGCAATTCCGATAGGTCCTTGCATAGAATCCGTTGCTTTTTCTTTTCCGGTAAATATTTGTTTCAATCCTTTGATATTAGAGACCATTGCTTCGATGCCATCAGAGATTCCATACTTGATGGAAGAAAAAATGCTGTAGCTTTTATAAGTATAAAAGTCTCTAAAATCTGAATAAGATGCGTGATAAACTCCAATCGTAGAATCAGCATCCACAGTTAACTTCAGCTTCATTTGTTCTTTATTTCTCAAGACTGTTAATTCAATTTCTTTGCCGGCGTTCTTTCTTACATCTTCCCTGAATTGCCCACCATTAAATATCTTTTCATCGTTTACAGCAAGTATTTTATCTTCCTTAACTAGCCCTGCTTTTGCCGCTGTATGATTAGGAGGAACACTATCCAAAACAAATGGTGCTTGCATTGGGCTTATGAAATGTCCGCGACCTCCTTTGATAACTTTTTTATAAAAATCATCAGGGATAATAATATCAACATTCTTCCCATCTCTCAAGACTGTTACCGTCGCGCCAAACATAATTCGTGTAGATAATAAATCCTCAAATCGTTCAAAAGATTTTCCATCAATAGCAACGACTTTATCACCTGTTACAAAGCCGGCATCACGTCCTAATTCATAGGCATAGATACCATCTTTCACGTTTTCATTGGGGAGATAAGTCTTGTCATAATGCAATAAAATAAAAGAGAATAATCCGATGCCAAGAATGATATTCATCGTTACGCCGCCGACCATAACTATCAGTCTTTGCCATACTGGTTTGGAGCGGAATTCCCAGGATTGTGGTGGTAATTTCATCGCTTCTTTGTCCATTGATTCATCAACCATTCCGGCTATTTTGACATACCCACCAAGTGGCAACCATCCGATTCCGTACTCTGTTTCTCCTTTTGTGTATTTGAATAATTTGAAGCCCCAGGCATCAAAGAAAAGATAGAATTTTTCCACCTTTATTCCGAATGCTCGAGCCGCGAGGAAATGCCCCAGTTCGTGCAGTGTTACTAAAATTGCCAAGGCAGTGATCAACTGCGCCGTCATTACTAATCCGTTCATCATATTTATATAGTTTTTACTCTTTGTTTACTTATTATTTCTTTCGCAATTCGTCGCGTCATCGCATCAATATTTTCATAATCCTCCAGCGTCGGTTTGGCAATGAAATCAACCTTTTGCATACATGCTTCAATCACTTCTGACATTCCAAGGAAGCTAATTTTATCTTCCAGAAAACTCTGCACCGCAACTTCATTTGCTGCATTCAAAACGCAAGGCATGGTGCCTCCTTTTTTCATGGCTTCCATTGCCAGAGAAAGGTTGCGGAAGGTCTTCAAATCAGCTTGTTCAAAGGTTAGTTGGGGATAATCCATGAAGCTGAAACGTGGGAAATCGGATTTTAATCTTTCGGGATAAGCAATTGCATATTGAATCGGCAGCTTCATATCGGGCAATCCCATCTGTGCTTTCATGCTTCCGTCCTGGAACTGGACGATGGAATGAATGATGGATTGCGGATGCACAATGACATCAATTTGTTCCGCCGTAAGATTAAACAACCACTTCGCCTCGATCATCTCCAAGCCTTTATTCATCAGCGAAGCCGAGTCTATGGTAATCTTATTTCCCATCTCCCAATTCGGATGTTTGAGAGCTTGTTCTTTGGTGATATATCTTAATTCTTCGATCGTTTTATTGCGGAAAGGACCACCCGATGCGGTCAGATAAATCTTCTCAATCTTATTATGCCATTCGCCGGCAAGGCATTGAAATATCGCGGAATGTTCGGAGTCCACAGGGAGGATATTCACAGCCTTTTCCTTCGCCAAAGCCGTCACCAATTCACCGGCAACCACCAGCGTTTCCTTATTCGCCAAAGCAATACTCTTCCCATGTTTGATAGCACTCATGGTGGGCTTCAATCCAGAGAATCCTACCATCGCTGTCAAGATCAAATCAATAGAATCCATCTGCATAATATCCACGATAGATTGGGCACCTGAATAAACTTTAATATCCTCTTTCAACAAGACATCGGCGACTTCGCGATACTTCTTTTCATCCCCAATGATGACGGCATTAGGCTTGAATTCGAGGGCTTGTTTGATTAATAAATCAACATTAGTATTCGCCACCAACACCTCCACCACAAAGCGATCGGGATGCGCCTTGATAACCTCCAGTGCCTGCGTTCCGATAGAACCCGTACTGCCGAGAATCGCTATATTTCTTTTATCTTCCATTTTATTCAAGGGCGCAAAGATAGGAAGGGGAGGGTAATTATAAATTATGAATGCTAAATTATGAATTTGGAATTGCAAAGGGATTTATAAATTTGCCGAATGAAAGTTGAATACATATTGGCTTTTGCCTTTTTAATTGGATGCTCTACAAATTCGGGTAATAAAAAGATTATTGATGCAAATTCAGCAAGTGATCGTTCAAAAGAAATTTCCATTGATAAAATTAATATCCCTACCAAATGGACTGAGATAACTCAACAAAATAATGAATGGATTTATTACAAACCGTGTCCTAATATTAGGGGTTTGTTTACAATTGATATTACAAAAATTAACAATCAAGATGCAATTTTGGATTATACTGGATTAGAAGGACAATGGTATGCTATCAAGAAAGTAATAAAGCAAGGCGATAGCTTAATTTTTAGAACAGTTTTACCGTATGATACATTATCCACAGTTATTTTTTCAATTACCTTTATAGATAGGACAAAAAATATTGTAAGGTGGAATCGTGACCGGAGAACTTACGATTATATTCCTACCAAGGATTCTATTAAATATAAACATTTTTCTCAGCTCTGTTTATAGAATCCAACCCCCTCCCTATTATATAAGGAGTGGTTATTCAATAAAAATCGTGTGGCGGCGTGGTACGCGTTGGTGTACCGTACCAAATGTTTCCCTTTGGAATGGTACGCGTTGGTGTACCGTACCAAATGTTTCCCTTTGGAATGGTACGCGTTGGTGTACCGTACCAAATGTTTCCCTTTGGAATGGTACGCGTTGGTGTACCGTACCAAATGTCTCCCTTTGGAATGGTACGCGTTGGTGTACTGTACCAAATGTCTCCCTTTGGAATGGTACGCGTTGGTGTACCAGAGCAAATGTATGATGAATTATCAATTTATAAAAGGATAATATCTTATATTTAAGATTTTGGAAAAGTAGGTTTTATAAAATCTGATACTAATTATTTGAAAATCGAGGGTTCAAATTTTGGATAAATAAAAAAGTTTATTTGGTTCATTCATTTGGATTTCCTATTTTTGCCCCGATGAACAAAAATAGTACGATACGTTTTATTAAATAATTCAATGGGCAGATTCCTTCCTTTTCTAAATTTCTTCCTGACCTCCACTCGCAAAAACAACCGCAAGCTGGCACGCATCGGCAAGTACATGTACGATGCTTTGACCGAAAATGCAGGAGATACTTTTATCGCCTCCTGCCTCGCCGATTTGTCCACACCCCATGCCAGTTGGGTAGGCAAAGTAGCCGGAAAAGCCGCTGCCGCAGGTCCTCAACATGGAGCCGTTTCCGCCAAAGATGGCGTGATGGCAATCATCCACGGCACCGATTTGAGAGTATGGGATCGCAACATTCAGAATTTCTACGATGAAACCACCGATATTTATAAAACGATATTCCCGAACGGACATACCAAGCTCCACGAAGGCGGCACGGACGACCAATTAATAGAACTCGATGCCATCATCACGAATATGATTCCCTACTCTTTGCTGAACACAATACGAGCCACCATGACCACTCGGTATAACGAAGCATTCGTCAAAGAAACCGCCGTAGCGCAAAAGAAAGCCGGCAAAACGACTGCCAAGACTACCCTCACCGCCGAACGCCCCATCTACGGCGACGTGCTGTTCAAGCTCTATTGCAAATTAGGCAACCATTACGGAGCCGATGCCGATATACTCGCCATCTACATTGATGTCGCCGAAATACAACGCACCGCCAAGGATAATATATTCGATAAAATTGCCGTCAAACATTCTATCGCCCAAATCGCCATCCGCACCTACCTTCCCGATGAGGAAATAGAGATTAATAACAGCATGGGTACAAAAGATTTGAAGTTCTACGTCATCCGCCGTCCAGGCGAACCCAAAGGCATCTTCGTTACCGTACCAGCCGGGCAGACCCTGTCCTTTGCCCGTCATCTTTTCGGTAATATGTTGTGGCGGTATTTTATGGTCGAGAACGATGATCTGACGACCGATTGTCATTACATCCTCACCTTCCCGAATTAAGAATAACAGTATTTGAAACCTATTACAAGCCCTCGAAGAACCATCATCGAGGGCTTTTTCGTTGCAGAAAGAGTCCGAATAATTCAATCCCCCTTTCCCTATCTTTGCCCCCGATTATGGAAATATTAGACGGTAAAAAAGCAGCCTTGTTTTATAAGAATAAAATCGCTGCGGAAGTAATTAAGATGAAAGAGAAGGGCATGAAAGCCCCACATCTCGCCGCCATCTTAATAGGGAATAACGGGGCATCCGAAACTTATGTAGCCGCCAAAGTGAAGGCTTGCGAAGAAGTAGGATTTCATTCCTCTTTAATAAGATTTCAGGACACGGTTACCGAAAAAGAACTGCTCGACAAGATACATGAAATCAATAATAATGAAGATATAGACGGGTACATCGTGCAGCTACCATTGCCGAATCATATTGCCGAAAACAAGGTAATCAATGCCATCAACCCCAAGAAAGATGTGGATGGATTCCATCCCGAAAATACCGGCAGAATGGTCAAGAACCTCCCCTGCTATATTGCCGCCACACCCTTCGGCATCCTGAAGTTAATGCAATATTATAACCTCGAATCCACGGGCAAACATTGTGTCGTATTGGGGCGCAGTAATATTGTCGGATCGCCCATCAGCATCCTCATGGCTCGCGATGGAAACCCGGGAAACTGCACCGTAACCTTATGCCATTCCAAGACCCAGAATTTGAAGGAAATTACCCTCCAAGCCGACATCCTGATCGTCGCCTTAGGCAAACCCGAATTCATTACTGGAAACATGGTAAAAGAAGGCGTGGTCGTGATAGATGTGGGGCTGACGCGAGTGGTGAATGAATCGAAAAAATCAGGCTTTGAATTAAAAGGCGATGTACTGTTTGAGGAAGTATCCTCAAAATGTTCCTTTATTACTCCAGTGCCTGGTGGCGTTGGTCCTATGACGATTGTTGCCCTCCTCGAAAACACCCTCAAAGCAGCCCGAAAAGAAATTTATTAATGAGTAAATCTGCAACAACAAACGGCAAGAAACTTCCCTTGATGGAAGCCTTTTATTCCATCCAAGGCGAAGGAGCGAATGCAGGTCAGGCAGCGTATTTTATTCGCTTGGCAGGCTGCGATGTAGGCTGTGTTTGGTGCGATGTAAAAGATTCTTGGGATGTGTCGAAGCATCCATTAGTAAGCGTCAAAGCGATGGTAAAAGAGGCTCTGAAATATCCTTCCTCGAAAGTAATTATCACGGGTGGCGAGCCTTTGCAACACAACCTGGATGACTTGTGTGAGGAATTATTGATGCACGATTTTGAAATTTGGTTAGAGACTTCAGGGGCGTTTCCTTTGCGTGGCGGCTTCGATTGGGTTTGCTTCTCTCCTAAGAAATTTAAAGCACCGTTTGAAGAAATTTATGAGTACGCTAACGAATTAAAAATAGTTGTTTTTAATAAATCCGACTTTAAATGGGCAGAGGAACAGGCAGGGAAAGTGAATGATGGTTGTTTGTTGTATCTACAACCGGAGTGGGATAAAAGAGAAGTGGTATTGCCTTTGATCATTGATTACGTAAAGAAGAATCCAGAGTGGAGTATCTCCCTGCAAACACATAAATATATCAACGTCCCTTAAATATGAATACGAGAAAATTCAACATACTGCTGCTGCTGTTTTTTATTTCAATAGGTCTTTGCGCACAAGATAAATCCTATTATACCTCCAAGTCTTCCAAGGCAATAAAGGCTTTGGAGAAAGGGATGCACCTGCACGATAATCATCAGGAATGGGATGCCAAGGATGAGTTGTTGAAGGCAATAAAAGCAGATGCTAAATTCATAGAAGCACATCTTATTCTCGCGGAAGTAGAAGTTGATTTGATGGAGTATAAGGAAGCTATTGATGAATATAAAAAAGCCATCACCATCAACCCAGACTTTGAACCGAGAGCCTTTTACGGATTGGCAAAAACACAGATGCGTATCGGGAATTATGAGGATGCGAAAGAGAATCTTAAAACATTCCTTCAGGCTGCGAAGATCAGTAAGGTAATGAAAGAAAATGCGCAAGCCTTTCTGGATAATTGCGACTATGCTATGTGGGCTGTCAAGCATCCGGTGCCTTTTAATCCCGTGAATCTTGGGGATAGCATTAACTCTCGACATGATGAATATTTCCCTTCCATTACTGCCGATAACCAATCGTTTTTCTTCACGCGGCAGATACCTCGAAAATCAAACTCACCTTTGGTGGATACTATCTACGATGAAGATATTTATGTTAGCGAAAAACACGACAACACTTGGGGCATGGCAAAGAGTCTCGGCGCACCTATTAACACCTACCGAAATGAAGGCGCAGTATGTATTTCTGCTGATGGACAGACCATGGTTTTTGTTGCTTGCGATCGCATTGAAGCCCAGCAAAGTTGCGATCTTTATATCTCTTGGAAATTAGGAACTACCTGGAGTAATCCACTCAATATGGGTCCTCCGATAAATACAAAATATGGTGAATCGCAACCCTGTCTTTCTGCGGATGGAAGGACTATTTATTTTGTGAGCGACAGACCGGGTGGCATTGGTGGACATGATATTTGGAAAAGTACTCTTGGCAATGACGGTTACTGGACAAACCCCGTGAACATGGGTCCTAAAATTAATAGTGCAAAAGGTGAGTCCTGTCCTTTTATTCATGAGGATAACCAGACCTTTTATTTCTCGTCCAATGGTCGGCAAGGGATGGGCGATTATGATATTTACATGAGCCGTTTGGATGCAAAAGGAGAGTGGGGCGACCCTGTTAATTTGGGTTATCCTATCAACACTTTCGGTTTGGAAAACAGCTTGATTGTGGCGGCAGATGGCAAGACGGCATACATAGCCTCGAACCGCAAGAATGGCAAAGGAGGCTTAGACTTTTACTCCTTTGAGTTATATCCCGATGCCCGTCCGTTCAAGGTATCGTATGTGAAGGGAAAGGTATTTGATAAAGAAACTTCCAAGCCCCTGGAAGTTCGTTTTGAGTTGCTTGATGTCTCCACCGGCAAGATTATTATGGATGCTGTTTCCAATAAAGTGTCAGGCGATTTCTTAGTCTGTTTGCCGGCAGGGAAGGAGTACGCCTTGCATGCTTCCAAGGATGGGTATTTGTTCTATTCCGAGAGCTTTGATTTGAAAACTACGGGAACTAAAATTGATTCCGTTACGAAGAATGTCGCCATGCAACCGATTAAGATTGGGGAGAAGGTGATTCTTAAAAACATCTTCTTCGAGACGAATAAATATGACCTTAAAGATGAATCGAAAGCAGAGCTGAAGAAGCTGATTTCGTTCCTCTCTACCAACAAATCATTGCACATCGAGATCAGTGGGCATACCGACAATGTGGGCAGCAAAGAACTCAATCAAACCTTATCCGAGAACCGAGCCAAGACGGTGATGAATTTTATTATTGCCGGAGGAATAGATGCTGCCCGTATGTCTTCCAAAGGCTATGGCGATACGCAGCCGATAGTAGCGAATGATACCGATGAACACCGAGCCATGAATAGAAGGACGGAGTTCAAGATAGTGCAGTAATCAAATCTTTCAAGTTTTTTTCCTTACCGCATTCTTCACCATTTCTTTTATTATTAAAGAGATACCAAACTGCCATATGAAGTAAAATAAATACAATTTCATTTCTCCATTATCCCCTCCAGGAAGAAGATATGTCATGATATATCCACCTCCAATACCATGCAGGATAGCTAAAATATAATAAATATTCCACCTACGAATATTCAGTCTAAAATTAACAAAAGATACCAAGAGAATTGCCCCAACGATGCTTGGGAAAACAGCAGCACTTGAATCACTATTACTGTGTGATGCAGCTCCGAATATCATTGCAATAAAAAAAGCTATACCAGATGCTATTACCCAATAAAAAAAGTTTATTCTATTCTCCTTGAACAAACAATAATAGGAAATAATTCCATAAGGAACTCCCATTAGAAACATGGCATCATCATGAAATCCAGGAGGAACCCAGACTAATAAGTTTGCAGTAATGTACCCTGAAAAATTACAACAAAAGAACAGTATATAATTCTCCAAAACTATTCGCTTTATTATATCATAAATTTTTCGTGCCTTCATCTTAGCAAATCTTCATTTTCTTTTTCATGATATTAGATTTAGAATTAAAGGACAAAATTAGCAAAAAAGGAAATCATTCCCGCAAATGTCATTTTGAGAAAGATTCCGGTTTTACGTCTAAAAACCGCCTTTTTACAGCTAAAAAAGTTCACGGTAGCAATTAGTCTGACCACAATAGCTATTGTCTTGACCACAATAGCTATTGTCTTGACCACGGTAGCTATTGTCATGACCACAATAGCTATTGGTATGAGACGGTAGCTATTGTCATGACCACAATAGCTATTGTCATGACCACAGTAGCTA
>CAIMUP010000009.1 GCA_903844645.1 uncultured Bacteroidota bacterium
ATTCCGGAAAAGTCTACACTTATTCCGGAAAAGTCTACACTTATTCCGGAAAAGTCTATACTTATTCCGGAATAAGTCTACACTTATTCCGGAAAAGTCTATACTTATTCTGGAAAAGTCTATACTTATTCTGGAAAAGTCTATACTTATTCCGGAAAAGTCTATACTTATTCCGGAAAAGTCTATACTTATTCCGGAAAAGTCTACACTTATTCCGGAAAAGTCTACACTTTTCTTGGAAAAGGAATCAAGTCTATCGAAAAGGGAATGACATCGGCTTCGGAAGGAATTACTTCCAAACCATTAGTAATAGGTATCGAGAGGAAGGTAATAACTTTTAATATATATCCTTTGTCCTTTCTTAATAAAGGTATTACAAAATTAAAATATGGTATAACTAATTAAATATTAAATAAAATGAAAGATCATTTGTATGTAAAAAGAGAGTTTGCATCTTTATTAGATAGCGAACAATCTGCGTATGTGGTGCGAAGTGGTAATTTTTTAATCACGAACACCGCGACATTCCCCGGCATTCCTAATGCTGGCACACCATTAAAAGCTGATGGGCTTTTATTGGCTGACTATTATTCGATGAGAGATGTGGGTGATGACGAAATGGCATTATATAAGGCTAAACAAGCATCAATTATATTGAAAATGGAGCAGAATTATAACTATATTGATGAAATAGCGAACGGCGAACGGCGATTATTTTGAAGGCAGGTGTTTATTATTCCAGCGAAAACACATCAAGAGTAGGCGTTCCTTCAGAGTTTACTAATTTAAAATATTCTGTTTCGACCACTCCAAATCAAGTTACGGTGGAATGGAGGTCGGATGATACGGCTTATGGATCTTTGGTTTTTACAACAACAGATGTTGATATTTCTTTAATACAAACTTCGCTGTATCAGTTAAAATTAACCATCGGAGCCGTAGTTGTTTTTATAGATATATCAACAAAAGCGACGGTAGTGGTGAAAAATTTGACAGGGGCAACAGAAGTGAAATCGAGAGCCGTAAAATTCAATACCAATGGTATGAATTTGCTGGCGGTATTGCAAACTATCTTAGTGCCGCAGCCATTAGTTTAAGTAGGTTAATGAAGTAAAGAAATAAGTTTATTATTTGACTCCACGAATAGTAAACAAAGAAGTCCGCCTTGGCAACAAGGTGGGCTTTTTAATCGAATGATTGTTGAATGATTTCCTATCTTTGCCATCTTATAAAAATAAATTAATGACCAAAGAAGAGCATATAAAATATTGGGAAGACATTGCAGAAAAAGACTGGGATGCCGCGATGGATTTGTTCCATACAAAGAAATATGTTCACTGTTTATTCTTTGCGCATCTTACCCTTGAGAAGCTTTGTAAGGCACAATGGGTCAAGAATAATGACGAAAATCATCCGCCTCGAATTCATAATCTGGTAAAGCTGATTGCGGACATAGATTTAGGATTCTCGGAAGATGAACTTGCATTTATGGAGCGAATGAATGACTTCCAATTAGAAGGAAGGTATCCAGATTATATGCAGAAGATTTATACTGTTTGCACCAATGAATATACGGCAACTATTTTAGAACAAGTTAAGACCATTAAAGAATGTTTACAAAAGAAATTGCGATAAAAAAAGCAACAGATTTCGCACAGGAATTAATAACCTCTGGAATAAATCTGAAGAAAGTAATTTTGTTTGGCTCTTATGCCTCAAATAACCAACACGAATGGTCAGATATTGATGTGGCATTAGTAGCAGATGAGTTCACAGGCTTTGGTTTTGAGGATAGAAAGTTCTTTTCTAAGATAAATATCAAGAAAGATTACTTAGACATCGAAACAAAAACTTTCCCGACCTCATACTTTGAAAAAAGTGATCCATTTATTGATGAAATAATCAAGACAGGAATCGTAATTTATGATTTATAAATCTTGAATCTTTTTAATTAATCTTAGTATCGAATAAATTATACTTCAAAATACAAAAGATAGCACGGAAACCGTCCTTCCATCCTATCTTTTTTCCCTCCTCATAAGTCCTTCCGTAATAAGAAATCCCTACTTCATAAATCCTTACCTTCGGAACGCGAGAAATCTTTGCCGTAACCTCCGGCTCAAACCCAAAACGCTTCTCTTTAAGCACCAAACTCTTGATAATCTCTGACCGGAATACCTTGTAACAAGTCTCCATGTCCGTAAGGTTCAGGTTCGTGAACACGTTCGACATCAAAGTCAATATCCTATTGCCGATAGTGTGCCAGAAAAACAGCACCCTGTGCGGCTTTCCACCCATAAACCGCGAGCCATAAACCACATCGGCATACCCATCAATGATAGGCTTCAGAAGGATGTTATATTCCGTAGGGTCATACTCCAAATCAGCATCCTGCACGATCAAAAAGTCACCAGTCGCGAGCTTAATGCCATTATGAATCGCCGCTCCCTTGCCTTGATTCACCTCATGCTGGAAGAGTTTGATAGAAGTGATATTGTTCTTCGCGATATACTCCTCCAAAACCTTCTGGGTGTCGTCTTTCGAGCAATCATTGACAATGATAATCTCCTTTTCAAGATCAAATCCCAACTTCATTTCAATAACTTTGTCAAGGATCAGATGGATGGTACGGGCTTCGTTATAAGCCGGAATAATAATGGATAATTTTCTCATTAATTTATAATTGTTTGTTGTTTAATTCTGTAATATTTGTTTCATTCACCACGTATAACGGGCGATTGCGGATGTTAGCACTGATTCTTCCGATGTATTCTCCAATGATTCCAATGCTTAATAATTGAATCCCTCCAAGGAATAAAATGACTAAGATTAACGATGTCCAACCACGCACAGTGTTGTGTAAAATTATCCTTTCATACAGCGCAAAAAGGATGAGTACAAACGATATTCCCGAAACGATGAAGCCAGTTAGTGTAGCAAATTTCAAAGGGAAGTTAGAGAACGAAGTAATACCATCGAAAGCAAATCGAAGCATCTTGGAATAGGTGTAACCAGTCGTTCCTTGCAGCCTTTCATCCCGGTCATATTCCACAAAAGTCTGTTTAAAACCCGCCCATGCTATTTGTCCCCGTAGATATTTCTGTTGCTCCGGCATCATCTTCAAGGTATTAATAATCTTTCGGTCAATGATTCGGAAATCCCCGGTATCAATAGGAATGCGAACCGTAGTAATCTTATCCATTATGCGATAAAAAACCATAGCCGTTACCTTCTTTAAGAACGATTCTCCTTTCCTTATCCGCCTTCTGGCATAGACTACATTGAACCCTTCTTTCATCTTTTGATAAAGGTCAATAATTAATTCGGGAGGGTCCTGAAGGTCTGCATCTATGATCACCGTTGCATTGCCTTGGCAAGTATCCAAGCCCGCAGTTACCGCAACTTGATGCCCGAAGTTACGACTGAAATCAATGTACCTGACATTCGGATTCGCTTTCGATAAAGATTTAATGATTGTAAAAGAATCGTCAAGGCTACCATCATTAATAAAGATGAACTCGTACGAAACCCCAAGCCCAGCCACGACTTTCAACAACCGGTCATAAATAATTGGGAGATTTTTCTCCTCATTATAAACAGGAATAATAACAGAAAGGTCTATGCCTAGCATGTTTTATAATTTTTCGTAAGCGATAATTTTAAGTTCCATTTCATCTATAAAAACAGGATATTTCCCGAGGTTCCAAAGATAGCATTTTAGTAAATCATCCTTTTTAATATCCTTCGGAACGCAGACAGAAAAGTTTATAGGAGTCCATTCTTTGGAAGTAACTACCACATCTTTAATATCCATCGGGATATAAAAATAAGGCATGGAATGATTCTCAAAAGAGATGACAAGATTGGCATCAGCATTCAGATCTTCGACATAAATCATGGCTTTAAAAATTACCATCGCAGTTTTATTGTTTAATAAAGAATCATCAATTTTATAATTAAAACCATCGCTGTACGGAGCTTCCAAATCTGTCTTTGAAGAGTTTGTTCCTTCATAAGATACATCATTAGAAAGGTTGTTGAAGTGTTCTCCTTCAGCGGGTTTATCGAAGTTGAATTTCTCATGATAAATCTCTTTCTTATTCCATTCCTGTTCATTAGAAACCAAAAGGGTATTAGTCAACGGGAACTCGTTAACGATGCGGTATTTCACCTTTGGAAGCATGGATAAATTCTTTTTTTCCAGATAAAAATAGTCGTTGGCAGGGTGCATAGATTCGTTTCTATCAGCCAAATTTAACCAAGTCAGGCGATACTTGTTTCTGTAATAATTTATGTCTGATTCATGTGTTAAATGAATTCCGATATTCAAGCAATTCTTTTCGGCAGGAACATCTTTTTTATTATTCATTAAATATAATATCATATTGTTTACATCCGCCTCCGATTTCCATGAGATAACATAGTTTTTATTTGCATTCACAATGAAATTGAATACAAATAATGTTGTTATCCCAATGATAAATCCTGTTGTTGTTTTAGTATGTGATCGGTGGAATTGATTGAATACAAAAGCTAATAATAAAATAAAAATTGGGAAATAGAATAATGCTGTCCTTTCCATTGGATAGGGTATTTTGAACCATTCAAACTGTATATAATTTGCTGAAAAACAAAAGAGCAAAAGAAATAAAGTAAAGAAGCTAAAGGAAGATTTCCAAGCTTGTTTATTTTCTTTTATTTCAATAATAAGTATCCAAAGGGAAACTAATAAAATTAGGATTACGCCTATCCCAATGGGTACAATTAATTTCATCAAAAGGGGACGTTCATAAACAGTTTCTGTGATTAAAGAAAGAATGGCATCTTTCCAAAATCCATTTGTGCCACCAAAGAAAAAAGCCCCTGAATTCTTCTCTTTAAGGACAATAGGAATAAGAAATATCAGGATACTGGCTGGTGAAAGAATCAGTATATTTTCTTTGATAAGTGAAAGGATATTTTGTGAATGCTTATTCCGAATACCGAAGCTATTAATAAAAATACTGAAGCCTGTAATAATTATAAAATAGTTTAACAGACTCACATTAGCCAGTGTGGCAATGGCTGCAAAGAGTACGGAAAGAAATCCCTTAAAATAATTATTCCTCCCTTCAACAAATAAATAAGAAAAGTAAAGACTTGCCATCATCAAGCCCATGGATAAACCATACCCCCTCGCCAATGAAAAGAAATCCAGCATGAAGGGATTAAAATTTAAAAGAATGAACGCACAAACGATGAATATAGGTGAGGATAACTTTCTGACTAATTTTGCAGAATAGATAACGAAAAGCAAATGCGCTAAGAGATTAGGTAGCCTTAATACCATTTCATTAATCCCAAAGATAGGATAACATAATTTCATCAGCCAGGTATTGAGCAGGTGATTATTTGCCGCCATCAAATTGAAGCCTGTGGGAATGAAGTTTTCTTTCCGAACATATTCAAGATAGCTCCAACTTTCATCCCAGGTAAAGGAAAGAAAATATGCCCTCACAACGGTATATGCAAAGGCAGTAAGACCAAGACAAACAAGGATTATGTCAGTAGTTGTGGTTGCTTTAAGCGGGTTCCTTTCTTTGAACTTCATAGTGATTAATCGGGCGCAAAGTACGAACATTTATTGGATAAATAAATCCTATTCCCTGCAGTTCCTTAATTTTGCCCAATGATTATGAATAAAGAAAGGGAAGACATCAGGGCTTTTTCGCTCGAAAATATTAAGGATTTTTTGGTGGAGAAAGGCGAGAAACCATTCCGCGCCAAGCAAATTTATGAATGGCTGTGGGAGAAATCGGTTACCTCCTTCGAGGAGATGAGCAACCTTTCGAAACCTCTGCGGGAGTTGTTGCAGAACCATTTTGTCATCAATTCATTGACCATTAAAAACATGCAGAAAAGCAATGATGGGACCATCAAAAATGCCTTTCGGTTATTCGATGGAAACATTATCGAGGGGGTCTTGATTCCGGCTGATGACCGGATGACTGCCTGCGTTTCTTCGCAGGTAGGATGCAGCCTTACCTGCAAGTTTTGCGCTACCGGAAGGATGGACAGGCTTCGGAATTTGAATGCCGATGAAATCTATGACCAGGTGGTGGTAATCAGGAATCAAGCTCTTGAGCATTTTAATCTGCCCCTCTCCAACATCGTTTATATGGGCATGGGCGAACCCTTGTTGAATTATGCGAATGTGATGCAAAGTATCGAACATATTACCTCGCCAAAGGGCTTGAATATGTCGCCAAAAAGGATTACCGTTTCCACTGCCGGCATTGCTAAGATGATCAAGAAACTTGGGGACGACGAGGTGAAATTCAACCTTGCCCTTTCGCTCCATGCTGCCAATGACAAGAAGCGAAACGACATCATGCCGATCAATGAACATAACAACATCGAGGCATTGGCAGAAGCCCTGAAGTATTTCTTTGACAAGACGGGTACGAGGATTACTTATGAGTACATCATCTTCAAAGATTTTAATGACACCCTCGAGGATGCGAGGGAGCTGTATAACTTCGCGAAACAGGTGCCTTGCAAAATCAATATTATAGAATACAACCCGATTCCCGACAGCGAATTCCTTAATACGTCATTCGGCAGGACGGAAGCCTTCAAAGATTATTTGGAAAGTAAAAACATGATCGTTAATATTCGTCGAAGCCGAGGCAAAGATATTGATGCTGCTTGCGGGCAATTGGCGAATAAAAGCTGATTATTCCACCAGCAGCTTCCCGATGCCGATGACCTCTTTATTATCCTCTATCAGTTTATAGAAATACATACCTGCGGGTAGGTTGCTGCGGGGAATGGTGATTTGTTTATTTGTTCCTATGGGTATGCTTCTTACTTCTTGACCAAGGAGGTTGTAGATGAATAAGGAGGGATTATGATAGGTGCCTTGAAGGGTGAGAGTTGTTTGGAGAGTGAAGGGATTGGGGGAGAGGAGAAGGGAAGGCGTGGGAAGGATTTCATTTATTTCAGTTGTTGTACAAGGATCAATTATAATTCCTCCGCTTCCAATTATTGTTGAAGTTGAGGCAACATGACCCCCAAAAGAAACTTGTGTTGATGGGTTTATAACATGAGTATGTGGCAAACCTACAATAGTTGTTGAATAAGTTTGATTGCAACTCGTATTCCCGTTTGAATCTGTTTTGATTAAATAAATATCTTCGGGGGCGGTTCCATATCTTTTAGTGCCAACAATTACAAACCCTCCATCCATAGTTTGTTTAATAGAATACCCCCAATCAACATTATTGCCTCCATAAGTTTTGGTCCATAAAGTATCTCCATCAACATTTGTTTTAATTAAATAAACATCATAGTTGGTGTTTGCAATGAAAGTACTGCCGACAATAATATACCCGCCATCAGTTGTTTGTTGTACGGCTTCCCCATAATCATACGAAGCATCTCCGTATGTCCTTGTCCACAAAGTGTCTCCATTAGCATTTGTTTTTATTAAATAAACGTCATTAACACCAGCACCAAAACTGGTTGTATTACCAACAACAATATACCCTCCATCAGAAGTTTGCTGAACCGCAAATCCTGATTCATCTTGACCTCCACCATAATTCTTCTTCCACAAGATACTCCCCGAGGAATCTGTTTTTATTAAATAAACTTCCATAAGAAATGATGAGTTGTAAGTTTCTCCAACTATTATATAACCTCCATCAGTAGTCTGTTGAACGTGTCTCCCATAATCATCGGTGTTTCCACCATAAGTCTTCGTCCATAAAGTATCGCCCATTGAATTTGTTTTGATTAAATAAATGTCATAGCCCCCTGCGCCAAAACTTTTTGTAGAGCCTGTAATGATATATCCTCCATCGGCAGTTTGCTGGACGGAATTAGCCATATCAAAATTGGCTCCTCCATAAGTTTTTGTCCATAAGGTATCTCCCAAAGGATTTGTTTTAATTAAATACACATCATTTTGCCCAGCACCAAAACTTTTTGTGTAACCTGCAATAATGTACCCTCCATCGGTGGTTTGTTGCCCAGATGTTGCCCTATCATGATTAATACCACCATAGGTTTTAGTCCATAAAGTATCTCCAAGAGAATCCGTCTTGATTACATAAGCATCTTCATTACCGGCACCAAAACTTAATGTGGTTCCAACAATAAAATACCCGCCATCAGTGGTTTGTTGAATGGAATAACCATAATCAATATTAGTTCCCCCATAAGTTTTCTGAAAGGTAACTTGTGCATTCCCGCTCAAGCCAACAATGGCGAGCATCACAATTAATAGTATCCGTGTTTTCATCTTCCTAAATTATTTATTGAATGGCAAAATTAGGAAAAAAGAAATCATTCCCGCAAGGGCTTCGGAGGGGGTAATGCGTAAAGTGATGATAAATAGGGCTTTCTTTAAGATAAAAAAAGACGACACAGACATGTTCCCCCTCGACATCTTAATGTCGAAGGGGGACACTTTAATGTCGAAGAGGAACACTTTAATGTCGCGGGGGGACACTTTAATGTCGAAGGGGGACACTTTAATGTCGAGGGGGAACACTTTAATGTCGAGGGGGGACACTTTAATGTCGAGGGGGAACAATTTAATGTCGAGGAAATTCATGAATAAGAAATATGATTAAATAAAAAAAGCCACGAATTTCACGAATCAAGAGAATGATTCATGGAATTAGTGGCGAACCTTTCGGGTTGCCCAATATTTTCAGGAAATGATAGTGCGATTTTATGGCATCCCACAAAGTCTGTTGTTCGTGATAGGGAACGCCGTGTTTCATCGCAATAGCTTTGACTATGGGAGCTATTGCAGGATAATGAATGCTGCATATTTTGGTGAAAAGATGATGCTCTATCTGGAAATTCAACCCCCCGACATACCAACAGATCAACCAATTATCTTTCGCAAAGTTAGCCGTCGTTTCCATCTGATGAATCGCCCAGGCATTGTCTATTAATCCCGTTTCATCGGGCATCGGTTGGTCTGGTCCTTCCACCACATGGGCTAATTGGAAGATGACCGAAAGCACCACGCCGGTAGTAAAGTGCATCACCAAAAACCCGATGACGAATTGCCACCAATGAATATTTAAAACAAGCAACGGAATGATGATGGCGTAGGTAGTATAAACTATTTTGGAGAGGATCAAGATGATATATTCGGATGTAGGAATTGGTTTTTGATAGCCTTCGTTGGCGCCGCCGTGGTATCGTTTTATCTTCTTGAAATCTTTTATTAAATACCAACTCAAGGTAACCAAGCTGTATGCCGCAAAGGCAAAGTATTGCTGGTATTTATGGAACTTCCGCAAGGGGGCATTCGGCGACAAACGAACGATAATTCCGGCATCGAGGTCTTCATCCAGATCGTAAATATTGGTGTAGGTATGGTGCAAAATATTGTGCTGAATCTTCCAGGTAAAGGCATTGCCGCCGATAAGATTCAAAGTAAGTCCGAGGATTTTATTCACCATCGGATACTTGGAATATGCCCCGTGGTTGGCATCATGCTGGATAGAAAAACCGATGCCCGCCACCCCCAATCCGAAGATGATCGCGAGGCAACACATTGCCCATATCGAGAACCAATTGGTCAGTATCAAAGCATAAGCACCAAAGGTTATTCCCAACAGGATAATCGTCTTCATCACCATCGCGAAGTTGGCATACGGCGAGAGGTTGTGGTCAGTGAAATACAAGTTCACCGCTTCCCTCAACTCGGTAATGAAACCTGGCGACTTGGTATTGTTGAACTTGATCTTTTGGCTGCTCATGGTGTTATTTCTGACGGGTCAAAATTAAAAAACCCTGCAACTCTTTCAAGATGCAGGGTTTTGAAATTAATGACCAAGAGTCAATTAAAAATACTTGCCTCTGTTGTCTACAATATTTGCCAAATCCTTCAATGCTTCAAAGAAACCGTTCTCGGCTTTTTGTTGGAATTGTTGCATCATCTGGGCTTTCATAGCATTCAAATTGGCAGGTACTTCGGGGTTACTGAAGCCATCTAATTTAATCATATAAACTCCTGAATTCCCTTTGAAAGTCTTGGTCTCTCCTGCTTTCATCGCGAAAATATTTCCTACCACTTCAGGCTCTATAGACCTTCCCGGGATTGTACTTCCTTGAAACGAAACCATGCTCGAGGTATCGGCAGTAGTGTTCATTCTGCTGGCTACTTCGTCCACCGAGCCTTTCATTTTTTCCATCATCATGGCAGCTTTCTTTTCCTTCTTGGCAAGGACTTCCATCCTTGGTTTAATATTCTCTAAAGTTGCGAATCCTTTCTCTTTAATATCCAGCAAATGCCCAATTAAATACTTGCTACCTACGGCATAAACCTTCGACATTTCGCCTTTCTTGGCACGATAAGCCCATACCACTAATTCGCGAGCACTTTCTAATCCTGGTAATGTTTTATCGGTTTCTTTTACGTTATCGGCAGGGCGAACCGGCAAGCCGAGATTCTTTGCTGATTCCGCGAACAATTCAGCTTTAGGAGTCTTGGAAACAAAGTCATTTGCCTTAGCCAACACGTTATTAAAAGTCTTGGTGGTAGGCTCTACTTTACGATCTACAAACACAACTTTTACACGTTTCTGCGTCTTGCTTTGTTCCATAATTTCTATCAAATGAATCCCGAATTGCGATACCACAATCGGCATGTCGCCTTTCTTGCCAAGGAAGCAAGAATCATTAAATGGCTTCACCATGGCTCCTTCTTTAAACCATCCTAAATCGCCACCTTTTGCTCCAGAACCTGCATCTTCTGACATCTGTTTGGCGAGGTCTTCAAACTTCAATTTCTTCGCCTTGATTTGTTTCCTCAACGTATCTATTCGTTGCATGACGGAATCAGGATTTTCACCTTGTTTCACCTTCACCAAAATATGACGTGCCTTTACTGAATCAGGGAAGTTAATCACCTTCGTCAGCTTGGCAATTTTAAAGAATCCTCCCTCCTCGTAAGGTCCATAAATATAGCCTTCCTTTTCATGAAACATCACCGTATCTAAATCGCCTTGCAAACCTCCTTTTTTATACACCGAGGTCTCGTCATTGTACTTGGTATCGCTGTTGCGATTCACGAACAAACTATCCGCAATCGTTGAGGTTGCAAATTCTTCCTTCGCCTTGGTTGCCCAGCCTTCGACGGCTTTTTTATCTTCATCGGATGGGTTCACATCGAACTGGATATATTCCATTCTGCGAGCATTTTCGGGTTGTTTATATTCGTATTGATGGGCAGTATAATATGCCTTTACTTCATCTTCCGAAACCTTTACGGAGCTATCGGGAATGGTGCGGAATTCTGTCAAGACATACTTGATATTCGCCATTTTATTGGCATTCACAAAAGCCCGTTTCGCCTCGGCGGTGGTATGATAAATGCCTAATTTAGCCAAATTTTTCAGCTTTGTTTCGTAGCGTTCTTTCTTCATAGATTTTTCAAATTGTGCCCAGCGGGTACGCATCGTATCGTTTTGGGTATCCAGATTCTTCAGGAAATTCACCACCGTTTGCGGATCATATTGCCCTGTTTTCGGGTCGGTAAATGCCTGGCGAATTTGTGGATGCGGATTCTTTCCGGTAATCATATCATACACTTCTTCATCGGAAACAACGATGCCCAATGCCTTATATTCTTTACCATAAATCAGCTCCTTCAGCATGTCGGTCCAAGTCTGATCCTTGATTTGGTCTTGCACGGCAGCGTCCACGTTCTCCTTGTTTTGGTTCAGTTTATAATTGAAGATTTGTTCCTCGAACTTCGCATTAAATTCTTGCGGAGTAACCGATTCGCCGCCGATTACGCCGATTTCGTTTTTGCTGCCGAAGATAAACGAACGGTTATTCGTAATTAAATCGCCTGCGATGAATGCCACCATTGCGAATCCGATAGTCCCGATGATCAGCCCTGCGCGATTCCTTATTTTACTAATTATTGCCATAGTTTGTACTTATTAATTTTTATTTGAGGGGGCGAATATACAATTGTTTAATGAAATGCCAAACGGGTTGGGGAAAATGACAGAGGTTAAATTAAGAAAAAACATTAAATCTATCATTAAAAACCCGATTCATAAGGAACGAAGTCCGATTCATAAGGAACGAAGTCCGTTCCATAGGGAACGAAGTCCGATTCATAGGGAACGAAGTCCGTTCCATAGGGAACGAAGTCCGATTCATAGGGAACGAAGTCCG
>CAIMUP010000010.1 GCA_903844645.1 uncultured Bacteroidota bacterium
CATATCGGTAAATTCGGGGTCATTACAGACGCAATGAAACACCCAGCCATGTCCGTCATTCGAGTTTTTATAAACCCTGATGCCGACATATTTGCTTTGGATGTATTTAATTTTCGGGTGTCCGCCGCCGGTTAATTTAATTTTCAAATCTGGCTTGCCAGCACCGGGAACAAATTCCACATGTACCACTTCGATAGCCATATTATTGCCATCGCCAGGGGTATAAATGGTTTGGTCTTTGGCTTTTTTTGCCATTGCCCGAAACCGTTTTTCGATGCCCGGCAATACATCTATCGGTGCGCCAGAAATATCTGCGCCGACGGGCCAGCCACTCGACGATGGTCCTGTTCCGTGCCTCGCTTCTTCGCCTTTATCGGTCCAGGCTTTGGCGTAGGTGGCTCCTGCGCCATGCTTCGTGAACCAGAATCTCCAATAGGCGGCATCGCGTTTAATAGACAGCAATTCGCCAGTCGTGTAGCCGTACTTTGTCGCCAAAGCGGTCGGTCCGGTCAGCCCATTCAGGGAATTGGAAAACTGATCCAATTGGTCGGCGAATTCTGTGGCACTTGCTTTGACAAAATCAGAACTGATGACCGTCAGAATAATAATTTTATGCAGCAGCGTAAACTTGCTTTTGGCTACATAATATTCCATTACCGTGTTCCCGATATAGTCATCATCGGTAGGGTGGTAGTGCCCTTTCACTTGCTTTAGATAATTTGAACTTTTTTCCATACTTTTTAAATTTTAATTGTTAATACTATATATTGTTTTTAGCTTTTGTCTAATAAATCTAAACTCGGATACTGATTTCAGATTATTCCCTGCAAGTTCCGCGATAGAACCTTGCGGTTCCATGATAGAACCTTGCGGTTCCATGATAGAACCTTGCGGTTCCATGATAGAACCTTGCGGTTCCATGATAGAACCTTGCGGTTCCATGATAGAACCTTGCGGTTCCGCGATAGAACCTTGCGGTTCCACGGTAGAACCTTGCGGTTCCACGGTAGAACTTCCTCCCGCCAGAGCAGGATTTCCTGTTTTTTCTGGAATTCTAACTCCCATCGCGAACCATTTTGAAGAAGTTTGCCTGCGAACAGGTACCGCCGAGGCTGTCCTTGCAGCTTCGGGCAAATAGTATTGTAATAAGTACAATACCCTTCTCCATTATGGTTCTATTTCCTGGGGGCAACATCGGTGCAGTTCCCCTATTCGCCACGGTTTTCATGGTGAATCTACCGGTAGGGAATAGGAGGATATGCATCGTTTGATTTTTTTATTTGATATTATTAATCGGGAATAATTTCTGCTATTTTCAACTCGAATCCGAGCAGCACATTTTCGCCATCCAAGACCTCCTCGAAGGGAATCATCGTAGGCTCGGCAGCAGGTTTATAAACATGGGTAATTCGGGTATTCGGATCTATCAACCATCCCAGTTGGCAGCCGTTTTCCATCCATTCCTCCATCTTCATCATCGCCCTTTTGGCGTTATCGCTTTCGGACAATAATTCAATGACAAAATCGGGGCATACATGGGCAAACTTCTTGCGTTCTTCTCTCGGAATACGTTCCCATTTCTCCTTAGCCATCCATGCCACGTCTGCCGATTTGATCGCACCATTCGGCAAGGTGAATCCCGTGTTGGAATCGAAACAATAACCCAATCTTTTTTTCCTGTTCCACACCCCCAAATCTATTCCTAATTCCAAATTTGAGTTGCCCGTTTCTCCTCCTGTTGGTGCCATAATTAATATATTTTTATTTTTATCCCTCTCAAACCGAATTTCCTTATTCTCTGCGCAAAGCAAGAAGAACTGATCGTCCGTCAAGTTCGCAGATTCGGTTTTTATCGTGAATAATTCCATCGGATGAAGGACTATATTTAATTACTTTTGGTCGAAGAAATAATCTATCAGTTTATAAATCTGCTCAACCTTCACCGCGCCGCTGCTCTCGAAGAATTTATCTATCGCTTCGGATATTTCGCTGGATTCAATCGTGAAGTTATCATTTGTATCGAACATCCTCAAGTCGGTCGGAATATTATTTGTCGTCGGAATATCCGTTCCATAATCCGCCCCCAGTGCTACGCCGTCCGCATCTACTCTCGCATCCTTAGGGCTGTTCGGTTCTTTATCCAAATAATCGGGAATGCCGTCGCCATCGCTATCTAACGGGCATCCGTTTTTATCCACCGCCACGCCCATCGGCGTTCCCGGGCATTTATCGTCCATATCCGGCACCCCATCCATGTCCGAATCTTCCTTGCCGAGGGCTTCATAATCCACCTTGCTATAGTCGTACTTGTAATGCTCCGCCTTGCTCAACGCCCCCAAGTCATAATTCAGCGTGAAGGACGTAAACAGGATGTTGTCGTACGCATGGTTGCCCACAAATTGGTTGTATTGGACATAGTCTATCTTATTCGTCAGCGTCATGTTGAAGGTTTCCTGCCATCTCAAGAACAACTTGGGGCTAACCTGGAATTTCAACCCGATATTAATAGGGATGAAAAGGGTATTTCCACTACCCACCAACGAATCATAAACATAATCGCGATGCAGCTTCGCCGAAGCATCGGCATTCGGGTCGCTCTGCGGCAAACTGTGGATGCTGCCATCCGTCCAGTAGTTATATGCGATGCCGTTTTCATCCACCATATCCGTCTTCGTAACATAAGACAAGAGTCCCACGCCCACCCCGATAAAAGGAGTAACAGGAGGATATTTGTATGGATCCTTCGGTCCGAAATTGTACCGGAATAACAGCCCCTCGCTGAATATCTGCGACTTGAAGTTGAGGTTCCTCGCCAAGGTATGCTCCTCACCAAATATACTGCCGCCTACGAAGAAGAAATCAATACCGAATTTCTTGCTGAAGTTCTTCTGCACGTCCACGGTATATCCCATTTTGAAGGGCATTGGCTCATTCATTTTACTATAGCCAATGTCGCCATAATAATTCAACATGCCGGCACCCACCCCGATCACTATTTTCGGACGTTTTGGGGCGGTGGTGTCTTTATAAACTTCTTCTTGGGCTACTACGCTCTGCCCGATGAATAGGGCTGCGATAACGATGATTAGGGTTCTAAGTACTGTTTGATATTTCATAATATTTATTAATTTTTGTTTTGTATATTTTTTTATTGTCCACTAATTTTTAATGCCTCTTGCAGGTTCATCCGAGCACCATTCTGATATGCCACAATGAATGCACCCTCCAGCCCTGCCGAACGAATCTTGTCTCGCAACTCTTTTGCTGCGGCAAAACTGGAGAAGGAGCCAGCAGTGTATTTGTATAAGCCATCAACCTGCTCGGATGATATTTCTTCGGCAATATTGTATTTACTTTTCAAATATCCTTCCGATCCTGCGCTTTGTCCTGCCCCTACTTGTACCCGGTAGGTTATTCCGGCAACTTCCTTTGCAGGTGCAGGGGTAACTTTTGGTTTAGCGGGAGCGACTTTCTTTGGCTCCGGTGCTGGTGCAGGAGGAGCAGGTGTAGGTTCAGGGGACTTCTCAACAATGGGTGGGGTTACTTTCTCTGGTTGAGCCTTTTCTACAACTGGAGGAGCAACGATCTCTGGCTCCTTCTTTTCCGGTGTCGGGGTTTCTATTGTTTTAGAAGGAGCTGTTGTGGAAGAAGCCGATGAAGAAGAGTTCCCAGAAGCATTTCCCGCACTGCTGATGTCAATGCTTGAGAAAGCAATTTGAATCTTCTTGGTATCGTTGCCGTCAATGTAAGAGAAAGTCCCGGAAATAGATTTAGGACCAGCAGCCGTAGCATCCACTTTTACTTTGTAAGACACCGTGAACTTGGCATCCGCCGGTAATGACATCCAAATCAATTTCACCTTGTTCTTATCGAAAGAGAAGGTCGCCGATTTACTCTCAATCGCTGTGGCAACAAAGCCTTCAGGGATTTCTTCCTGTAGTTTTGCGAATCCTGATGTAGCCCCTTTATCTACTGATAGTTCAAC
Organism: uncultured Bacteroidota bacterium; assembly: GCA_903844645.1. Lineage (GTDB taxonomy): Bacteria > Bacteroidota > Bacteroidia > AKYH767-A > JABDAW01 > JABDAW01. The sequence continues at coordinate 3,986 of CAIMUP010000010.1, forward strand.
AGTAAATTCGCCACCTGGAGCAGCAGATGAAGGCATACTGCGAGTAACTTTAATGGATTGTGAAAAACACAATTGCGATAATCCCATCAAGGTTATTGCGACAATTGTTAAGAGATATTTATTCATATTTTTATTTGTTATAATCTTATTGTTGTTCAAAGAAATAGTCAATCAGTTTATTGATCATCGGCACGGAGTACTTACTGTCGCCGTTGAATAAAGCATCTATCGCACCATTGATTTCTCCTGTCGAAATCTTTCCGTCGTTGTTGGTATCCGCTATCCTCAAATCTTCAGGAATATTATTTCCTGCCGCTGGCTTAGTCGGACTTGGATTGGTTTTGGTTGGGGTAGGTGTTGCCTTAAGAGGATTAGTAGTATTCGATTTATTAGATGCCGAAGAGGTCGTTGTCTTCTTTTCCGCTAAAGGTGTTTTGGTCGCGGGGGTTGCTTTTGGAGGATTCTTAGAAACTTTGGCACTCGAATAGTATGAATCGTCTTCGGGTTTCTTTGCTATATTATCGGGACTTTCTTTGCCTCCCGAACCGGATGATAATCCAAAGTTATAATGCAAAGAAACATTGGTATAAAGAAAAGCATCATTAGAGGAGGCTGGTATTCCAGAACCGCTGACATAATCAATATACTTGGTCATGGTAAGATAATAAGTAGCCTTTAAATCCATGGAGAATTCAGGGGTCATTTTCCACGCAACGCCGAAACCAAGAGGGATGGCAAACGTATTTTGGCTGTAGTTAAGACTTTCATTGGCGATGGCAAGCGAATGCAGGCCGGTTTCATATTTATGATCCATCGGCAGAACGGTAGAGCCTAATGCAACCACATCGGTTTGGGCGATATCCCGGACACTTCCATCGTTCCAGTAGTAATAAGATTCACCATTGGCGGCTATCATATCGCTCGAACTTTTAAATGAAAGATAGCTGAAGCCAAGGGTAACATATGGGGCTATTGGTGAGTTCTCGTCCAGGATTTTATTGTTATCGAAGTGGTATGCAAAGTGTAGCCCGATGTTCATAATATCTGCCTGAAAATTTCCATTGGCGGTGATGGAGCGTTCTTCTTTTTGCAGCTTTCCGCCAAGGTATTCTACCCCGATACCGATGCCGTTGCCGACTAATTCTTCGATCCCGAAATTATATCCAAAACGGCTGCTGCTGTATATGCCCATTCGCTGGGTCTTTCCGATGTTTCCATTGAAGCCTAACATTCCTGCTCCTACGCTTACGACAGGTAGCAGGCTCTGTTCGTTTTCCGATTGAGCGACACTTGCTATTGTCGAAAAAATACAGAGAATTATCGCCAGAGATATTCCTTTTATCAGGTAGTTTTTTGAAGCCATTTTCTTATTTTTAACAAGCCAAATATATAAAAATTCGCATTCATCAAAACATTATCCCAAAAAAATCTTAATTACCCAGAGCGAACTGACCATGATTAACACCCATAAAATAACTCCTTGCAGCATCGGTCTGGCTCCGATTGCACGGATGGATTTTATATTAATCCCTGCCCCGATAAAGAACAAAGTAATGGATAATCCCGCCTTTGAAATTGCCAATAATTGGGCGGCATGATCGGCAACGATGGGGACATAAGTCTTCATTACGGATGCTATTAAAAAAAACAGGATGAACAGGGGGAAAGATGCCTTTCGGTCTTCATTTTTAAAGAGGAAAGAAGAGACAATTACCAAGGGTACTATCCACAGTGCCCTTGCCAGCTTGACGGTGGTGGCGATGATCATCGCTTCGTGCCCATAGCTGCTGGATGCGCCTACTACGGAGCTGGTATCGTGGATGGCGATGGCGCACCAGATGCCGAATTGTTGTTGCGTTAATCCGAGGTAATGCCCTATCGGTGGAAAGATAAATAAGGCTACGGCATTGAGGATGAAAACGGTCCCGATGGATACGGAAATTTGTTCATCATCAGCTTTAATAACGGGGCTGACAGCAGCTATTGCGCTGCCGCCACAGATAGCGGTGCCGGCGGTGATTAAATAGGAAGTCGTTTTATTCACCTTCAACAATTTCCCTATCATCGTTCCTATTATTAAGGTAAGGATAATGGTGCCCATGGTATAAAAAATTCCATTCGCGCCGGCTTCCAATACTTTATTAATATCCATTCCGAAGCCTAAGCCGACGACCGATATTTGCAACAAATATTTGGTGTATTTCTTGGTCATGCTTTGGTACGGATTCCCAACTATTATTCCTAATATCAGCCCTATTAATAATGCCCAGTGGGGAGCTAAATTCAGGATTACGATGATCGCCATCATCAGTATAAATAATACCTTCGCTACCGTGAATTTGCCGAAGACTGTTTGTGAGAAGAATACCTGCATTGGTTTTGTTTGTTTGAGGCGGTAAAATTATAAAAGGGTTTATCATGTTTAATGGCAGGGTTTAATTTTTTTGCATTGGCAGATAAAAAAGGCTGTATAATATAAGGAGTAAAATTTCTGCCAAAAGGTCCTTTTTGGGGAATTCATGGAAAAAATCTGGATGCCTTCCGACGTTCTCCTGATGGCATAAATAATTTTCAGGATGCCATCGGACGTTCTTCCGATGGCATAAATAATCTTCGGGATGCCTCCGGTCGTTCTCCCGATGGCACAAATAATCTTCACGATGGCATCGGTCGTTCTCCCGATGGCATAAATAATTTTCAGGATGCCTCCGGTCGTTCTCCCGATGCCATCCTGAAGATTATTTGTGCCATCGGACGTTCTTCCGATGCCCTTTTTACGTTGTCATCGGACATTCTCCCGATGAGATTCCCGTTTTATAGCCCTATTAATTCGCAAGTTAATTTCCGAAATCTGACCTCCATCATTATTCCGGTATCCACAAATTTCGTAATTTTGCCGCCTAAAGAATAAGTAACAGTTCCTATTTAATATCTTAATAATTCCAAAAAAATGATCGTAAAACAATTATACACCAACTGCCTGGCGGAGGCTGCCTATTACATCGAATCGGATGGTGAAGCCGCAATCATAGACCCTTTGCGGGAGACTGCACCGTACCTCGAAATGATCGAAGAAAATGGATCGAAACTGAAGTATGTCTTCGAGACCCATTTCCATGCCGACTTCGTTTCCGGGCATATTGATTTGGCTGGGAAGACAGGGGCGCAAATCGTTTATGGTCCCGAAGCAACCACCTCTTACGATGTCGTAAATGCCAAGGATGGCGAGGTCTTCACCTTAGGAAAAGTAACCATCAAGGCATTGCATACCCCAGGGCATACGTTAGAATCTACTTGCTACCTTTTGTCGGATGAAAATGGAAAACAATATGCCCTCTTTTCAGGCGATACCTTGTTTGTAGGCGATGTCGGAAGACCCGATTTATTGGATGGCTTCATGACGAAAGAACAACTTGCAGGCATGATGTATGACTCCTTAAACAATAAAATAAAACCTTTGGCTGATGACGTAATCCTGTATCCTGCCCACGGTCCTGGCTCGGCATGTGGCAAGAATATCGGGAAAGAAACATGGTCAACTATCGGTACCCAGAAGGCTATGAATTATGCTTTGCAAACAATGAGCCGCGAAGAGTTTATCGAGAAAGTTACAGCAGGACTTACTCCGCCACCGCGCTACTTCTTCGAAGATGCCAGAATTAATAAACAAGGCTACGATAATATTGATACTGTCCTCTCGAATAATAACAAAGCCCTTTCGGTGAACGACTTCACAGATGCAATGAATACAGGGGCTTTGGTCCTCGATACCCGTCATCAGGATAACTTTGAAAAGGGTTTTATAAAAGGTTCGATTAACATAGGTTTGGATGGAACATTTGCGGTATGGGTCGGCACTATCGTGAATATTAATCAACCCCTGATTCTTGTAACCGATGCCGGTAAGGAACAAGAAACAATCCTTCGATTGGCAAGAGTTGGTTATGAAAATGTTGTAGGATATTTGGATGGAGGAATTGACTCATGGATAGCTGCTGGTAATGCTGTAGCTACCGTGAAATCAATAGAACCCGATGAACTTGCAGCACATGTCGGCAAAGAACACGAAGTCGTTCTTGATGTTCGCAAGATTGGTGAAGTAGAAGTCGGGCATGTAAAAGGTGCAACGAATATTGCATTGAATGACTTGACCGCGAACCTGAATCTTTTGGATAAATCGGAGGGAATATATGTGCATTGTGCAGGAGGTTATCGGTCTATGATTGCTGCTTCGATTTTGCAGGCAAGTGGTTTTGAAAGTATTATCAATGTTCATGGCGGCTGGGGCAAAATAAAGATGACCGATATTCCGATGGAGACGGGTGTCCCATCGAATATGATCAGCTAATATTGATGCAAGATTTCGATGCGGTAATAAACGCTGATAAGCCTGTCCTTGTTGATTTCTATGCCGATTGGTGCGACCCTTGCAAATGGTTGGTGCCCATCCTGGACGAAGTAAAAAAGAATATCCATGGCAAAGGTTCCATCCTGAAAATAAATATTGAAGAGCATGAATTATTGAAGAATCTCTACGAGATAAGAAGTGTTCCTACATTGATTATTTTCAAGAACGGAAAGATAGAATGGCGCATGAATGGCTTCAAGACAGCACCCGAACTGACAAAGATTATTGAAGAATATTATTAATTGAAACAATAAAAACTAATGATAAAAGTAACCACCTTTGAATTCAATCCCTTTAGAGAAAACACTTACATCCTATCCGATGAAACGAATGAATGTATCATCATTGATGCAGGTTGCTACACTACTGAAGAGCAAGATGAACTGGTGAATTTTATCACCGAGAATAACCTCAAGCCGATAAAATTAATAGATACCCATTCTCACATTGATCATATTCTAGGGAATAAATTTATTATGGAGAAATATAACCTCCCCTTGCAGCTACATCAACTGGAAGTAGAAGGGTTAAAGCAAGCCCACATCTATGGAACAATGTGGGGAATCAACATGCAGCCTTCTCCCGACCCTACTTCTTTTTTGGATGAAGGTGATGTCGTTTCGTTTGGGACTTCTACTTTAAAAGTGTTGTTCACTCCAGGTCATTCAATAGCGAGTATAAGTTTTTATTCCAAGGAAAATAACTTCATCCTATCAGGCGATGTTTTATTTAATCAAAGCATTGGAAGAACTGACTTGCCCGGAGGTAATTTCGAGACCTTAATCAATAGCATCCGAACTAAACTTTTTACTTTGCCAGATGATACTACAGTATATTCTGGTCATGGCGGACCAACTAAAATTGGCTTTGAAAAGAAGCACAATCCATTTTTGTCAGAGTAGATTATTTAGAGAAAATACATCTAAAAGGGCTATTTCCCCAGTTGTTAATAAATATTCCTCCTGTTGAAAAGTTTTTGGAATGGTTAATTTTACTTAACACATACCGAAGAATTCACGATGACCGATTAACTATAGTCCCTTCAGAAAGACATTACTAATAGTGCTTCGAATGCCCATATTTAAAGGGACTCCTATACTTTTACGAGTACTCTGAAGATAAGTAAGAGGACTATTAATATTACTAATTGATTCCATTCTTAACTTAATTCATTAGGGCTTTCCAAGAAAAATACTCACGAAAGGTATTGTTTATTCCTTACCTTTTACTACTTTTGCGGAAACAATTAAATAAATTAAGATTATGGCAAAAGAAATTATCGCGTTCTGCATGAAGACCAAGAAAAAAGAAGCAATGCTAAAAGCAAACATCACCAGAACCTCAAGAGGTGGTTATGTTGCTCAAGGTGTTACCAAAGATGGTAACAAAATGGCTTTAATCATGTCTGAAGTAAATGCTCTTGCAGCAGTGAAAGACGGTTTGGCAACGAAAGGTTGGTAACAACTTTTTTAACAAAAGATTAGTCCTGCGAAAGCAGGACTTTTTTTTTGAATAGAATATCATTCTTTCGGGAAGAAAATATTTTCGTCTGCAATAAACCTTTTACTATATCCGTAGTCAATAACAGAAATAAATATATGATATGAAAAAGATAACCACAATTATTGCTCTGATGAGCACCGTACTGTTTCTCGCTCCTTCTTGTAAGAAATGCGATAGAGACCAAAACAATCAAGTCGTTACACAGACTGTAAATGCTACGATTGATGAGAACACTAACTACACGTTTTCATTGCCTGCGAGCAATAACAGCAGTGTTTTCCAGATTACCTCGCAGGCTGCAAATTATAGTGCCAGCCAATTAAACACTGCAGCAGCTTCGGGTGCGGTTACGTATGTTTATACTCCGAGTAAAGACTTTGTCGGGGTGAATCAAATTATCCTTTCAAATGCTATTGCATCATCAAATGGCGTTAGTGCATCCCCTCAAAATAGTGGATGCAATCATGGTGGCGGACATCAATGCAACAAGGGAAATGACCATGATGCAGATGACATGCCGAGCATGGTTATCACCGTAAATATTACTGTGAAGAGTACCACAACCATTACCTCCATTAATAAATAATCCTTAATAGATAGCAAGGGATATTCCCCACTTATAGATTTCTGATTTAAAATCTATGAGTGGGGAATCTTATTTTATCCCAATTTGATTGCTCCTTAAATTGGTAGTTTTGCAGAATAAATAATTATAGATATGACTAACAAAGAAACAACACCTGCTTCAGAAATCAATGAGATGCTGCAAGCATTAGGTATCAGAGAATTTAACAACGGAGCCTGTACCGGAACAGAATGGCTTGAAACGACAGGAGAAATCATTCCTTCTTATTCGCCAGCCGATGGAAGTTTAATTGGTAACATCAGGCAAGCTACTGCCGATGATTATGAAAAAATAATTCGTGAGGCACAGTGTGCTTTCATTCAATGGCGGATGGTCCCTGCGCCCAAGCGTGGCGAGATCGTCAGGCAAATTGGTAATGAATTAAGAAAATACAAAGAACCCCTCGGTAAGTTGGTAGCATACGAGATGGGAAAGATCTATCAAGAGGGACTGGGAGAAGTGCAGGAGATGATAGACATCTGCGACTTCGCGGTAGGTTTATCGCGCCAACTTCATGGTTTCACGATGCACAGTGAACGCTACAAACACAGGATGTATGACCAGTATCACCCTTTAGGAATTGTTGGTGTGATATCTGCATTCAACTTCCCTGTCGCTGTGTGGGCTTGGAATGCTATGCTGGCAATGGTTTGTGGCGATGTAGTGGTTTGGAAGCCTTCCTCCAAAGTGATGTTATGTGCCATCGCCACTCATAATATTGTCGCCAAAGTTCTTAAAGAAAATGGAATACAAGAAGGGGTATTAAACCTTGTGGCAGGAGGGTCTAAGTATATTGGCGACAACTTCCTTGCAGACAAAAGAGTTCCCTTGATTTCTGCTACCGGTTCTACCCGAGTGGGGCGCAGGGTAGGAAGTATTGTTGGTGAACGCCTTGGTAGGAGTTTATTGGAGCTGGGTGGAAACAACGCTATTATTATTACTGAAAATGCAGACCTGAATTTAGCCTTGCGAGCCGTATTGTTTGGTGCCGTCGGTACTTGTGGTCAGCGGTGCACCTCGACCAGGCGTTTGATTATTAAGGATACTATCTATGATACTTTCAAAGAGCAATTAATCGCCGCCTACAAACATATTCGCATCGGAAACCCGCTCCACAGCGATACCTTGATGGGTCCTATGATAGATAAAGGAGCTGTGAACGATTACCTGAAAGCCATCGAAGAGGTGAAGAAGGAAGGCGGCACGATACTTATTGAAGGCGGTATTCTCCAAGGTGAAGGTTACGAATCGGGATGCTACGTTTCCCCCTGCGTGGCGGAGGTGAGGAACGATTTCAAAATCGTTCAAGAAGAAACCTTTGCTCCCTTGTTATACCTTATTAAATACAAAACGATAGAGGAGGCGATAGCTCTTCAGAACGATGTGCCGCAAGGCTTATCCTCTTCTATCTTCTCGAAGAATATCTTGGAGACGGAACAATTTCTTTCTCACGAAGGTTCGGATTGCGGCATTGCGAATGTGAATATCGGAACCTCGGGAGCGGAAATTGGCGGGGCATTTGGCGGAGAGAAAGATACCGGAGGAGGACGCGAGTCAGGCTCTGATTCATGGAAGATATACATGCGCCGCCAAACGAACACTATTAATTACAGCACCGACTTACCCTTGGCGCAGGGCATTAAATTCGATACCGAATAGAGAAGGTTTACGTTACTCCACGAGTAGCTTCCCGATGCCGATGACCTCTTTGTGAGTTTTTTTCAATAATAAAAGTGGATTTACTTTTTCATATTCCTAATTTATTTATTGAATGGCAAAATTAGGAAAAAGGAAATCATTGCCGCAAATGTCCTTCCTCGAAAAATCGGGTTTTACACCTGAAAACCGCCTTTTATAACGGGAAAAAGTTCATGCAAGACATGTTCCCCGTGATGAAGGCTTTCAGCACAGTAGTGAAAGCTTTCCGTCCGGTGATGAAAGCTATCCATCTGGTGATGAAAGCTATCCGTCCCGTAGTGAAAGCTATCCGTCTGGTGGTGAAAGCTATCCGTCCGGTGATGAAAGCTATGCGTCCTATGATGAAAGCTATCCATCCCGTGATGAAAGCTATCCGTTCGGTGATGAAAGCTATCCATCCCGTGATGAAAGCTATCCGCCCGGTGGTGAAAGCTATTCATCCTGAAAATAATTATGTTGTTATTAAATAACCCAAACTCCTGACGGGTTTTTCTCCCGTCAGGTTTTGATCATTGGAATTCCTAAAGATTAAACCCTCCCGATTACATCTTTTCGGGCACTTCTATCCCTAATAATCGCATACATTCCTTCACCGTTTCGGCGGTCATTAATGATAATTGAAGACGGAATATGGAGGTCTGAATTTGGTCTGCATCTACAATAGGATTGTCGTGATAAAAGGAGTTGAATAGCTTCGCCAAGTCGTACACATATTGCGCGATAATGGAGGGGCTGTATTGGGTCGCCGCTATGTCCACCGCCATCGGAAATTGGTAGAGATGTTTGATAATTTCTTTCTCCTTCGGCATCAAATTACGGTCAGTCGGTGCAGGAATTTTTTTGAATGATTTCAGGGTATCGAATCCTGCTGCCTTCCGAATTACAGAACAGATTCGGGCAAAGGTATATTGAATAAATGGACCGGTGTTTCCGTTGAAGTCAATGCTCTCGGCAGGGTCGAATAACATGGTCTTTTTAGCATCCACCTTCAGGATATAATACTTCAAAGCACCCATGCCGAGTTTATGAAACAATACTTCGGCATCGGCTTCGGTGAAGTCCTCGACCTTGCCCAACATAAGGGTCATTTCTCTTGCTGTCTGCACCATGTCTTGCATTAATTCATCGGCATCTACCACGGTGCCTTCTCTGGATTTCATTTTGCCTGAAGGCAGATTCACCATCCCATACGACAGATGATACAAGCCGTCGTACCAAGGTTTCTGGAGTTTCTTAAAGATAATCTTCAACACCTTGAAATGGTATTCCTGCTCATTCCCTACCACATAAATCAGTTGGTTTAAGGTCGGATAATCTTTGAAGCGAAGATCGGCAGTTCCTAAATCTTGCGAGATATAAACAGAGGTTCCATCGCTGCGCAAGAGGAGCTTTTCATCTAAGCCTTCCTCCCTCAAATCCACCCAGACAGAACCATCTTCTTTCTTAAAGAAGACACCATTCTGCAAACCTTCTTCGATAATTTCTTTGCCCAATAAATAGGTATCCGATTCGTAATAAAGTTTGTCGAAGTCCACCCCTAATCTCTTATAAGTATCCTCGAAACCCTCATAGACCCAAGTATTCATCATCTTCCAGAGAGCCATCACCTCGGCATCGCTATGTTCCCATGCCCTTAGCATTTCTTGGGCTTCGACAATGATAGGAGCTTGCTTTTTAGCTTCCTCTTCGGTGCTTCCGGTCTTCATTAATTCCTCTATTTCCTTCTTGTATTTCTGGTCGAATATCACATAATATTTCCCTACCAGATGGTCGCCTTTCAACTTAGATGATTGGGGCGTTTCACCATGCTCAAACTTCTTCCAGGCAAGCATAGATTTGCAAATGTGTATGCCACGGTCGTTAATCAGGTTCGCTTTGATAACCGTCTTCCCGACCTTCATTAAAATCATCGAAACCGAATGCCCCAACAAGATATTCCTGATGTGTCCCAAGTGTAGCGGCTTGTTGGTATTCGGGGAAGAATATTCTACCATCACCGTCTTGTTGCTGTCTTGTTTTGGAGGGATCATAATATTGAAATTCCCTTCCTTTGCAATAGAATTAAAATACTCCAACCACAACATATCGTTGATGGAAAGATTCAGGAAGCCCTTGACTACGTTGAATCCGGTGAGGATATTAGAATTGGATTTTACAAACTCTCCCATCTCGGTCGCGGTAACTTCCGGCGACTTCTTGCTTTGTTTAATAAAAGGAAAAACCACTATGGTGAAGTCGCCATCAAACTCCTTCCGCGTCTCTTGAAAGGTAAGTTCATTCGGGTTGATGGTAATGCCGTATAATTGCAGAAGAGCTTGGGCAATTTTCTCTTTCAGTGAGTGTTCAAAGTTCATGAGTTTGTGCTGGGATTAATTGGTTAATTGACTTACGACCCGTTGCAGAATCTCGAAGGTATTCTCCGCCATCAGGTTTTCTTTGTCGAGGGTAGGGTTTACCTCCGCTATTTCAAAGCAACACACCTTTTCATTCTGAATTAAGCGAACACATAGGCTTCCTGCTTCTTTCTCTGTAATACCATTCCGAACTGGTGTTCCAGTACCTTTCGAGATAGACGAATCCATCGAATCCACATCGAATGAAATATAAATCTGATTGCATTTATTCAGATGAGCAAGCGCATCGCGGGCAATCTTTTCTACACCATGTCGCTTCACTTCTGATGAAGAAAATACCTTGACATTATTCTTCTTTATCAAATACGATTCTTCAGGCTCCATATCCCTTAAGGCAATATATACAAGATCGCGGTACTCGAACTTGGGTGTAATATTCCCAATACGTTTTAGTTTATTCCACAACTCGACGGTGTCCTTATCAGGCTTATTCATCTTGTTTTGAATGTTGTCCTCGCCCAAAGAAACCGCTATTGGCATTCCGTGGAGGTTGCCGGAAGGGGTCGTGTAAGGCGAATGGATGTCGGCATGGGCATCAATCCATATCACTCCGAGGCGTTGTTTGGGATATGCCATTTTGATACCGGCTATCGTTCCACCTGCCGAACTATGATCGCCAGCCAAGACCAAAGGGAACTCGTTCTTCTTCAAGGTATGCGCCACCTCTGCCCCTAACTTCTCATATAAGGTAATCATGCCTTTAATCCGCTTGGCGTAGGGGCTTCCGGGAGAATCGAAGAGGAGGTTATTGTCCACCGGAACCTGAATGGTGTCTTCTACCTTAAACAAATTACTACCATAATCCAAGGCGGCAATTCGTATGGCATCAGGACCCATGCTTGCGCCACGGGTACCCGCACCAATCTCTGATTTAACTTCTATAATCTTTAGCTTCTTCATCTGTATTACTATTTTTACTTTGTTTAATTTTATTTCATCCGAGTTACTTACATTTGCGCCGTCGTTACAAAGCGGCAAACTTACATTTTTTCTTACGATACAAAATTAAACAATTCAAAGATGAAAAACAAATACAGAGATTTAATAGAGCAAACTTTCGACTTTCCACAGGAGGGTTTTGAACTGGTAGATGACACCTTGCACTTCCAAGGAATCTCTTTGATGGATATTATAGAGCAGTATGGTACGCCGCTCAAGATTTCGTATTTGCCGAAGATAAGTTCGCAGATACAGAAGGCGAAAAAGATATTCAATGTCGCGATTGCGAAAGCTGATTACAAAGGTTCTTACACCTATTGTTATTGTACGAAAAGTTCTCACTTTTCTTTCATTATGGATGAAGTGCTGAAGAACGATGTGCATCTCGAAACGTCCTCGGCGTACGACATTCCGATTATTCACCAGTTGTTTGAGAACAAGAAAATAGACAAGAACAAATTCATCCTCTGCAATGGTTTCAAGCGGGAGAATTACATGCAGTACATCTCCCAATTAATCAATGACGGTTTCGTGAATGTGATTCCTGTTTTGGATAATATGAACGAACTGAATTATTACCAGAAGCACAATAAGCAGAAGTGTAAAATAGGCATTCGCATTGCGGCAGACGAGGAGCCAGAGAACGATTTCTACACCTCCCGCCTTGGGATTCGGTATCTGGACATCATAGATTTTTATAAAACGAAGATCAAGGACAATCCTAAGTTTGAACTCAAGATGCTCCACTTCTTCATCAATACAGGCATCAAGGATTCGGCGTATTACTGGAACGAATTGCATAAGTGCATCAATGTATATTGTGATTTGAAGAAGATATGCCCCGAGTTGGATTCATTCGATATAGGCGGGGGATTCCCGATTAAAACAAAGCTGAACTTCACGTACGACTACGAATACATGGCGGATGAAATTATCCAGCAAATAAAAAATACCTGCATCCAACGAGACGTGAAAGAACCCAATATCTACACCGAATTCGGGAGCTTCACCGTGGCGGAAAGCGGTGCCGTGTTGTATTCGGTGATAGATCAAAAGCAGCAGAACGACAACGAACTGTGGTACATGATTGATAGTTCCTTCATCACGACATTGCCCGATACCTGGGGCATCAAACAGAAGTTTATCCTCCTTGCCATCAACAAATGGGAGCATGAGAATATGCGGGTGAACATCGGGGGCTTGACTTGCGACAGCGATGATTATTACGACAAGGAATCTGCCAATACGGTCGTCTATCTGCCTAAATTAAATGGGGACGGCAATGCTGATGAGCCGTTATACATCGGCTTTTTCCATACGGGGGCATATCAGGAATCGTTGGGCGGGTATGGCGGCATTCAGCATTGCCTCATCCCGGCTCCGAAGCATGTGATTATTGACAGGGATGAGGATGGCGAAATCACGACCCGATTATTCGCCAAAGAACAAAGTGCCAAAAGCATGTTGAAGATATTGGGGTATTAGGTTTCTTGGGAGCCACGAATTTCACGAATTAATTTCGGCTGACGGCAGAAAATGAGCTATTTCCAGAATGAGAATCTTCTTGGTCGGGATGAGAAGTTCCTTGGTCGGGATGAGAAGCTCCTTGGTCGGGATGAGAAGCTTCTTGGTTGGGATGAGAAGCTTCTTGGTTGGGATGAGAGGCTCCTTGGTCGGGATGAGAAGCTCCTTGGTCGGGATGAGGAGCTTCTCGTCCGGGGAACATGTCTCCTGAGACCGATTTCCCGTTATAAAACCCGATTTTGGAGGTGTTAAAAGGACAGTTTTTGGGAATTCTCCATTTCGGTTTCCTTATCTGGAATCTTAAAAATAACTTAAAAGCACGTTTTGGCAACAACATCCCGCAACCGATTGCAACTTTTTATACTCTTTTTCAGTAGAAGGGTAGATTTTAAAATATAAATAGTATTTTTGCCGCCGAAACAAAAAACAAAACGCCTTGAACCAAGTATCAAAAACTCCTCTCCGAACCTACCTATTAAACCAAACAACTTAGTAAACTAATGGAATCATTTGAAAAAATAAAATCAGATATACTGAATAGATTGCGGACTGAACTCCCCAAGAATCTGTTTTATCATTGCCCCGAACATACCGAAGATGTGCTTCAGGCTGCTGAAGAAATTGCAGAAAAAGAAGGCGTTGTCGGCGAAGATTTGCTGCTCCTGAAAGTGGCTGCCTTGTTTCACGATACCGGCTTCTTGATAGTGCATCGGGGGCATGAGGAACACAGTTGTATCGTGGCTACCGAGGCATTGACGAACTATGGTTTTTCTAATGAGCAGATAGCCCATGTTTGTGAATTAATCATGGCTACGAAATTGCCTCAATCGCCTAAAGATAAATTAGGCGAAATACTTTGCGATGCCGACCTCGATTACCTCGGTCGCGACGACTTCTTCCCCATCGGCAATACCTTGTATGATGAGATGATAGATTATCGTTTTTTAAAGGATGACAAGCAATGGAATCGGTTACAGGTAAGCTTTTTGGAGAATCATAAATACTTTACCAAGACCTCTATCGAAAGCCGTACCGCTATCAAACAAAAACATCTGGATAGGATTAAGGAACTCGTCGCCTCTTACGACAAAGAGGATAATTGAGATTTTAATTTCAAGATCATCTCGTTTTCGTTTCTTATTCTCCGACACAATATCTTTAAGATACCTCTTGCCACTTCTTCCCGTTCAGACATCAGTTCGTAGAATGGAGCCTGGTCAATTCTTAATAATAACAAATCGGTTATTGCAGTCGCCGTTGCCGAGCGTGGTTCAGGATCGAGCAGGGATAATTCTCCAAAGAAATCGCGGTTCTTCATCATCGCAAAGACGTTGTCGCCATCATGAATCTTCACTTCCCCTTCGTAGATGATGAACATGCAACTGCCGAGGTCGCCTTTATTGAAAATGGTTTCTCCTTGGGCGATTCTCTCTTCGTGAATGATGGAAGAAATATCCACTAAAACGTTTTCGGGTGTTTCGCGAAACAACCCTGTACTCTTGAGAACGATTACTTTCTCTATCTCAAGCAAATTCGACTCCGATTCAATTTGATGTTTACTCATTTCTGATAAATTATTTGTTGTAGTTTCGGCAAGGTGCTTTCCTTTCAAAGTATGATTGGCAGTATCCCTCAAGATTTTATAAGGATGATTGTAGAATAAGGCGATGGTATTCTTTTCAAATTCAGGATGGTTTTCGCAGTACGAATGGATGGCAGTTACCTGTGTCCAGATATTGAATTTATTATCCGATTCCTTCAACACATGGCGGATGATTTTGTCAGGCGATTCCTTTTTGATATGGTATATCTTTGAAAGCTCCTCCGCCTTTGACGCTAATGGAATATCCTCTAACAAAACAATAAAGCGGCTTTGAATTTTCTTGGAAATATGATTGTCCAGAATCTCCATCGCATTTGCTTTTTGGTCTTTGGAATGGAGATTGAATCCTTCCTTCGCTTTCTTAATAACGGCAGGGTCGTAGATAAGGCATAGCAAGTTGAATATCTTTGAAATCCCTTGATGAATCTCCAATAACAAGGCATTACAAAATGCTTCATAAAACCCTTCGTGGCTCATGGAAGTATAAGCATGGTAGCACCAACATGCCTTCTCGAACTCTTCTTCCAAATGCCGAATAATATCATCCCGCATTTCGAGAGGGGCAGCGAATTTTAGCAGAACTAAATTAATCAAAGCCTCATTACGGATTCGGATGTTTCGATTATTAAGAAGATAAATCAATAATTCGCCAGACTTTGGAGTATGGATATGTCCGCAGATTCTGCATATACGCAAGGTCTTTTCGGTGTCATCGAATAGCTTGGGGAGCTTGAGGAAATCTTCAAAAGAACTCAATAATTCACCACCAAAAGGAATCAAGGATTTCATGGCTCGTTCAGCGTAAGCTGGTTTGTCGAGGAAATTTATCAGGTGTGGAATCAAGGCTGGGTTTAATAATTTACCACTTGTTTCAATGGCTTTATCAACCACAATTTCTCTTTCATCGTGAAAGTAGCGGATGATAGGTTGGTGGAAATTCTTTATCTTTAAATCACCAATTACCTCTGCGGCAAGAACACGTTCGTTAGTCTTTTCAGAATTAATGAAGTTAAGCAGCTCCTGCCCTGCCAGTAACATCGCCTCTACGCCACCGCTTGTCATTAATCCGACGATGGCTCCTTTGCGGATGTGTATGTCGTGATGATGAAGAAGCGGAAGGATATTCTCCGGAACCTCATGTTCAAAGGAGCAAAGAATCCTGATGGCAATCTCTCGCATGGCGATAGATTCGCCACTATCTATTATCAGTTTTATATTAGGTAAGGCTTCTCTTATTTTAAGATTTTCAACTTTGGATAAGGCTTGCATTCGGACGTTGTGGTCTTCATGATTAAGCAGTTTGATGATGATCTCATTGAAATCGGGGGCTTGGATTTTCTGCAATAATTCTATTGAATAAATAACTTCTTCGGGGTGTATCGAATGTAGTTTATCATTCAGGATTTGCATGGTATTTTTATCTTTAATCGTGATCTCCTGATCGCCAAGGAACCGCTTCTTTACTGCATTCTTCAATACCCCGAAGTATTGCTTGCCTACAATATTGGTAAAGATTATCCAGCCGATGATTGCCCCGAACAGAAAATAGTTGATGACATGCAGATTATTGTCTTCCGAGGATTTGTTTATCCAAAACAAAATGATCCCGACCACACCATACCCGATAGGTTCTACTAAGCCTTTGACCACAGTATGTCCGTGTAATCTCAATTTCTTACTCAAGGGCTGGAAGAGGGTGAGGAAGATGGGTTCGTGGAGGCTCCGTTTCAAGATTTCGCTGATGACCATCATGGCAGAGAAAAGGAATACTATCTTAGAATGATCCGAAGGCAGGTCGGGCAGAAACGCGATTGCCAAAGAGACGATGAGCAGCAGAACCGGCATAATCATCAAGTTGGTTTTGATGCCCCATTCCTTAATAATGCGGCTCGAGAAGAATATTTTGATGATGATGATTGCAGAATATACGATGGTAAAGAACAACGCGATAAAGTGTGCGAATTCCACGTCAGACGAGTGTCCGGGTTTCACAGTGGAGAGGAACGTATATTCAATAAAAGTAATCGCGACGATAACCAGAAACGCCGTGCCGGCAAGGGCGATGATCAATTCGTTCCTGAAAAATTGGGAGAGGTAAGACGTGGATGCGACGGCTTCTCGTTGTTCATCCTGATGCTCGATTAATTCTTTCGGCATCTCTTTGATGATCTTCCGAAGGATGAACAGGGAGATTAAAAAACACAAGCCAGCAAAGGGAATGATCCAATCTATTCCGATGACATGAATCAAGAAACTCAACGACGAATATCCCAATACTTTTGGCAATACATCACCCACACTTATCAATGAAAATAATCGTTTGCCTTGCCGCACATTGAACATGAGGGAGGTCATCCCCCAAAATTCCAACGAGCAAAGCAGGTAGAGCACACGATACCATACCATGATTAAAACAGCTAACCATGCGCCATGAAACGTGAGCATCCCGACCCAAAGCAGGATGACGGAAATCAGGACAAATATCCCGACCATGAACATGAATTTGGCGGCAGAAAAACGGTGTTCTCCTCCGGCATAAATCCTCCCGATAATTAATAATGTGACGGACGAATAGATATACGTCCAGGCTAAATCAGTCACTTCAAAGGTGTGTAAAAAGATGGTGTTGGCAGCGACATAGAAGAAGGCGATACCGATAGATTGGAAGAAATGATGCAAAAATAACAGCCACACATTCGCCTGTTCATCGGGGCGGACCATCAGGATTTTAAGAGCCGCGGTGCTGAATTTGCTATTTGCCAATGTGCGTTTTATGTTTTGTTTGAGGGGTCAAATTTAGGAAAAGATTGGTTTTATAAGTAGAGGGAATAAACAATCTTCCTTTTTATTTACCTTTTCGGAGCAGAAAATCCTGAATAACCTCCTCAAAAGGACTTCTGGTTTTATGAAAAGGAGTTACGGTTTTGTTAAAACCGTAACTCCTTTTGGCAAAACCGGCTTTCATTTTCATAAAAGGAACTTTCATTTTGCCAAAAGGAGTTGTCCTTTTCTCAAAAGCATTTCTGCTTTTGGCAAAAACACAACTCCTTTTGAGGCATTAAATAAGGAATTCACCCCTCCTTCAAAAGGGAATTACCAGAAATGGAGGTCTGTTTCCAGACCTTAAAAGGAAGAATTTAGGAGCCTAAATCCTCGAAATTAACATCGGTATAGCTCGACGACTTCGATGTTTCTTCAGGAGCGGGAGTCGGTTCGGCACTTTCCTCATGAGTTCTCACCGGTCGTTCCGGCATCGGCGGACGGTTGGCTTTGGTATAATCCATCGCCTCGGTAAGACCTTCCATAAATTTTTCAAAATCCTCCACATGGATATGCAACCTGTTCTTTTGGAACGACGAACTGCCATCTTCATGAAAGTTTTTTCTGCTTTCAGTAACGATAATGAAAAGGTCGTTCACCCTGTTTTGTTTCACATCGAAGAAGTAGGTCCTTTTGCCTGCTCTCACAGATTTGCTGAAGACTTCATTGTGGTTTTCACGGTCTCCATAGCTTCTTTTTTCCTGATTTTCCATTTGTAATTATCTATTAATTATTGAACTATTTAAGTGCGAAAGTATAAAAATCTAAATTCATTTCTCAACCCTTCTTGGTCGGATGTTCATAAATCCTGAATTTTCCCATACCTATTCGTTGAATGAAATGGATAAGAGAAGTTTTCAAAACGCCCATCCCATACACGCTGCTCCTGCGGAAGGAGATTGACGATGCCTCCTCGAAATACTTGGTAGGGCAGGTAACCTCCGCAATCTCGAAACCAGCCATAAAAACTTGGGAAAGGAATTGATTATCGAAAACGAAATTGTCGGAATTGGCATGGTAATTTATATTTAATAAAACCTCTTTCGAGAAAGCCCGATAGCCCGTATGGTATTCCGAAAGCTTCTGCCCGATAAGGATATTTTGAGTCGCGGTAAGCATCCTGTTGAAGACATATTTATAATATGGCATACCCCCTTTCAAAGCTCCGCCCCCGAGAATCCGAGAACCTAACACCACCGGGTACAAGCCTTGCGCAATAATGCTCGCCATAGCCGGAATCAGCAACGGCGTATATTGATAATCGGGATGCAGCATGATGATAATATCGCCCCCAAGCTCCAAAGCCTTGTCGTAACAAGTCTTTTGGTTGCCGCCATAGCCCTTATTCTTTTCATGGCGAATGATATGTTTAATCCCGATTTCCTTGCCCACTTCCATCGTCCGGTCGGTGCTATGGTCATCCACGAGGACCACTTCATCAACAATGTCAAACGGAATCTCGCCGTATGTTTTACGAAGCGTCAACTCTGCATTGTAAGCCGGGAGGACGATAATTAATTTCTTGCCATTGATCATAAGTTACTGTTGTTTTTTAAGATTAGGGTCTAATTCAAATGCCTTTTCCAAATATTGTTTTCCTTCAGCAGCCCTGCCTATAATATTATACGTTACCCCAAGATTCAGATAGAACTTTGCGTACTTAGGATTCATCTGTATCGCTTTTTGAAGAGTAGCAATGGCTTCGTCATATTTCTTTTGAACACCATAACAAACGCCCATGTTTTCATAAGCCTCCCAGTTCTGTGGGTCTACCTGAATTGCCTTTTGCAGATAAAAGATTGATGAATCCATAAGGTTCATTTGTTTTCCGAATATCATGCCCATCAAAGCATAAGCTGCGCTATAGTCAGGCTTTACCATGACGGCTTTTCTTATTGTTTGGAGGGCTTTATCGGCATAGTTTAATTTGATATACGCTTCCGCCGCCTGGTAATAATCTTCCGAATTGTCTGAAGTACGGGTAGCAAGCATCTCATAGAATTCGGCTTCCTTCGGATAGTTTTTCCATTCGTTAAACAATACTTTCAGATTGTTCGCAGCATTGCCGTAATGTGGATTTAATCGCAAACAATTATCCAAAGCATACAACGCGGAATCATATTGCTTATCCCCTAAGAGGTACGCATTACCCAGCAACAGCCACGCTTCGGTGTATTTTGGATTTACTTTAATTGCTTTCTTGAGATACGGTTTCGCCATGTTGATAGTATCCAACCGATGCTTCGGATCTTTCAATACTTTCCCCGCATCGACTAAAGTTCCACCGCAAGCATTATTGATTTTTGCACTTTCGGTAGATACTTGTACATCGGTGAAGAACAGGGTGGTGTTATCCTTCCAATCTCTATTGCGAGCCATTGTCTTGATAGAATATAAGCCAAGCACCACTAATAAAATATAGAACGTTGGCTTGTAATCTACAATCGCCCAATCAGGAAGAATATCTTGATAACTTCTATTGATAATTGGTTTTGGAAATGCCCGTGTAGCAAGCATATTAAGGTAATACGCTATTACAAAACAGAAGCCGAGGGACGGTATAAATACAAATCGTTCGGACATGGTGGTACCAATGGGGAAGGCTACGTTTGACACTAACGCAAACATGACGAAGAAGAAAATGATAGACCATGACAGTATCGTTTTTTTGCGAAACTGCATCACTACAATCACTCCCAAGCCGATAATTAATAAAGCCGAAGCTATCGTTCCGACATCGCTGAATGATTTTAACGGAATCTGATTAAAATAATAATCACTCGTTAACGGATGCGGGAAAACCATCAACAGAAAATACCGCCCCACGGTGTAGATTATCGTACAATATTTCTGAATATCGGTAGCATCTACGAAGGGATTGTTCATGATCTCCGGTATCTGTGCATTGATGCCGCTCGGGGTGAACTTAGCGCGGATGGCAACAAAAATAACGGTTACGATAAAGGTAGGTACTAATATCATCCCATAATCCTTCATCGTAACGGTGCGAAAATAGTATAACGTAAGCGGAATGATGATGATAAACATGATAGAGTTCTCTTTCGATATTAACCCTAGGAAAAACAATCCAGTGCCAATTAATACATCCTTCAGCTTGCGTCCTTCATCAATATATTTCAGGAAATAAATAGCCGAAAAGATGCTGAATAAAAGCGAGAATATTTCATCCCGACCTTTGATGCTGGAAACAGCTTCGGTATGCACGGGGTGGGTAATATAAAGCAAGGTCGTGATGAGCGGTATCGCAGAATGTTCCAACAGTTTCAGATGCGTGGATGCCAGTATTTTCTTAATAAAAAGATAAACGCCGATGCCGCAAAAGGCAAAGAATAAGACATTAAAAAAGTGGCTGATATGCGGGTTCTGCCCAAAGAATTGCACTTCGATAGCGAAGGTGAGCAGCGACAAAGGACGGTATCTGCCTCCCGCAACATTGTTCGTATTTCCTTTGAAGAAGCCTACAAAAAGGTCGGTTGTGAATATCTTGGGGATACCGCGAAATCCTTGCAGGGTATAGTCGTTATTCGTTATTACGATGGCATCATCTACGGCATAATCGCTCAATACGGTATTGCCATAAACGATAAAAGTAATGGCAAAGATGAACCAGTATAAGCGATTCTGATAAAACTTCACCGGTCCTGCTTTGCCCAATGGCAGGGGCTTTGCAGCTCGTGCCTGTGTCTTCTTATTACTTTTATCTTGCGTTGTTTTGCTCATACATCTTCAATCCTTTCGGGGGTAATTCTCGTTTTTTAACTCTGCAAAGATGAACTTTTGAAATGAAATAACCAAATTTATCCCTAATTTTCTTTTTTATTATTACACAATACCGAACGAAAAAACCCTTCGGAGGATGACCGAAGGGCTTCTGATTTTATTAAAAATACCACCGAATTACTCCCCCAGAAAAGGCTTCCAATCCGACCAAACCTTGGTCTTGTCAGTGCCGTCATAGCACACTCTCACTTCGTAATCTACGCCGTGAATGAACCCGTCCACAATCAAAATATGTTTATCCGTAGAATGTTTTTCCACCACCGCCCCCGTCGCCATATTTTTCACCTCGATATAGGTACCATGACAATATTTCAAAGACTTCACAATGTTAATCTCCGCCCTTCCCGTAACGCCCTTCACGGGATCAATACTATTGATTACAGCTTGATCCATCTGCCCCACCTCTTCCCCTGGTTTCGCCATCGTCAAACCGGTGCTTGCCAATGCCACTTCGTTCCCAGTCCGCTGCGTATTTGCCTGCACCGCGATGCCATGCAAAGCGGTATGAAATAAATCCATTTTGGCAGCTGCAAGCAGATGATCATTAGGAGCATCCGTCTCGATCGCCTTATCCTGCGCCGTTCTCCAAACATTCCCCGCAGTGATGCAATCAGCCGCCGTGGTCAGCAGCCAGATAAAGTAAGTGTTGCCGATAATTCCGATTCCAGATGTCCCGAATGCACCTTTGATGCGAATCAAAATCTCGTTCGTTTCATCAATCGTCTTCTCTCCATAAAATGTAATTACTTTTGGCATTGTTAATTTATTATAAATATGAATTAGTTTTAAGACCGCAAATATAGAAATATTTTTATTAATAAAAAAAATGCTTTGAAAAAAAATTTGAAATCGGGGACTTTTTTATGGAATTCTTGAGGTATAAAAGGTAAATTCTAAGTCCAAAATGGGAAGCCTTTTTGAGGAAACGGGGAGCCTTTTCGAGGAAGTGGGAAGCCATTTTGAGAAAACGGGAAGCCATTTTATCCATCCCGAAACCCGTTTTATTGTTCCCGAAACACTTTTTAATAAAACGGATTCACGGAACAATAAAACGGGTTCACGCTTTGCCTAAACGAGTTACAGTTTTGCCTAAACTGTAACTCCGTAACGTAAAAACCAAATTTTCGAGCCTTCCAAAGCCTGACTTTTTGCCCCTTCGGGGGATAAAAATGAAGTCCTCGAAGGCTGTAATTCCCAAATCCCCCGAAATTTTTCTTCCTCCGATAGAATATTAATACCCCCGAAAACGAAGCCCTGTTTCAACAATTCCAAGTTCCTGATTAATTGCTCCTAATTAATTTTATAGTTTTGCCGCTTAATAAAAATTAATCATGGAATTTAAAACAGAACAAGAACAATTTTGGAACGGCGAATTCGGCGATGAATATGTGGACCGAAATACCAAAGAAATTTATTTAGCCGCCGACATCGCCCTCTTCGCAAAAGCGTTTCAAAGAACCGGAAAAATGGATTCCATCATCGAATTCGGAGCCAACATAGGCTTAAATTTGATGGCGATAAAACTCCTCTTCCCGACCATCGAAATTAATGCCATCGAGATCAACGAAAAGGCTTCCACCGAATTAGAAAAAGTGATTCCTAATGCCAATATTTTCAAAGGCTCTATCCTCAATTACGAACCGAAAAATAAATACGATGTAGCGTTAATAAAGGGCGTATTAATACACATCAATCCTGACATGTTGCCTGCCGTTTACGAGAAGCTGTATCTGTCCAGCAAAAAATATATTTTGATTTGCGAATATTATAACCCTGTACCTGTAACCATCGCTTACCGCGGGCATTCCGAACGATTATACAAACGCGATTTTGCTGGCGAAATGCTGGATTTATATCCCGATTTAAGGTTAGTGGATTATGGTTTTATATACCATCGAGATCCTCACTTTCCGCAAGATGACGCTACCTGGTTTTTGCTAGAGAAACGGTAAGCCGTAAGTCCCTTTTTTTATTTTTTCATCAGCAATTCGACCATCCGTTTCAGGTCATCTATCTGCTGTTGTTGTTCTTGGATAGCCTTCACCATGCTGGGCACAAATTCGGAATACCGCAAGCCCCAAATAACACTGCTTTTATCCACCCCGCTGAAGTCGTACCCGACGTTTTTCGCTGCCGAATCAACATCCTGCGCAAGGAATCCGGTGTAAGCGGTTTTTTCAATATCATACTTGCCAGCCCAGTCGTTCGCATCGTCTTTGATGCCCAGTAGTTGGTTCTCTTTATGGATATCGTAATGGTAGGTTACGGGCTTTAATTGCTTAATAAAAACCAAGCCTGGGACATTCGCCTGGATGTTATTTTTTACGCGAACATCGGAGAAGGTCGTGAAGCTCACCTGCCCCTTTATCGAACTCACGCTCGTATTCCCGATGGACATGGAATTGGATGCCGAAGCCACGGCTGTATTCCCGATGGCAGTTGCGTTGGAGTAGTTACTCGCATTCACATCGGCACTGTATCCTATCGCGGTATTATTGGTTCCGGTTGCGTTTGTAAACAACGAATTATACCCTACCGCGACATTCTGCGAACCTGTGGAAGTAGTGGTCAGCGATTGGAAGCCGATGGCAGTATTTTTAGCATCCGCACTGGAGCCGTTGTCGGTGTTATTCGTCAGGGCATTATCCCCAATCGCGACATTGCCAGAGTAGAGATAATTAAACAAGGAATTATACCCCACCGCGACATTGTGCCCACCCGTTTGGTTAGAATATAATGCCTGCAAACCATTCGCGACGTTGTATCCGCCAGTGGTGTTGTATCTCTGTGCATAGAAGCCCATGGAAGTGTTGTAGCTGCCACCGGTATTGTATTCCAAGGCATCGAAACCGAGGGCACTATTGTTGCTGCCCGTAGTATTTAATAGCAATGCCTGCCCACCCATCGCGGAATTGAAATTACCAGATGTGTTGGCATATAATGCCCATGCTCCATCGGCAGCATTCCACTGCCCTATGGTATTCGATAACAAGGAATAATAGCCGCTAGCATTGTTATAATTCCCCGTAGTATTGGAATAGAGCGACTGAAAGCCGTTGGCGGTATTAGAATATCCGGTAGTGGTAGCCGCTAATGCTCCATACCCGACAGCGGTGTTGAAGGCATCGCTCCCAGAGCCATTATCTATGTTATTAGCCAAGGCACTGTCGCCGATGGCGGTATTATAGTTGTGGGTGTATTTCGCTAAAGCCATGTTGCCGACCGCTACATTAAACGACCCCGCAACATTCAGATTAAGAGCCTGAAAACCTACACCTGTGTTGCGGTTTCCGGTGGTGTTGGAGTATAATGCCTTATACCCAAGGGCGGAATTATAGATTCCAGTATTGGAATTCAAAGTTAAATACCCGAAGCCGGTATTGGCAGCTGTGCTTAAGTAATCTATGTATCCTGCAATGTTATTATTAGCCTTGAATTCCAGAGGGAATGCATCGGTAGTACCGATAAAATTCGTGCCGGCAGTAGTTCCTGCATTGCCTGTGAGAGACCAGCCATTACCTCCGCTAAAACTACTCAAACAAACCCATTTCGCCCCGCTCCAATAGTAGAATCCTGGGAAAACATTGTTCGGGGAAACCCCTGCGGTAGCAGTATTATACACCAATAAACTGGTAACAATACTCGCCCCGATAGGTGCATTGGAATTCGTAGCCGACAATGCTACGCGAGGAATCAACAGCCCTTTGTCATTCCCGGGCGAGGCGTCAATATCCAGCATGGCTACCGTGCTGGGGGTATTACCAGTGGAATTGATGCCGACATTCTGCGAATAAAGGTGAGCGAGGGTACATTGAAGCGTTACGAGGCAACAAAATACGTTAATAAATTTTCTCATGTGAGTATATTTTAGATAAGGGTAAGATGCAAAATTACAAATTTTTGGTGAATAAAACAAGCGTTCTACTCATATTATTCAAAAAAGGTTGCAGGGAAAGTGATAGAGATGTAGTTCCGCTCCATCGTTATATGATGTCTGGTTAACCTACCTAACTGGTCCACCAGCATCCTTAAAAGCAGTTGCCTCTTCGCGATTTCCTGACGGGTTGCCATCCTGAAGAACTTCGGAAGATGGATGTAAACACTCCTTTTATTTGTCAAAATCTTGCTCCGGCAGCCGTGGCTGTAGGAATAAATTCCGAAATACTGCGTATTTCCACGATGGATTTACGTAACGCTGCGATGGATTTACGTAACGCTGCGATGGATTTACGTAACGCTGCGATGGATTTACGTAACTCCCCCGCTGGTCAGTATAAGGTTTAAGGTTTAAAGTTTGAGGTCATTCACCAAATTAAACCTTAAACTTTTTTATTTTTGCCGCCGAACAGAAATAAATAAATACATATTATCATGAAAAGAATCCTGACTCTGACAGCAATCCTCGGCTTGCTGATTTCTTTCTCGGCGAATGCCCAAACCCAACTGTGGTCTATGACCCACCAAGGCGGAACTTATAACATGGGTACCGTTTTCAAGATGAATCTCGATGGCTCGGGATATTCTATTGTCTATAACTTCGACGGCAACACCGGCAAAACGCCGACCGGCAGTTTATTCAAAGCCGCCAACGGGAAACTGTATGGCATGGCATCGGAAGGCGGAACGCATGGCGCAGGAGTTCTCTTCACGATAGACCCTACCACGAGCAGCTACACTGTCGTTGCCAACTTCGATACTATAGCTAATGGCGGATTTCCGTATGGCAGCCTCATCCAAGGCAGCGGAGCCGATTCTACGAAGCTCTTCGGCATGACCTGGGGAGGCGGTGCCAGCTTTGGCGGAATAATCTTCAGTTTTGTAATCGCTACCCATGTCCTTACCGATACTTACGACTTCGATGGTACTACCGGTGGCTACCCTTATGGCGATTTAATGAAGGTTTCCAGTGGGTTGATGTACGGCATGACTTGGGATGGCAATGTGAATGGAACAGGCGGTGTATTGTTTAGTTATAATCCTACCACCAGTGCCTTTTTGGATCTGCATGATTTCGATGACAACACCGGAGATTATCCTTATGGCAGCTTGGTTCAGGCAGCAAATGGGAAATTGTATGGGATGACTTCTTACGGAGGAACGAACTTTAATGGCGTAGTCTTTAGTTTTAATCCCACAGGGAATGTTTACACCGATATTTATGATTTTGTGGATGGCAATGTCCCCTGGGGCAACCTGATTAATGTTTCTAATAAGCTGTACGGCATGACCCTCTATGGCGGCAACCACGATATGGGATATATCTTTCGGATCAATCCCAATACCAATGCTTACGACAGTTTGTTTGCATTCAGTGGCACCGATGGAGCCTATCCCGGAGGGAGTTTGTATCTTGCCAGCACGGGCTTTCTGTATGGCATGACACAAAATGGAGGATCGGGCTTAGGGAATGCCTTCCGGTATGATACCACGAATAATAATTCCGTAGTGAACGAACGACAATTCTCTGCCGCAGATGGGAATGTGCCAATCTATTCTAATTTTATAGAAGTAGCCGCCCCCGCGACCAGCATTACTACGGGCGTTGTGTCCTTATCTATCTGTGATGGCAGCGGCGTTACCGTTCTATACACCGCTACCGGAGTATTTAATGCAGGGAATATATTCACAGCACAATTAAGCGATGCCACAGGTAGCTTCGCAAGCCCAACCAGTATCGGGAGCTTGACTTCTACCACATCAGGAAGTATCAGTGCTACCATTCCGGCATTAACCCCTACCGGAACTTTATATCGGATACGGGTGGTGAGTAGCAACCCTGTCGTAACCGGATCGAATAACGGATCGAATATTACCATTCATCTCTTGCCAACGCCGAGCATTGTGCCAAGCGGAGCTACTACGTTTTGTCAAGGAGGGTCGGTAAGTTTGAATGCAGGGACTGGGTATTCCAGCTACTCTTGGACGACCACTGCCACCACACAAATCATTACTGTTTCCACGTCGAACACCTTCCGCGTAACAGTAACAGATAACATAGGATGTACGGGCACCGCCTCGCAGGTGGTTACCGTCAATCCATTACCGATAGCGACTATTACGCCTACTGGTAATACCACTTTTTGTCAGGGCGGGTCGGTATTATTAACTTCTTCGGTCGGGACTTCTTATCATTGGTCCACCAGTGCTACCACTCAAGCCATTACGGTTGCTGCTTCGGGGAATTACATAGTAACCGTTACCAATGCGAATGGATGTACAGCCGTTTCTACCGCGACGGCGGTTACTGTGAATCCCATCCCGACAGCTACCATTACGCCTACTGGTAATACTACCTTCTGCCAAGGCGGTTCGGTGGTGTTGACAGCATCTGCGGGAGCTACCTATGAATGGTCTAACGGGAGTACCACACAAGCCATCTCGGCTTCGTCTGCCGGAAGTTATTCCGTAACCATTACCGGAGCCAATGGCTGTACTGCGGTATCGAATCCTACCACCATCGTGGTGAATACTAACCCTACCGCCACGATTACTCCTATCGGAAGCACTACTTTCTGCCAAGGCGATTCGGTGATATTAAGAGTCAATGCGGCTACGACTTATTTATGGTCGAATGCTGCATCCACACAAGCCATCACTGCCACGACTGGAGGAAATTATACCGTAACCATCACCAATAATTCAGGGTGCACAGGCACTACTACGCAACATGTCATCGTGAACCCTAATTATACCCAAAATGTGGCTGCCTCCATCTGTTCAGGGAATACATACACCTTCCCCGATGGCAGCACTTCTACCATCGCGACGGTGCATACCAGCTTGTTACATACCGTGAATGCTTGTGATAGCAATATCACGACTACACTTACCGTGGCAACGATTATTACTCAAAATATTGATGCCGCTATCTGCCAGGGCAACACCTATACCTTCCCTGATGGCAGTTCTTCAACCACCGCTACTGTGAATACCTCTCATTTCACGACGAGTACCGGATGCGACAGTAATATCGTTACCAGCCTCACAGTGAATCCGACCTATAACATACCCGTTGCGGCGAGTATTTGCCAAGGTAGCAGCTATACTTTTCCTGATGGCTCTTCATCCATGGTGGCGACGGTGAATACTTCCCATCTGAATACCATTCACAATTGCGATAGTTCCATTGTTACGACCCTTTCGGTGAATCCGAATTACAATATGGTCGTGAATGTAACGATTTGTTCTGGTGATACATACGTTTTCCCTGATGGAAACACCTCCACCATTGCGACTGTACAAACGAGCCATTTGAGTACCGTTAATTCTTGCGATTCCGCCATCGTTACACACCTTTCCATCGCTCCGGTGTATGCCATTTTCGATACCGTCATTGTTTGCAACGGCACGGTATATGTATTCCCTGACGGTTCGACCTCGACGACCTCGACAATTCATGCTTCTGCCTTTCATTCCATCCATAATTGCGATAGCATCATCACGATTTCTTTGTTTGTGATTACGGTGGATACCTCGGTCAGCATCACGGGGAATACCTTGACGGCAAATATGGCTGCGATGACTTACCAATGGCTCGATTGCGGCACGATGACCCCGATTCCGAATGCTACGAACCAGAGTTATACCCCGATTGCGAATGGTCATTACGCCGTGATTATTACCGACAGCACCTGTTCCGATACCTCGTCATGTTACAATATTTTTTCGGTTGGGATGCCGGAAAATATGCTTGCGAATACCCTTTTTATTGTGCCGAATCCATCGGCAGGGAGTTTTATCATTCGGTTTATGATGGGCAACAGTGCTGTTATCAAATTAAAAATAACGAACACGATGGGCGACATTATTCTAGATGAAACAATGGCGGCATCGAAGGGAATCCTCTCCAAAGAAATCCTGGAAAATACGATTTCTAATGGCATTTATTTCCTGAATATAGCGGCTGGCGACTCTATTATTAATAAGAAAATCGTTATTGCGAAGTAATTCGCTGTTGCGGAATGGCTGACTTATTCTGCGGAATGACTGACGTATTCTGCGGGTGGAACGGCTTCAATTTGGTAAAAATGAGGTTTATTCCGTTGAATCACTCCTAATATGTACTCTCGTTTCGGCGAATAAGAATTGGATTAATGAAATAAAACCCTATTTAAAGGGGCGCATAAAGTTGCTGATCTTATTCAAATCGCCAACTTTGGTAAGGTAACTGCCGATGTTGAAATCGAGGGCTATTGCATTCATCGAATAAGGAACATTGGCATTCGCAAAAGCACGGCTAAGGCGAATGGTGATGGAGGTATGCCCCACCCAAGTCCGCAACCCGAAAGTCATCGCCAACCGTTGCTGAAATTGATTCTTGATAAACGTCCAATCATATCCACCACCACCAAATATTCCGGCATAGCTGTAGAAGTCTTTACTCGCCAAATGCCCTATATTTCCCTGCAAATAAACCGGCATATCGGAGAAGAAATACTGGGCATCGTCGTTGCTGAATTTGAAATGATAGCCCGCCGCCAGTTGGGTATTTAATGAAATAGAAAGGTCGGAATACCGCAAGGTCAAATCGAATTGGGGAGCATAATTCACCGCCAAGATATTCTCGAAACTCTTGCCGAAAGGGTACTGATACGTACCGATGCCCAATGAACTATGCCATCGCTGTTCAAACCGAAAGCCGAGATGGGTATCGCCTTTCGGTCGTTGCGCCAAGAGGACGATGCTGATACTGAATAACACGAGGGAGAGGAATATTTTTTTCATTGTTAATAACTATTTGTCGGCGGCAAAGAAAAGAAATTGGGCAATTTGTATATTTGCCAACGGAAATAAATCATAATACAATGGATAAATCAATGGTAACAACCGCCTTCGCCTTAGACGGTTACAGAGTAGTCAGAAACATAGGCGTAGTGCGAGGCATCACCGTCCGGTCGCGGAATGCTATCGCAAGTATCGGAGCAAATATTCAATCGTTATTCGGTGGGAATATTTCGCTCTACACCGAGCTTTGCGAGACAGCTCGAGAAGAGGCATTTTATCTGTTGTTACAACATGCCGAAGCATCGGGAGCTAATGCCATCATCGGAATGCGGTATGATGCCAATGAAGTTGCTCCTGGAATCACAGAGGTTTTAGCGTATGGAACGGCATTGGTAGTTGAGAAAATTTAATCATTAATAATTTAGACTATGAAACGAATACTTATTGCGGCTTTTCTGCTGAACTGCATGAATCTTTTTGCCGGAGAATTGAACCTCGATGGCTTCTACCAAGGCAAGAATCTTTACGTCGTCAACCCCTTTAGCGATGCGAATAATACGAGCTTTTGCATTACCTCGGTAACGGTGAATGGCAGTGCCTCGAAGGATGAAATACAATCGAGTTCTTTCGAGATAGACTTCAGTTTGATGGAGTTGAAAAACGGGGACAAGGTGGTGGTAAAGATTACTTACAAGGATGGATGCAAACCGAGCGTCATCAATCCTGAAGTCCTGAAACCAACGGCTTCCTTCTCGATGGTTTCTATCAAAGCTGATAACAATAATCTGAAGTGGGTTACTCGCGGCGAGATAGGTTCGTTGAACTTTTTGGTAGAAGAATTCCGATGGAATAACTGGCGTAAGATAGCGGAAGTAAAAGGTTTGGGAACTCCTGAAAAAGCGGCTTATGAAGTAGCGGTTAATACCCACACCGGCACCAACAAATACCGTGTTTCGCAAACGGATTATACTCGCAAAGCAAAGTATTCGAAGGTGGCGCAATACCAAACTCCGATGAATGTTCTTGATGTTACCTTCCTCTTGGCAGACAAGGGAACGAAGATAAAATTCTCGGCACAAACTGTTTATCAGATTTGGGATAGTAAGGGGACCTTTATCAAAGAAGGCATTGAGGCGGAGGTAAATATTACGGAATTAGAGAAGGGGCTTTATCATCTTTACTTCGATGATAAAACTGCGGACTTCACCAAGAAATAATCTTTGCCATTGCTCAAGATCGAACACATAGGTATTGCTGTTTCTAACCTCGAAGCATCCAATAAATTATTTACCTCTCTCTTCGGCAAAGCTCCTTATAAGACGGAGGAAGTAGCATCGGAAGGGGTGATTACTTCCTTCTTTCAAACAGGCGATAGTAAGATAGAATTGTTGGAAGCATCTAATCCTGATAGTCCTATTGCAAAGTTTATTGAGAAGAAAGGCGAAGGTGTTCATCATATCGCATTCTTGGTGGATGATATTAAAGCCGAAATGAAGCGACTTGCCGATGAAGGTTTCATCCTTTTATCTGATGAGCCGAAGCTGGGTGCGGATAATAAATTAGTTTGTTTTCTGCATCCAAAGAGCACGAATGGAGTGCTGATAGAACTTTGCCAAGAGATAATTTCATCATAGAATTTGTCATTATCCGACAAAAAACTAAATTTGCAAACTTTCTATTTTAAATAGGAGGGGGCCCATAGCTCAGTTGGTTAGAGTAGCTGACTCATAATCAGTTGGTCCTTGGTTCGAGCCCAAGTGGGCCCACAACAATCAGAGGCTTATAAGTAATAAACTTGTAAGCCTCTTTTTATTCAATACAAATAGTGAAGATTTATTAATTGGATACTTTATCATCCAGATATTCTCCATCCTTGTAATATTGAATATATCTTAGTTTCCCTTTATTATCCCACCAAGTCCATTTTCCATCTTGTTTTCCATTCTTGTAAGAACCTTCAACCTTCTTTCCCCCATTCTTCCAAATCTCTTTGTAGCCTCCTTCCTTAATTGTATCTACATAATTTGTTATTAAGATAAATTCCCCCTTTTTATCGTAATCGTATAAAGTGTATTTTGTAATACCATTTTTTATAAAGACTTCTTGCTCTATCAAGCCATTTTCAAGGTAATAAATATTCTTTCCGTCACAACAATCACCTTCACATTGTCCATCAAAAAACTCTTCTAATTGTAATTTCCCATTTTCATACCAATGAATCCTTTTATTAATATAATGCCCCTTTGAAAAGAATGCTTCGTGTTTTTTGTTTCCATTCTCATAATAGAAATGCCAATTTCCTTCACGTTCACCATTCAGCATTTTACCATAAGTCCCAAGTTTTCCATTCTCAAAGAAAAACTCTCTTGTATAAGTTAATGAATCCTGGATGTTATCATAAGTATTGACAACTTTTTTCTTTCCATTATCCCATTTACTAATGATTTTAGTCTTTTGTCCATGATTACAGGAAAAAATAATCAGCATTATTATAACCCAAAACATTCTTTTCATCTCGCAAAGAAACCATTTTCCGATAACATTCCTGAATGGTATTAGGTAAAAAAGAGCTTCAAAACGGCTTTTTATTGATGGAGGAGGGGTTTGAATCGAATGTGTGGGGTTGTAAATGGATGGTGTCGCGACGTGAATAGCACTTGTTGAAACGTGTATGGCACTTGTCAGGAATTTTGCGACAATGAAAAAATCTTGTTTGTAAATTAGGAATAATACCCTTAAACAAGGATAAAGTTCGGTGGCTTCCTTTTATTTTACAAAAGAATCGGAATCCAGCTTCCTATTCTCCCCATTTTGATGAAGGGCGTAGTTGAATCCTGGTTTTATGGAATAGGCTCCGTGCTCGCCTTTTTTGTTGATGGCGAGGTAGCCTATCTGCAAATCTTTGTAATCATACCGCTTCACGATGCGATGAATGGCTTCCTCGACAGCCTCTTGGGGCGACCTGCCATTGCGCATTAATTCAACGATGAGGAACGAGCCGCAAGTCTTCATCACGAACTCGCCAACACCGGTTGCGCATGCTCCGCCGACTTCATTATCTACATACATTCCGGCTCCTATTATCGGTGAATCGCCTACGCGACCGTGCATCTTGAATGCCCAGCCGCTGGTAGTACAAGCTCCCGAAATGTTGTTTTTTTCATCAATGGCGAGGATGCCGATGGTGTCGTGATTCTTCTCGCCGATGGGGATATAATTATTTTTCTTCTTCCAATCTTCCCAGGCGAGGCGGGCTTTTTCGGTTAATAGGTTTTCTTTTTTGAAGCCCTGCGCAATGGCAAATTGATACGCCCCATCGCCACTCAACATGACATGCGGCGTTTTCTCCATCACCTTCCTCGCCACGGAAATAGGGTGCATGATATTCTGCAAAAAAGTTACCGAACCGGCATTGCCTTTTTCATCCATAATGCAAGCATCAAGCGTTACCATTCCATCTCTATCAGGCATGCCACCATAGCCCACGCTGGTATCTTCGGGGTCGGCTTCAGGAACTCTGGCACCTGCTTCTACGGCATCTAATGCACTATTTGTTTCTTTCATTTTATTCATTGCCGCTTCGGTGGCTTTGAGGTTATTCCAGGTAGCAATTACTAATGGTTTTCCTGATCCTAAAGGTATGAAATCGTTGTTGCCAAATTCTTTTTGCATTACCTTATTTCCCTTCATCAGAGAGGGAAAGAGCAATCCTCCGACAGCTATGAGCGAGGATTTTTTGAGGAAGTCTTTTCGTGTGATCATTATGCTGAAAATTGTGTTTATGTACGATGGCAAAATTAGCAAAAGAGAGCAGAAGGCAAACATTTTTCTGCATTTAATTTTTTCTTATGAAATATTTTTAGTAATTTTACATTCCAATTCAGAACAGAGAAACCAAACAGATGATAAAAACACATGAATAAACGCTGGGTAGTAAAGGAAGAAACGGATAAGGAAGAGGCGGCGAAACTTGCCCGCGAATTAAACATCAATAACATCCTCGCAAACCTCTTGGTGCAGCGCGGAGTAAGGACTTACGACGAGGCGAAGAAGTTTTTCCGCCCCGAATTATCCCATCTGCATGACCCCTTTTTAATGAAGGACATGACCCAAGCGATTGATAGAATCGAAGAGGCTTTTATCAACAAAGAAAAGATTTTAATCTACGGCGACTACGATGTAGATGGCTCAACGGCGGTGTCTTTGGTCTATTCTTTCATCAAAAAATTCTACCACAGCGTAGATTTTTATTTCCCTTGCCGCTATGCCGAAGGCTACGGGATTTCATTCAAAGGCATTGACTATGCGCAAGAGAACGGATTTTCATTAATCATCGCCTTGGATTGCGGAATAAAAGGTAACGACAAGATTGATTACGCCAATGAACGCGGAATAGACTTTATCATCTGCGATCACCACCGACCAGGCGATGAATTGCCCAATGCCGTGGCGGTTCTGGACCCGAAAAGAGTGGATGCGACCTATCCTTTCGATGAATTATCTGGCTGCGGAATAGGATTCAAACTGATACAGGCATTCGCTATACGTAACGATATTCCCTTTGTCGAATTAGAACAATATCTCGACCTCTGCGTGATAAGTATTGCAGCCGATATTGTGCCTATCGTATGCGAAAACAGAACTTTATCCTACTTCGGTTTGAAACAATTAAATAACAACCCGCGCCCCGGCATCAAAGCGATTATGGAGATGGCGAATGTTAAGAAAGACCTCACTATTTCGGACATCGTTTTCACCATCGGACCGCGAATTAATGCCGCAGGAAGAATGGAGAACGCGAGCCATGCCTTAGACCTCTTATTAACTACAAATAAGGAGGACGCATTCACTTCTGGCGAGGGCATCAACGTATTAAACAAGGAGCGAAAGACCCTCGATACGAGCATCACGGAGCATGCCCTCGGCATTATTCGGGATGACGAAATCAATCTTAATAAAAAGTCCACTGTTCTCTTCCATCCCGAGTGGCACAAGGGTGTTTTGGGCATTGTTGCCTCGCGAT
The DNA here is from genome assembly GCA_903844645.1 of uncultured Bacteroidota bacterium. Taxonomy (GTDB): domain Bacteria; phylum Bacteroidota; class Bacteroidia; order AKYH767-A; family JABDAW01; genus JABDAW01. The sequence continues at coordinate 39,068 of CAIMUP010000010.1, forward strand.
TGATAGATAAATATTACCGCCCGACCATCGTTTTGACATTAAGCAACGAGATGATTACCGGTTCTGCCCGGTCGGTGAAGGGTTTCGATATTTATAATGCGATAGAATCCTGCGCCGACTTGCTGGAGCAGTTTGGCGGTCATAAATATGCCGCTGGCTTGATGCTGAAGCCGGAAAACATGGATGCATTCACCGAACGATTCGAGGAAACGGTCGCGAGTACCATCGAGGACTGGATGCTGACTGCCGAAGTGGACATAGATTCCGAGATTAACCTGCGAGAAATCTCTCCCAACTTCTTCAAGGTTCTTAAACAATTCTCGCCCTTCGGTCCGGGCAATATGACCCCCGTTTTCATGTCCTCCGCGGTCTATGATTCGGGGTATGCGAAGGTTGTCGGCAGCAACCATCTGAAGTTAGCCGTGAGGCAAGACGAATATCAACTGCCGATGGACTGCATCGCCTTCCAACAGGGGCATCAGTACGATTTGATTGCCAAGGGGCTGCCCTTCGATATTTGTTATACTATCGAAGAAAATGAGTGGAATGGCAAGACCAATTTGCAGCTCAATATTCGGGACATAAAATTCCAATTCGACTACTATTAATCGCCCCCGCGAGGAGCTGCGATTTGGAATACTTCGACTATTTAATTATGTCGGGTATTACCTCTTATTTTGAGAAAAGGACCATTCCGAGAAAAATTTCCAGAAATATCGTTCACGTTTTATAAAACCGAGTTCACGGAATGGTAAACCGAGTTCACGGAATGACAAAACGAGTTCACGGAATGATAAACCGAGTTCACGTTTTGATGAAACGAGTTCACGGAATGGTAAAACGTGTTCACGGAATGGTAAAACGTGTTCACGGAATGGTATAAAGTAAAGCAAGAAGTAAAACCGATAAACACTACTATTATCAGTTATTTAATCACTTTTTTCGGATGAAATCGCCCCCTCCTTCCCCATTTCTGATACTGTTTTTATCAAATCCTGATTCCTGCCGATGCCGCCACTTTTATTTTATTAAATACCGAGAACGGCATTCCAAAACTTTGATTAAATAATTCGGGGATGGCAAGAAAATATCCGGATTTTATTGGATAAAATCTTGGGCTAATAATATCAATTTTTTTGCAGGATTATTTTTTTGCCTGTTCAAACATCCACTCGCTTGTTACCGATCCGGGTCGTTCAAGGGGCGATGCGACGGCTCTGTCCCACAGTAAGGAGGATAAAACGCCGAGTGCCCGCGAGACGCCGAAAAGGACGGTGTAGAAATCGTATTCGACCATGCCATAATGAATTAAAAGTACGCCGGAATGGGCATCTACATTGGGCCATGGGTTCTTTATTTTGCCCATTGATGAGAGGATTGGGGGCACTACTTCGTAGATGTTTTGAACGATCTTGAAGAGTTCGTCATCGGGCATATATTTTAATGCAAATTCTCTTTGGGCGATGTATCTTGGGTCGGTTTTCCGCAGTACGGCATGCCCGTATCCGGGAACTACCTTGCCTTCGGAGAGGGTTTTCTTGACATATTCCGCGATTTGTTCTTTGGTCGGGACTTGATCGTTGTAATAGGCTTTTAAATCTAATATCCACCGTACTACTTCTTGATTTGCCAAGCCATGCAGCGGTCCTGCCAAGCCATTCATTCCTGATGAAAAGGAATAATACGCATCGCTCAAGGCAGACCCTACCAAGTGCGTGGCATGGGCAGAAACATTGCCGCCTTCGTGGTCCACATGGATGGTAAGATATAGGCGCATCAGGCGTTTGAAATCGTAATCATCGTAGCCCAGCATGTGTGCGAAGTTTGCCGCCCAATCTAATTTAGGGTCTGGCTCGATATGCACGTCATTCTTATACACTCTTCGGTAAATATAGGCAGCAACGCGGGGCAAACGGGCTATTAAGTTCATTACATCTTCGTACATGGGGTCCCAATAATCCTTTTTGTTTAATCCCTTCCGGTAGGCGGCGGCAAAAACCGATTCTGTTTGCAATGCAAGCACCGCAGCGGAGAATTGCGTCATCGGATGTGTGGTTTTAGGCAACGCATCCAGCATATCGAAAACATGTTTCGGGACATTGCTACGGCGAGCCCATTGATTACTGACATTAGTAACGTCATCATCGGTTGGTAGTTCATTCATCAGCATCAGATAGAAGATGCCTTCTGGCAGAGGCTCTGCGCCACCGGGTGCTTTCGGCAATTTTGCAGTAAGTTCAGGAATAGAATACCCCCGAAACCGGATTCCTTCATCAGGATCGAGCTTGGATGTTTCGGTAACCATACCTATCATTCCCTTCATACCGCTATACACCTGGTCAATGGTGTATTGACCGATCACTACATCACCATTAGTCTTGATAAATTCTTTTAATTGCGCGGAAAAAGGTAAGGCTCTTCTCGCAAACTCTTCTTTTAACTTGTCCATTATATTATTAAACTTTTATGATTCTATATTATTCTTTATGGCGGGCGAATTTAGACAAAACTTGGGTGTTTCTTTCAGGATGATTTCGGATTTCTTATTCCGTCTGTCTTTCGTTACTCCTATTTTATCTAATTCGGTAATCAACAAAACGATGCTTATAATAAAAAGGATGATCAACACCGTCCATACGATATAAGTAAACCACTTCTTCGCTTTTTTCTTTACGCGAGAATTGGTTTTCTTCACCTTTATCTTTTGTTTTACCCGAATACGATGGCGGTGATGGCGGCGATGATGCGAAGCATTCTCGAATGCCTCCCCGTCGTTCTCGGTGCTTTCTATTTCTTCTTCCTGATCCTTCATTTACTTATTAAATTTAAAGTCCCTGCCATGATACTTCGCATTTGTTCCCAGCAATTCTTCGATACGAAGCAACTGATTATACTTCGCTACCCTGTCAGAGCGCGATGCCGACCCTGTTTTAATTTGTCCGGTATTTAATGCCACTGCCAAATCCGCGATGGTAGTATCTTCTGTCTCGCCACTGCGATGGCTCATGACCGATGTATAATTATTCGCCTTGGCAAGGGCTACGGCATTCATTGTTTCGGTTAAAGTCCCGATCTGATTTACTTTTATTAAAATCGAATTCGCCGTGCCTGTATCTATCCCTTGTTGCAACCGCCGTACATTCGTTACAAACAAATCGTCGCCTACTAATTGCACGTTGTTACCCACCTTTTCGGTCATCAGTTTCCAGCCTGCCCAATCGTCTTCTGCCAAGCCATCTTCGATACTGATGATTGGATACTGCGAACACCAGTTTGCCCAGTACGATACCATTTCTTCGCTCGTCAATTCTTCTTTGCTCGATTTCTTAAAGACATATCGCTGCTTCGATACATCATAAAATTCGGATGCGGCAGGATCTAACGCAATATATATATCGTGTCCTGCCTTATAGCCTGCATCTTCTATGGCTTGCAAAACGGTTTCTATTGCTTCGACATTCGATTTCATATCCGGAGCAAAGCCGCCTTCATCGCCTACGTTGGTGGACATTCCCTTCTTCTTCAAAACCTTTTTGAGATGATGAAAAACTTCCACGCCCATCCGCAATCCTTCACTAAAAGTATCGGCGCCGACGGGCATAATCATAAATTCCTGGAAGTCTATCGAGTTATCGGCATGTGCGCCGCCGTTTAATATATTCATCATCGGGATGGGCAGCAACGCCGCGTCTTTTCCTCCTATATAATTAAATAAGGGCAGCCCCGCATCTGCGGCAGCAGCCTTGGCAACGGCTAATGATACGCCGAGAATGGCATTTGCTCCGAGGCGAGATTTGTTTTCCGTACCATCCAGTTCGATCATCGCGTTGTCAATCCCTTTTTGTTCCACGACAGCCCGTCCTTTCAGGGTTTCATTTAGAATAGTATTCACGTTGTTGGCGGCATTCAGCACTCCTTTACCGAGATATTTGGTGGCATCATTATCCCGCAGTTCCATCGCCTCGTGAATACCTGTCGAAGCTCCTGATGGCACGGCTGCCCGCCCTATTATTCCATTATTAGTAACGACATCTACCTCTAAGGTCGGGTTTCCTCGGGAATCTAAGATTTGTCTTGCTTTGATAGTTTTTATTATGCTCATGGTTTCATTGTTTAATGGCTGCAAAATTAGCTTTATTTACGGAATATGCCAAAGAAATTTAGTTAAAGTTTCGGAATGTTTTGTATTAATGTCGGGAATAATGTGTATGTTTGCAGAATCATAATTGAAACGCTTATTCCACATCATTAAATAGTAAAAAACGATGGCAAGATTAATCCTTCCTACCACCAGAGTCGGAATCTCTGAACTCTATATAAAGGTATTAGCCAAACATTCGTTCGATGGCGCGGGCAGCATTTTACTTCCTTTCTTCGTGGAGGATGAAATCGTCATCGGAGACATTACCACTGCCAACAATGCCGCCAATGCTGCCTACGTAATATTTGATGCCAAACAAAAAGCTTCGGAAATGATGTACAATGATATTATAAATGACTTCGATGCTATCGTTGCCGACCACAAAATGTGTGTGCAAGCCGCCAAAGCATTTTATCGCAAGAACCCCAGCAAACTCGGGGCTTTCGGAGTAACCGTGAATGGCAACAGAGTGGTCTATTCCAAACACAGAAAGACACTGTGCGACGACATGATGAACTTCATCAACCACAATGCCTCGTTAGCCGTTGCACTTCGCCCAATTACCGCGGCATTCCAGACAACTAATAAGATGGATTTGGCTGCCAATCTCGCTGCATTGCCGGGAATTAAAACCGCAATAGATGTTTATGACCAAGAATTGATTGATAAAGAAACGAGCCACGGAACATACTCCGTAGAAGAAAAAACTGTTATAGATTTTCTTCGTGCCACAGGTCATTTTTTGATGGAGCAATTCCCCTTGAATCCTAAGAAAGCCGGCGATTGGTCATTCGTTGTGGATGATTCGCCACAGGATGCCAAAGAAAAAATTAAAAACTTCAAGAAAGGACAAATCGCCAACTTATATAACATCGTTGCCGACAGCATCCTTCAAAATACCGGAGATTCTATTCAAGAAATTACCAAAGGAAAAGCAGGCACCGGCACGCCAATAGTGCTCAATCCTGGCGACCACTGGCAAGTGCTCCCAGGCTATACCACATCAAAGGCAAAGAGTCGTGGAATCCTCTTAACAGGGCAAATTACGTACCTGAAAAACAATTCATAATTCCGCGAAACCCTTAGATTTATCTTATAAGTTTCCAAAACTTTCTCATAAGTCTTTAAGTTCTTCTCGTATCTCTTATTTTTCTTCACGTATCTCTGACTTTTCTTCACCTATCTTTGACCTTACTTCACATATCTCTGGTTTTTCTTCACATATCTCTGGCTTTTCTTCACATATCTCTGGCTTTTCTTCACATATCTCTGGTTTTTCTTCACATAATTGAGACTTTTCATCGAGTAAAAGTCTTACTTATGTGAAGTTTTTTCGTAAATATGTGAAGGTTTTAGGTGTAAATGTGAAGTTTTGCGCTACTCTTACGAGGAACTTTGACCCTTCACAGAGAATAAGAGAAACTTCACAGGGAATAAAAGAAACTTCACGGGGAATAAGAAAATAAAAAAAGGCTTGCCGTTGCCGACAAGCCTTAATTTTTCCCATCCAACAAGAAACTTATTTCACTTTTCTTGACAGAACCGCACCAGCTCTGAATCTGGCAGCCTTTCTCGCAGCGATTTTCAGGGGTTTCCCCGTCTGCGGATTCCTACCCGTGCGAGCCGCACGTTTAACAACATAGAAACTTCCGAAACCGATTAAGGTAACTTTGTCTCCCTTTTTCAATGCTCCGGTAATGGTGGTCGTTACCGAATCAAGGGCTGCAGAAGCTTGCTTTTTAGTGAGCTTACAATCGGCAGCAATCTTTTTTACTAGATCTCCTTTGTTCATCTTTTAAAGATTTTGGTTAATACAAGTTTAGATTATTTTAAGACCACAAAATTACAAGGAAATAGGTATTACCTCCAAACATTTCTTTGCTTTTTTGAAGAAATCGAGCCAACTTTTTTTGAACAATTTTAAAAATCATCGTTAATAAAATCCCCTGACGGCGGCACAAATCAACAAAACACCTATGTAAGTTGCTGATTATTAGCAGCCAAATAATCCACCGCCGAACAATCCATTTAACATAATGGGAGAACATCAGCCCCCTCCGAAAAGCCCCGTAACAGCCCCTTTCATCCCTCCCCGATACCCGAAAACCTCCCATTAATCACCCTTTCGCACGCCCCATCACCCGATATTCCCCCAAAATAGGGAGGTTATAAGGCATCAAAAAACAGATTGCAGAGAGATTTCAAAGAAGCCACACAACTTTCTACCGAAATTTTACTACTTTTGTTTCCTCAAAAATTAATAACAATTTAGCGATGAAAAAAATTATACTAAGTACCATCATGATGATGGGTTTCCTTACCAACCACCTCTGTGCACAATGCAACGGACGGTTTCAAACAGGCACTTTTGAAGTAGATTCCACCATGGATGTGGTCTATGGACAGAACACCGACTGGCTCTCCCAAAACTATGTCCTCAAAATGGACATCTATCAGCCCCACGGCGACACCATGTCCGCCAGACCGCTCCTTTTCTTCACCCACGGCGGCTCCTTTGAAGGCGGCACCAGCATCGTTGACGATGTAGATACCTTGTGTCATCGCTTCGCCAAGATGGGATATGTTACGGTGTCTATAAACTATCGTGTAGGCTTCTTCCCTATTGACAGTACGAACGCTACTAAGGCTGTTATCCGTGCCGTTCAGGATCAAAAGGCAGCCATCAGATTCTTTAAAAAAGATAGAGCGACCACCAATACTTATAAGATAGATACCGCCCAAATATGGGTGGGCGGAAGCAGTGCCGGTGCTTTGACGGCGTTGCATTGTGCGTACCTGGATTCCGTGAATGAAATCCCTACTGCGCTTACCGCTTGGGTAGCTACCAATGGCGGCATGGAAGGCACCAGCGGCAATGCGGGATATTCCTCCAACTTCCGCGGGGTCATCAGTTTGTGTGGTGCCTTGGGGCATAAGGAATGGATGGATCCGAACGGCGTGCCTACCGTTTCAGTGCATGGAACTGCCGATGCCATAGTACCTTACGGAACGGGCTGGGCTTCGGTGAATTCGGTGAATGTAATCATTGTGGATGGCGACTCCGCGCTTAATGCCTTCGCCCCTTCGGTGAATACGAAGGACTCGTTATATACTTTCATCGGTGCGCCGCATGTTCCGTTCTATGGTACTTCTGCCCCTGCAATGGCATACATGGATACTACCGTGAACTTCGTGAGTTACTTCGTGTATCATCACCTGGATTGCTTCTTGACGGATGTGCCGGAGGTAACAGACTTTAATTCCTTGGTAACTATTTTCCCGAACCCTTCTACGAATAACTTCACAGTCCTACTGCATAATTATGATATGAAACCATACTCAATAGAGGTCTTTGATTATGCCGGAAGGACAATATTAAAGAAAGAGAAACAGACCACCCGAGAAGTAAACATCAGCACTGCGAAGATAGATGCCGGCATGTATTTCGTGAGGATTACCAAGGGCAGCAACGTGTCGGAGCGGAAGGTGGTGATATATTAATCCATCAAACGAAACATCAATCCATTAAATAAAACAAGAGTATGAGAAAGAAAGGAATCTTTTGCCTCGAAGGACATTGGGAGAAAAACCTGACAACGAAGTCCACAGTGGAACCAATATTGAGCCTGCTGGAGAAGCAAGAGAAGATAAGATACATCCACCATAAATGCGCGACAAAGGAAGAGATAAACTTCTTGCTCACCAAGTGGTCGCAGAGTTTATATAAGAGTTATCCTATCTTATACTTTGCGTTTCACGGTCGCCCGGGCGAGTTCGAGATTAACCCTAAGGAGAATTATACTCTGATAGACCTCGCGACAGTGTTAGAAGGAAAATGCACCAACCGCGTCATCTTTTTCGCGGCATGCAAAACCTTGGATATTCCTAAAAGAAAGATAAAACAATTCCTCAAAACCACTAACGCCCTCGCCGTCTGCGGGTACAATGACGAGGTCGATTGGATGGTGTCCACAGCCTTCGAGTTGCTGGTGTTGTTTGCCTTGCAGAACAATGTTTTCGATGGGCGCGGGATTAATTCGGTGCGCAGCAAGATACAGACCGGCTTTTCCCGCATCTCCGACGAATTGGAATTTATCATGGTTACCAAGAACGATTGATTCCAAAGGCGGATTATACCATTCTGTAATTCCCCGACGCTGCTCATTTCCCAAATCCCAAGTAAAAGCGATTTATTAGGGGTAATTCCTGATGAAATCATCCAAAAAGGCAACCGAACAGAGAGTCTGTACAACCGTACAGAGAGTCTGTACGGTTGTACAGAGGTAAGAATTTATCCCTTATTCCAAGTGAATAACCTTATATTAAGTGTAAATAATCATTAAAAGTAATGAAATCGCCTCCTGGCGGGTATTCGATGCTAACATTCTTCAATACCGAATCGGGAAACGGAATGAACTTAATCTCTCTCGGATTTATTCCACCGCTTTTTTCAGGAGATCGAGGTTTATTTTCGTCATCTGGAGCATCGCTTGGACAGCTCTGCCCGCTTTTTCGGGATCGGGATGGTTCAGCAAGGCACCCAAAGTGGTCGGGATGATTTGCCAAGAGATGCCGTACTTATCCTTCAGCCAGCCACAGCGGGATTCGCTGCCTCCCTCGCAAAGTTTGGTCCAGAGAAAGTCAATCTCGTCCTGCGTTTCGCAATTCACGAAGAGGGAAATGGCTTCGGTGAAGTGATATTTGGGACCGCCGTTGATTACATGGAATAACTGTCCCTCGATTTGGAAAGAACCGGTGAAAACCTTGCCTTTCATAGCCGGAGGAGCGTTGTCGCCAAAGCGATTAAGGCTTACGATGGCGGAGTTCTTGAAGATCGAAACGTAATGATTCATGGCTTCTTCGGCGGCATCATCAAACCAAAGGAAGGGGATAATTTTTTGTGTCATTTGTTGGATATTTAATCGTGTTATACGGCGGCAAAAGTATCATTTATGGAACAACTCATTCGGCAATGCGGCATAAAATACTATTGGAAGAAAATATATATTTGCGCCATGTATTACAAAAACATTTTAGGAGCTATCGGACACACGCCGATGGTGAAATTAAACAAAGTAGTCGAAGGAATATCGGCTACCGTACTCGCAAAAGTCGAGACTACGAACCCAGGCAATTCTATTAAAGACAGAATGGCGTTGAAGATGGTGGAAGATGCCGAAAAAGCCGGCTTATTAAAGCCTGGCAGCACCATTATCGAGGGTACTTCAGGCAATACCGGCATGGGTTTGGCAATAGCCGCCATCGTGAAGGGGTATAAGTGCATCTTCGTAACTACGGACAAGCAATCGAAGGAGAAAGTGGACGCCCTCAAGGCATTTGGTGCCGATGTGGTCATCTGTCCAACCAACGTGGACCCTGAAGATGACAGGTCGTACTACTCGGTCGCTGCCCGTTTGAATAAAGAGATTCCGAATTCCTATCATCCCAATCAATATGACAACTTATCCAACACCATTGCCAATTACGAACAGACCGGACCGGAGATATGGGAGCAAACCGATGGCAAAATAACCCACCTCGTAGTGGGGGTCGGGACGGGCGGCACCATCAGCGGCACGGCGAAGTATCTTAAAGAGAAAAATCCTGACATTAAAATCTGGGGAATAGATACCTACGGCTCTGTTTTTAAGAAATATAAGGAAACCGGCATCTTCGACAAGAAGGAAATCTACCCATACGTTACCGAAGGCATCGGCGAAGACTTCCTCCCAAAGAATGTGAACTTCGACCTGATAGATTTATTCGAGAAAGTAACCGACAAAGATGCTGCTTTAATGACCCGCGAAATAGTTCGTAAGGAAGGCATCTGGGTGGGCAATTCTGCCGGCTCTGCCATCGCGGGATTGCTGCAACTAAAGGATAAACTGAAGCCTACCGACCTCGTCGTCGTCATCTTTCACGACCACGGAAGCCGATATTTGGCAAAAATATTCAACGACGACTGGATGCGGATGAAAGGCTTCATAGATAAGAAGGGAATGACCGCGATAGACCTCGTTTCGAGCCAGCAACAAACCGAATTAATCACCTTAGACAAGACGGATACCATTGCGCAAGCCATCAAGATAATAACAGAGATGGACATTTCGCAGATACCGATTACGAATCGCGATAGAATCGTCGGTTCATTAAGCGAAAGCTGGGTGTTTAAGAACATTTTGGAGAACCCCGACATGAAAGATAACAGCATCGAAAGCATCATGCAGCCTGCCTTCCCTTTTGTGGATTCTACTACGCCTATTGATGTGCTTTCTAAGATGATTTCTCCCGATAATCCTGCCGTATTGGTCAAGGATTTCAAACAAAACAAGACTTTTATCATCTCTCTCTCCGACATTGTGGAGGCGATAGCGAAATAAGCCGATATTCGGCTTCATTTTTCCCTTCTTCATAGTATCAAATGCCGCATTGATAGGGGCATTCCCGATAGGTATACTCCTATTCTGTCATTCCTATTTATTCATCCCTTATTAATGGTTATTTATCCATTAATTAGGGTTAATTAGAGCCTTTTTCCTACTCCTGATATGGAAATGGATTACGGTTATCGGGGTACAATGATCTTACTGCGGTGTAGGGTTACTATAGATTGGTGTATATCTATCAAAAATTGGTGTATAATAAGTTCAGATTGGTGTATATCTATCAAAAATCGGTGCGTTTAAAACCTAAATCCACGTGGTTTCACAATATATTCGCACCAATCTTTGACATATTCGCACCAATTCGAGTTAGATTCGCACCAATCTTTGACAGATTCGCACCAATCTATAGTAACCCTACACCGATGTAGGATCATTGTATCCCGATAACTGCCTCCTGTAAAGCACTGCGGAGTATGAAATAATGTATGCAGACTTTGTCATTTAATAAGAGGAAATCCGGCAGCCATCTCCTTGGTATTTAAACACCTTAAACTATTAGTAATTTTGCCGCTCCAAGACAAAATACCTACTTCATGAAGCTACACTTTCCGATTCTTATTCTGTTTTTCCTGATCCTGAATCACGATGTCTATTCCCAAAAAGTAGGTCTCGTATTAAGCGGTGGCGGTGCTCGCGGATTGGCTCATATCGGGGTAATCAGAGCTTTGGAAGAACAAAATATTCCGATAGATTTTGTATGCGGCAGCTCGATGGGGGCATTGATTGCTGGGATGTACGCGCAGGGTTATTCGCCTGACGAAATGGAGGAATTAGTTTCCAGTCCCGAGTTTTATAATTGGGCTTTGGGCATCATCCCTGCCAAAGACGACTATTATTTTAAGCGAAAAGAAGACAATGCTTCGTGGATCACGCTTCGGTTTCACCGAGATTCTATCTTCCAGACCTCGTTGCCGACCAGCCTTATCAATTCCATGCCGATGGACTTCTCGATGATGGAACATTCTGCGCCATCCATCGCCAAGGCGCACTATAATTTTGATAGTTTGATGGTTCCCTTCCGCTGCATTGCCGCAGATATTGAGGATAAGAAGCAAATCGTCTTCCGGAATGGCGATTTAGGCGAGGCGATTCGGGCTTCCAGCGCGTTTCCATTCTATTTTAAGCCTGTAAATTATAATGGCAAAATTCTTTTTGACGGTGGGCTTTACAATAACTTCCCTGCCGATGTTTTGGAGAACGAATTCCATCCTGATTTTATCATCGGCGTAGATGCCGTTGATGGCGGGGCTGCCGATGTACCGCCTGATGAGGATGATATTATCTCGCAAGTCAAGGCAATGTTCATGAGTAAAACCGATTATCACATAAGGAGTAAAAATGCCATCCTGCTGCACCCTAAAACTGGGAATATCGGCTTGCTGGATTTCGAGAATGTGCATAAAGAAATCCAAACCGGCTACACCGAGGCGATGATGCTGATGGATTCTATGCAGAAGGTCATCGTTCGCCGCATAGATACCGCTACGATGCACCAAAAACGCCGGGATTTTGTGAAAGATATGCCTAAATTAATCGTGAATGAAGTGATTGTTGAGGGCGTGAATCGTAATCAGGGCGTATATATTCGGAAGATACTCATGCCCTCCGGTAATCCTATCCCTATCGCGGATCTGCGTAGTAATTATTATAAACTCATTGCCGATGATAACATCAAAAGTATCTATCCGAAATTAGTTTATCATCAAGAAACAGGCTACTACGTCCTTATGCTCAAGGTAAAGCAGGAAAGGGATCTGAAAGCGATGTTTGGCGGCGACTTTGCTTCCCTTCCTATCAGCGAAGGTTACATAGGTGTTCAGTATAATATGTGGGCGAAACAGGCATTGTCCTTGAATACGAATGTTTATTTCGGAAAGCTCTATAGCTCTGCGCAAATGAAAGCTCGGTTAGATGTTCCGTCGAAGGTTCCGTTCTATCTGGAAGGGAATTTTACCATTAATACTTGGGATTATTTCAAAAGCAGCAGCTCTTTCTTTGAAGATGTGAAGCCGCCTTACCTAGTCACGACCGATCGTAAGTTTGCCTTCGATGCGGGGTTGCCATTGGGCAATGAACAGAAGGTTTATGGCGGTATTTCCTACATTTCTACGAGCGATAATTACTATCAAACCACCAATTTCCTCCTTACCGATACCGCTGATGTTACGAACTTCTCCGGTTACAGCCCCGAGTTTGTTTTTGTACACAATACCTTGAATAAAAAGCAGTATGCCTCCGCAGGTAGCCTCGTAAATTTTACCACCCGCTACGTGAATGGAAGAGAACATACCATTCCCGGCTCCACTTCTAATGATACCACGCAGATATTTAAGAATCACCACTGGATTCAGGCGAATATCACGCTCGATAAATACTATAAACAGCGTGGCGTCTTACGTTTCGGGGTCTATGCCGAGGTAAATGCTTCTACTCAAGACTTCTTTTCCAACTATACCTCCACTGCCTTGGCGGCTCCTGCCTTTAATCCGATTGCGGAGAGCAAAACCCTGTTCCTTGGGCAGTATCGGGCGCATAATTACGGGGCTTTCGGGCTGAAGAACATTATCTCGACGAAGTTTAAGATAGACATCCGTTTTGAGGGGTATATTTTCCAGCCCTATCGTTCGATTTATCAACAGGCAGACCTCACTGCGGCGAATACGTTGATCCTTGCGAAGCGGCTTTACATGGCTACGGCGGCGGCAGTTTACAATACTCCGGTAGGACCTGTCAGTTTAAGTTTTAATTACTACGATCAGAAGGTGAACCCATACAGTATCCTCTTCCATTTCGGGTATATTATCTTCAATAAGAAGGCTCTCGATTAAGGATTGTTTTATTAATGGTTGCCTAATTTGTTTTCATGTCGTTTTAGCATCATAAATCCTGCTGCTGTAAGGATGCTTAACGCAATAAAAAACAAAAACATGGAATCAAAACCGAAGACAGATGCAATGCCCAACCCTAATGCCGGAGCTACCATGTTCGCGATTCCGTAAGAGATGGAATATAATGCCGAATACTGTCCCTGCCTTTCTTTCGGAGGGCGTGATAACACGAAATTCATCATAAAAGGCATCGCCAATATCTCCGATAAAGTAATGACGAGGGTATAAATTATCGCGCCCGCCATCCATCCTTTGCTGATCCATAAGATAAGCAATGCCAAGGGGATAAATAAGGTGCCGGCGATGATGTATCGGAATATCTTTTTGTTCTTTTCCAATACGGTTACGAGCGGCATCTCGATCATCACCACTAATGCCCCGTTTAAGCCTAACAACAAGCCGATGGTATCTTCATTATACTTGCATATCCTATCAAAATATTGGGGTATGCTTGCAAATAATTGGAAGAAGCAGATACCAAATACAGCTACCAGCACTATAAACATTAAATACCGATAATCGCGGTACGCAGAGGTCTTGTTATCTTGTAATATCGGGTGCAGATGGCGGTTCTTTGCTGCCACATGTTTCGGAAGATAAACCATCAACATTCCTGCTGCCAAGAAGCTGGTGAAGGCATCAATAATATACAACCATTTATACCCCAGATACATCGCTACAAAACCACCTACAGCCGGTCCGACAGAGAAGCCCAGGTTGATGGCAAGCCTTACCAAGGATACGGAACGGGTTCTGTTCTCGGCAGTGCTGTAATCTGCTATGGCAGCCGAGTTGGCGGGGCGAAACATATCAGAGGTGAAGCCATAAAAGAAGATGATGGCGGCAATAAACAATATATCTTTCGTAACCAACATGAGCAACAAGATCAACCCACAACTGACCAATGAAAACAGCATAATGTCGCGATGATTACGCCTGTCGGTAAGCCAGCCGCCGGTGTAGCTGCCGAGGATGCTACCCATCCCATAACAACTCATCACGATGCCGGCAGTATGCAAATCGAACTTCAGTTCTTTGGTAAGATACAGCGAGGTGAAGAGCAACACCATCGAGCCGCTACGATTAATAAACATGGCGATGGATAATATCCACGCATTCCGATGCAAGTTGGCGAAGGCTTCGCGATAGAGGGAGAATATTTTGATCATGGTGGCGGCAAATTTACTTTTATCAAACAAATTCAGCCCTCCGATGCCCAATCGGAGGGCTTCCTTTTTAAATAGAGACATCTCATTAAAAATAATTTTCCTCCCAGTTCAAACTATGTCCCTCCCAGTTCAAACTGTGTCCCCCCCAGTTCAAACAATGTCCCTCCCAGTTCAAACTGTGTCCCTCCCAGTTCAAACAATGTCCCTCCCAGTTCAAACTGTGTCCCTCCCAGTTCAAACAATGTCCCTCCCAGTTCAAATTGTGTCCCTCCCAGTTCAAACTGTGTCCCTCCCAGTTCAAATTGTGTCCCTCCCAGTTCAAATTGTGTCCCTCCCAGTTCAAACTGTCCGGGGGCTAATGTCTGTGTTGTCTCTTTTTCCCGTTGTAAAACCCGATTTTCAGGTGTAAAAAAGGATTTTTCTCAAAATGAGAATTGCGGGAATGATTCCCTTTTTCCTAATTTTGCCATTCAATAAATAATTAATGAAGATGATGAAACTACGATTCCTCCTTGCCGTCCTCCTTTTTAATATCGCCATCAGTAATGCCCAAACCGTTCCTGATAATAAGGAGATGCAAGCTCGTCCTAAATTAGTTATCGGCATTGTCGTAGATCAGATGAGAGCCGATTATCTCGCTCGGTTTTGGAATAAATTCTCCGACAAAGGCTTCCGCCGATTAGTGAATAACGGTTTCCTTTGCGAGAATAATTATATCAACTATGTCCCCTCCGAAACCGGTCCTGGACATGCCGCCATCTATACCGGTACTACCCCCAGCATCAATGGAATTGTCGGTAATGAATGGTATGACAGGGATCACGATAAAAAAGTGTATTGCGTAGATGATACCGCCATGCAATCTGTCGGAACGACCACCAATCTCGGCAAGCGTTCGCCTCGGAATCTACTCTCAAATACCATTACCGACCAGCTTCATCTGGCAACCAACTTCGCATCGAAAACTATCTCCATTTCTCTCAAAGATAGGGCTGCCATTTTGCCCGGTGGCTTCACCGCGAATGGGGCTTATTGGTTCGATGTTACGAATGGGAAATTCATCACCAGTAATTATTATCAAAAAGAATTGCCAGCCTGGTTGAATGATTTTAATGACCGTAAACTTCCTGCAAATTACAAATCCCAAACATGGAATTCGTCCCTGCCCATCGCGCAATACACCGAAAGCACTGCCGATGATGTACCCTACGAAGGACCTTTGTATGATGGCGAAGCGAAACCCGTCTTTCCGCATGATTTATCCAAAGCAAAAGGAACAGATTATGCCGTGCTTTTAAGAACTCCTTTCGGGAATACCTTGCTGAAAGAACTGGCGATAGAAACTATCAAAGCCGAACAGTTGGGTAAGGGTAACGTGCCTGATTTCCTTGCCGTAAGTTTCTCTTCGACGGATTATGTGGGGCATAATTTCGGCATTAATTCTATTGAATTAGAAGATACCTACCTCAAGCTGGATAAAGATTTAGGCGACTTCCTCGACTTCCTCGATACTTACCTCGGCAAAGAGAATATCCTCCTCTTTTTATCTGCCGATCATGGTGCGGCAAACAATGTTCAGTATTCGATTGATCATAAAATCCCTGCTGGTTTGTTCGATGCCAAGCAAACGAAAGATATCTTGAAAATAGTTCTCAAAGAAAAGTTCCAAGTAGATAATCTTATCCTAAAATTCACTGACCAAAATGTCTATTTAAACCATAAAGTCATTGACGATTTGAAACTTTCATTGTATGAAATAGAAACCGTCGTCGCGAACTTCTTATTAAAAAGAGAGGGCATCGCTTATGCCAACATTTCTTTTGAAATTCCGGTCTTCGACAACGGTTATGCCTACCACAAATTAATGAAAAATGGGTACCTCGCCTCGCGTTCTGGCGATGTCATGTTTACGCTGCTTCCCGGATGGATGGAATGGGACCGAACAACGGGTACTACGCATGGTTCGCCCTACAATTACGACACGCATATCCCTTTAATATTATACGGATGGAAGGTTGCGAACGGAACATATCTGCCTGAAGTAAACATTATCGACATTGCCCCAACCATCGCACATTTATTGAACATACAAGTGCCGAATGGATGCAGCGGAAAAGCTATTCCTATCCCATTAAAATAATTAATGACAAAGGAAAAAGTAATTACCAAAAGCATCCTTATTATTGGGCTGATAAGTTTGTTTAATGACATCTCCTCCGAGATGCTTTACCCCATCATGCCGGTTTATTTGAAGTCCATCGGCTTCGGTGCCTTAGCCATTGGTATTTTAGAGGGCTTCGCAGAAGCTACTGCCGGCATCGGGAAGGGATTTTTCGGAAAATTATCTGATCAAAAAGGCATCCGCATACCCTTTGTCCGGCTTGGATATTTTATCAGCAGCCTTTCCAAACCGATGCTCGCCCTATTCTCTTATACTGGCTGGGTTTTCACCGCTCGCTTTATGGATAAACTCGGCAAAGGCGTCCGAACAGGTGCTCGCGACGCCTATCTTTCATCCATTACCAAAAAAGAAAACAAGGGCAAGGTCTTCGGATTCCGACAGGGCATGGATACCTTAGGTGCTGCTATCGGTCCTGTCATTGCGCTCATTTTTCTTTACTACAATCCTGGGCAATATGCGTGGTTATTCATCATCGCATTCGCCCCTGCGCTCATCGGCGTTGCGTTTACTTTCTTCATCAAAGAAATCCCGATACATACCACTCAAAATATCGTTTCTTTAAACCCTTTTTCTTTCATTAGTTATTGGAAAAGATCCTCGAAAGAATTTAAGCGCATCACGATAGGATTCTTTGCCTTCACGCTCATCAACAGTACCGATATGTTATTATTATTAATGGCGAAAACGACAGGATTCACTGACCGCGATGTCATCGGCGTTTACATTTTTTATAACATAATATTCGCCGCCGCGTCGTACCCTATCGGCAGTATCGCAGATAAAATCGGGATGAAGACGATGTTCATCATCGGTATGATTTTATTCGCTGCGGTATATCTCGGCATGGCGAATTTGCAAGGCATTCCGATGCTGTATATTTTATTTTTCTTCTATGGAATCTATGCCGCCTGCAACGATGGCATTATTAAGGCATGGATTTCTAAAATCACGCCCAACGAAGAATGTGCCACCGCCATCGGATTCTTCGCTGCCATCTCCAGCATCCTGATGCTGCTCTCCAGTACCCTTGCCGGCTTGCTATGGGTACTCTTTTTCCCGAAATTAACCTTTATCGTTTCCGGTATTGCCGCTATTTTGATTGCCATATATTTTGTGGGGATGAGGGTGAAGAAAGTTTAGTAATGAATGTTTAGTTTTAAGGGATGGAATTAAATATGCCTCGAAAAATTTGTAGTTTCGTGCCCTCAAAAAGAAATTAAAACAATGATCAAAAAAATATTCAGCAGAGATTATAAATACAGCAAACAGGTCAGCATCGTGTTCGTCTTGTTTTATATTGCCGTACCGGTATCCTTAGTCATCCTTCCGGTAGATTTTTTCGACCACGGACAAGCGGTCTGTCTATCTGTTCTTCTATTCCACCGCGAATGTTGGGGCTGCGGCTTCACGCGGGCAGTGATGCACATGGTGCACTTCGATTTCGACACCGCCTTGGAGTATAATCGTTTAGCCTTTATCGTATTACCAATGCTCGCCGCGATGTGGTTAAGTTTCTTAATTAAGGAATTGGTCTATCTATACATATTAAATAAAAACAAGCGATAGACCGCATCGGAATTCACAATCCAAGGTTTAATTCCCCAAGAAGCTTGTTATTAAACTTGAAAGCGGAAGGACGTTTCAGGATTTGTGGGCATTAAATTGGGCTTACTTTCTCCAATACTTGAGTTCAATTCTCCAATACTTGAGTTCAAATCTCCGTGATTTGAGTTCATGGCAAGAAGATTTGAGTTCAATTCTCCAGGATATGAGTTCAATTCTTCGTGATTTGAGTTCAAATTTCCAAGACTTGAGTTCAAATCTTGGAGATTTGAACTCAAGTCTCCGAGAAAGTAAGCCATATTTCATCGCCATTAACTGCCTTCAGCCTTTCGTTTCAGGGTTTAATTAGGTATGTTTAATAAAAAAACCCCCGAAATTTCTTACGAGGGTTTCTTTATTAAGGATTAAGTTCGACTAACTATAATCTCCGTCTAATGGTTTCAAATCCTTGAACCAAATTCTGTAGAAGTCAATCAACCACCAGATTCCGCAGCCACCACCGGTAAGCAACTGAACGATACCTTGCCAGGTATAGCCCAAGTAGAAACGGTGAACACCAAGACCGCCCAATAACCAGCATAATAAGAATGCCGTGATCCAGCTTTTGTCGCCACCGCCACGTTTCTTAGTAGCAAAAGCATGCAAGCTCAACGTGCTGAAGAATGCAGCAACACCACCTAAGAAATACCAACCTTTGTGGTTTGATTTCTTAGAAGAATTAGAAGCATCTTTCTTAGCAGCAGTGTTCGCTGATACAAAAGTTTGGTTAGCATTTGCTGTAGGATAATTCACATGAGATGTGAAATCAACCTTGTTAGCAAAAACTACCGGTGTAGCATCCGTAGATGCTGTGATGGTGTTATCAGCAATTGCAGGAGCAGCAATTTCTGATGATGCAACTGTTGGAGCAACAGTTTCTGTTGGTAAGCTCTGGGCAGGAGTTACATGCGCTGCCTTTGCTTTTCTCGCGGAACTTACTTCCGTTCCGTTTTGTTTAACGCCATTGTGCTTACCGCCGAGGTTTACATAATACCCACTGCTGTAACGCTTCTTAGCGAAATCCATTGATGTGTTACAAGAAAATAACACGGTAACAAGGGCAATCACAATCACCCATGTTGACATTTTGAAGATGTTAAAATTTTTCATCATACTTTTAATTTTTTTAAGTTATACTGTTAGTAAATTTTATTGGGCGCAAACATACATAATTTTTCTAATATCAACAAAGCGAAAAAGATATTTTTCTCCTTCGCTGGTATAATGGCGGAATCTTTTTATATATTCGCCCCGATAAATAAGTTTATAAAAAACATAACATACCTAATGAACACAACAAGATTCAAAAGTTTGATACTATCCTTCGCAGTATTTCTAATGCTGGCTCTTTCTAATCTTAATCCATTGATAGCTCAAGAAACACTTACCAATGGGACTATCATAAAAATGTCGAAAGCAGGACTGGGAGATTCTGTTATTATTAAAAAGATGCAATCGCCTAAGGTCGTGATTAAATTTAATACGAGTATAGACAGTATTATCTATCTTAAAGAACATGGTGTCTCGAATGGGGTAATAGCCTCTATGCAAGATGTTACAGCTCTTTCAGCAAATGATGCCATCGTTAATGAACATAGTTCAGACCCTATTTTTATGCATCCTTCAGGAATCTATTATTACAATCAAAAGAACGAAAAAGGAGCTTTGCAAAAAATAGAAGAGAATGTTCCTTCCTCTGTAAATGGAAGCAGAGAGAGTGTCTATTTTTTCGGGGAGACAACGCGTAGTTATTGCATGAATGGAGAGAGTGCAAATATCCAGGTGAATGATTCCTTGCCGGTGTTTTATTTTTATTTCGATGAGGATACCTTGAACAAAAACAAATTGAATTATGATAACCGCGCTCATCAGATTACTTCTCCAAATATGTTTACCCTGGTAAACCTTAGTATCAAGAATCATAGCAGATGCTTTGAAGGAGGAAAAGCAACGGGAACTGGTTTTACTCATGAGTCGGCAGTGGGTATCAGCGATAAAAACAAGGTTGATTTTAAATGGGAGAAGATAAGGCAAGGGATTTTTAAACTCTATCTTCTGAAGCCCATGTTCAAAGGGGAGTATGCTTTTACTTATGCCGGGAATGACCGCTCGGGAATGTTGCTATACGACTGGGGAATTGATTTAAGAGATTATAGAAAATAAAATATAGACATACAAAAGGAGTATCCAGAAAATCCTGACAAAGAGTAGGGCGCGGTAGCCGAAAAGCGAATGAGTAAGCAAATATTAAATAATTAAACAATGAATAAATTAAAAACAATTTTATCGAGTATCGTTATCATCACCCTCCTGTTTTCTTCTTGCCAAATGGAGAAAAGGCATTACATGTCTGGCTACAGTTTCCAATGGAATAAAAACAAACACACTTCGGAGAAAAAGCCGGATGTGGTGAAAGCCATTAAGGTAAAAATACCTGTAACCAGTACCGAAACGGTTGCTGCAAAGCCCGAAAAAGCAAAAGAAGTAATTCCTTCACCGATAAGGAATGAAGAACGCATCGTAGCCTCCAACGACAATTCGGTGAGCATTGTTCCCGAAGCGAGATTGGATTTCAATAATCCCGTTAAGGTTACTCCCGAAAGTACGCCTGCGGTGGCTAATTCATCCCATGTGAATGTCTTCAAAGCATTCTTCAAGAGGTGGATAGGAGACAACACCGCTGCCGCCAAACCTGCCGAAAGTGGCAAAACAAATACCATGGCTCTGTTATCCCTTATCTTTGGGATTTTGGGGATTATTACATTCATTGTTTTGATAGGATATTTATTCGCGATCCTTGCTATTATTTTTGGAATCCTGGGATTAAGCCAAATTAAATCTTCTGGCGAGAGCGGGTCAGGTATGGCGATTGCAGGAATTATTTGTGGAGCGATCCCTATCTTGATTTTAATCTTCGTGATCATCCTTTTTGCCGCTCTTTTTAGTTATTAAATTATATACTATTAAATATGAAAAGCTATTTCTTAACATTTCTCCTTTGTTCGGCGGTGATGCTGAATGCTCAAACCAATGCGAAACTCGTTAACGCGATGGATCCCGTGCCTTCTTTTAAAGAAGGTACGCAGATAATTACCCTCGGCTATGGGTTCCCGAATTGGTTGGCGATCCCTGCGTTTGCGGATAGAAATTACGTCCCCTCAAAAAACATCGGTCCGCTGCATTTCAAATGGGAATATGGCTTGTCGAATTACATCGGCTTTGCGGTCGGCGTTAATTATTCTTCCGTAACCATCACCAATTTTAACAATAATTATAATTTTCCATATCCTCCTTCGTCATCATCTTACGAAATCCATGATTATACCGCGACGAGCATCCTTGCCCGTCTGAATTTCCATTTTGGTATTACCGATAAATTAGACCCTTATTTCGGACTCGGAACCGGTTACAGAGCCAGTTCCGATGTAGAGCATTATACCACGGGATCATCCAGCACCACCTATTACGGTCGCATCCCTATCGGCTTTGAAACCACGATCGGGGCGCGGTATTATGTAGCGAATTCTACAGCCATTTATCTCGAAATGGGCATTGCCCAATCGTTCATGCAATTTGGGCTTACCCTGAAATTCTAAGAAATTAAGCCCCTTTTATCAACTTCAAAGCCTCCCGAAACCGCTTCGGGAGGCTTTTTTATTAGGAATACCTTGAGCCGATCATCAGAAAATTTCCTTTTTAGCCGTTCTAACTCAATCCTGACTCAAACTAACTATGTTTTGCCGAAACATAGTTAGTTTGAACCCGGCACTAACTATGTTTCGGTAAAACATAGCTAGTTTGAACCCGGCACTAACTATGTTTCGGCAAAACATAGCTAGTTTGAACCCGGCACTAACTATGTTTCGGCAAAACATAGTTAGTTTGAGCCAGGAACTAACTATGTTTCGACAAAACATAGTTAGTTTAACCCTGCCGGTCGGGATTATTTATTCCCGACCCCACCTTAAACCTCAAACCTCAAACCCTTTTGGGCGCGTCCCCTGCTGCCTCCCACCAACCTCCCCACCAAAGGCAGCAGCGGTCAGGCTGTTCGGGGGTTCCGTTCCCGCCTCCCCCACAAAAAGCCCCACCAAAAGGCGGTAACCAAGCCCCTACCATCCCTCGCGCTGGTAAACGACCCCGTCCCCCACACCCGATTCAGAAAACCTGTGAAAAGAAAATTACTCCTGAAAATAAATCCGCTTCACCCGCTGCGAAATATTCGTAAGAATCTCATACGGAATCGTCCCCGCATCCTTCGCCGCCTGCGACACATTATAATCAGCCCCAAAAACCAACACCTCATCGCCCTCCTTCGCAATAATATTCGTAACATCCAGCATGCACATATCCATACAAATATTTCCCACCGTAGGCACCACCGTACCCTGTATCATCATCCTCCCATTCCCATTCCCAAACCGCCTGTTGTAACCATCCGCATACCCTATCGCTACCGTCGCAATCTGCATCTCACGCTCCGCCAATCCCCTCCGATTGTAGCCAATACTTTCCTTAGAATGCACCGTTCGTATCTGCGAAATAACTGTTTTAAGAGTGCCCACATTGGTAAGCATTTTTTGCTCCGCCTCGTGGGATGAAATACCGTATAACCCGATGCCGAGACGCACCATATCGAATTGAGCTTCGGGGAATCGCGAAATGCCGGCAGAATTTAAGATATGCTTCGGAATAGGATAATCAAAGTGGGTCGTGAAACCCTCGTTGATGCGTTTGAATTGTTCGATTTGGACGCGAGTAAAATCGTCGTGAACGGCATCTTCACTCGCTACCAAATGCGAAAAAACAGACTGCACCTTCAGTAATTTATTGTTCTTTATTTTAATGATCAGTTCATTCAAATCATCCTCCTCGAAACCCAATCTTTTCATCCCTGTATCGAATTCAATATGTATCGGAAACGGGCTGATAGTTTCGTATTGGGCACGTTGCCTCAAGGCTTCGCCAAAATGATTCAAGAGGTTGAAAGAATATATTTCCGGCTCCAAATAATAATCCAACATCGCATCGAAAGATTGAAGGTCGGGGTTCATCACCATAATCGGGACATCAATACCCCGCTTGCGCAATTCGACACCTTCATCGGTGTATGCCACAGCCAAATAGTCTACCCGCTGAAACTGTAATACATTCGCAATTTCAAAACTACCACTACCATAACTAAAGGCTTTTACCATCGCCATAATCTTTGTTTCAGGTTTAATTTTCGAGCGGTAATAATTCAAATTATCTGCTATCGAATTAAGATTAATCTCCAGGACCGTTTCATGATTTTTCTGCTGCAATAATTTACTGATGCGTTCAAAACCGAACGCCCGTGCGCCTTTAAGTAAGATGGTTTCATTATTAAAATGCAGTGGCGTGTATTCATTCAAGAATTGTTCGGTGGTATTATAAAACACTTTCTTCATTTGGAATAATCCCTCGTGCCGAGAAATGGATTCTCCAATCCCAATCACCCTCGTAATGTTTTTTGAAGATGCTAAGGAGGCGACTTTTTCGTAGAGATTCTTTTCATTTCTTCCGCTTTGTAATATGTCAGAAATGATCAGTGTTTTTTTATCGTGTTGCTGCTGCTGATTCAAAAAATCCAGAGCTATAGCCAGCGAACCGAGGTCTGAATTATAGCTGTCGTTAATGATAGAACAATTGTTGATTCCTTCTTTCAATTCCAGACGCATCGCAACAGGGCTAAGGAACTCCATACGCTCTGCAATAAGTTCGTCATCATAATTCAGTAGCAATAATAACGCCCAGCAATGAATAGCATTTTCAATGGAGGCTTCATCAGCAAAAGGAATCTTAATTTCTTTGAAATCGTTTTGATAAATACCTTGAATTGTAGTCTCCGCAAGAGCTTTTGTTATTCTGCTAATCTCCAAGTCGGCTTTCGTTTTCCTTGACCATGTAAAAAGTTTTATGGAAGATGGAAGAATGTCAGAGTTGTTGATTTCAGAATTTATAGCGGGGTAATCTTTACAATAAATCAATACCTCGGAATGAATAAACAACTTCAATTTTTCTCTTGCCTTCTGCTCCAGACTAACAAAGTTCTCTGCATGAGCTTCGCCTATGTTCGTAATAATTCCGATAGTTGGATGAACAATAGGTTCTAATCGTTCCATTTCTCCCACCATCGAAATCCCAGCTTCAAAGATGGCGAAATTATGTTCACTATTGATTAAAAAAACCGATAAGGGCACCCCGATTTGAGAATTGTAACTCTTAGGGCTTCTCACGATATTTTTATCAATTCTCAATAACTGATACAACCATTCTTTGATAATCGTTTTACCATTACTCCCAGTAATACCCATTATCGGTATATCAAATTGTTGCCTATGGTATGCCGCAAATTCTTGCAACGCTGTCAATGTATCGTTAACAAAAATAAAATTAGCAGGCAGGTCCTTGAATTCTTCTCTATGATAAGAAACTATGAAGTTAGAAACACCCTTTTCAATCAAAGCGTGGATATAACTATGCCCGTCCTGCCTGCCTTTTAATGCGAAGAAAAGCGATGTCTCTTTCTTGGTAATATTACGGCTGTCGGTTAATAATTCAGTAATAAAGTTTCTCGATTCATTATTCAGAATCAACTTTCCATTGAGAATTTTGGCAACTTCTTCTATTCTATATCCCTCCTGATTCATTTCTATGGAATGTGTTTGGTTTCTTTATCGTGTAAATTTTTAATTTTGTGCGGCAAATATTTGAAATTATTTCAGCGACAAAATTATAATAAAATAAGGATTAAAAATATACAACATGGACAAAGAAACAATTCACGAACAAATAGACATTTTAATAGAAACTCTAAAAGAACAGCACGAGGGAATGAAAAAACATCCGAATTATATTTCACAGATTGATGTTGATTTATTCTTAGAGAATATCCGCGACCTTTATGAATTTACAACAGTTCTCGGGAAGATGAATGACAGAGGCAGGAAACAAAATCAAGGTTCACCAAAGAATGAAATGCCTGTACTTGCATTCGCCGAACCAATTGTTCAAACCACAAATGATTATCCGAAATCTTCCTCAAAAGAAAAGAAGATTAACAAACTAAGTTCAGGGGTTTTATTTGAAGATTTCGCAGTTGTTGAGGTGGATATAAAAGTAAAAGAGGAACCAATTATTCTTCAAAAGGAAGCTATCTCTGATATGAGAATTGCCATTGGGATTAATGATAAATTTGTTTTTATGAATGAACTTTTCGATGGTAGTTTGGAGGAATATAATGCTTCCATTGATCTCTTAAATAATTGTCAGAATGCTTCCGATGCAGAACAACATATCTACCTCGAACTCCAACCGAAATATCATTGGGATATGAATAGTGTCGCCGTGAAAAGCCTTTTAGACTTGGTGACGCGAAGGTTTATCTGATTCGTTTTTGATATTCACTACGAAGAAAATGAAAACCCAAAATAAGAATGATGAACGGATAAAAAAAGTAATCATTCAGGTTATCGGTTTCTGCTTTTTCTGCTTTCTTTTTTACATTTCTTTGGAATATTACAAGGAACGTATGTTGAGCTTTGACTCTTCTTATTATTCCTTTTTGATGCTCCAGCAGAAGACATATAACTTCTTCCACGGCAGATGGATTTCTTATTTTTCTGAAGTAATTCCTTTCATGGCTTTAAGACAAAATTGTTCCATGGAATTCTTCTTAAAGCTCTATTCTGTTTCCTTTATTTGTATCTATTATTTCCTTTTTCTGGTTTGCACTCTACTCTTCAAAAACCAAAGAGCAGGCATCGTATTAATGCTTTCTCTTTGCCTTGCATTCCGGTTGATTTTTTATTATGCCGTAACCGAATTATTTATGGGAATAGCCCTGACGGCGGTACTTTGGGCTCTCATTGCACCAGAGAGTCCTTATGTTTCAAAACGTGATAAGTGGATCGCAACCTTCCTCTCGATGCTGCTTATTTATACCATTTCGTATTGCCATCAGCTCACGTTTTTTATGGTGATGTTTATTATTTTATTAGAAATGATTAGCAGCAAACGATTTGAGGACAGGCAGCTTATCATCGTCTTTGTTTTTACTTTCGTTTGGTATTTTTTAAGGATAAAAGTGTTGTCAATATCTGATTATGAAAAGGAGAAATTAGACGTCATTGCAAACTCCTTAAACTTCTTCCCCGATTTCTTTTCCTTGCCCTCATGGATGTATTTAAAAACCTTTTTCGTTTCTTCTTTAAAGCCTCTTTGCATCACCTTTTTATTCTGCTTCGGGATACTTGCTTACCGCCGAAAATGGCTTTTGTTATTCTTCGCCATAATCTTCCTTGCGGCATACACCGTCTTCACGGTGATGATATTCCCCGAAGGCTCCAACAAACTTTTTTACGAATATTATTACACCACTTTCGGCTTGATGGCTGCGGTATTATTGATGCGATTAATCTACCGAAGATTCCCTTTATGGATTACCCTTCTGCTGACTATACTTTTAATAACCATCAACCTGAATGGCATTTACAAAGCTCATTTTATTATGACCGAAAGAGTAAAGTATCTCGATAGATTGACCAATTATGGCAGGCATCTCCCAAACAAAAAATACCTTATCAATGTTGCCAATATACCGCTCGATATTGTTGCCGTGCAGGGCTTCTTGCCGTTCGAGACTTTGCTGTATTCATCGTTACATGCTCCCGATTCTGCCGTAACTTTTTTTTGGAGGGAGGACATGCACGAGTACGATTCGTTATTAAATATTAATAAGATATTCCTTGGTCCCGATTTTGCTCCTACGCGCTTCAGAACCGACTTGCTGAACAAGGAATTTTATCGCCTTCCCGCAGGCAGTTATCGGAAGGTGAATACGTCGCAGGCGGATACCGTTTTCCATGAATCTTTATTTGATGAAAAGAATGTCCGATTATCTTCCGCCGCGGCTTCGGTGCATTCCAATTCATTAAATTTTATTATTGCTCCCATAAAAATCTTGAATACCTCGGGCAACACCATTTTCTCTACTCCTGATGCCAAAAATCCGGTTCGGATGTCCTATCATCTGTATGCCGAAGATGGCAAATTAATTTCATTTGATAATGCGAGGACGACCCTCGAAGTGGATATTGTGGATGAATATACGCAGGGCTTGCAGGTTTATTTGCCGAGGGATAAGGGCACTTATTTGGTCGAAGCTGATTTGGTTACCGAGAATGTGAGATGGTGGAATACGAAGACTAGATTTCGGTTGGTGGCGGAGTAAATTAATTTCCTCCTATCCCGAAAAACAGTAGCCCTTTTCAGACCATATTTAAGTACCGTTTCTATTCGCTGCTCTTCGAATATTTGTCGAAGATGAATATTTGATAAAAAGAGGGTCAGAAATCGGGAAGGAGGGAGCGATTTCATCCGAAAAAACTACTTAAATAACTGATAATGGCACGATGTATCGGTTTTACTTCCCGCTTTAGTTTATGCCAAAAGATAAACAGCTTTTGGAAAAAGACAAACAGGTTTTGGAAAAAGATGAACAGCGAATCTAAAAAGATGAACAGGTTTTGGCATCCGACAAACAGGTTTTATGAAAAGATAAACAGCGGTTATTAAAAGATAAACAGGGTTTATGAAAAGACAAACAGGTTTTATTAAAAGATGAACAGGTTTTTGGAAAATTTTCTTGGGAATTTACGGTGGTGAATCTTGAAAGGTTTTTCTCAACCAATAAATCCAACATAGTACTTATCTAAATTTCCGAATACAAAATATAAACAATCCACATTATAACTAATTCAATTTCCTAAAAAGCGAAAGCCCCGGATTTCTCCGAGGCTTCGTGGGAACTACTGGGCTCGAACCAGTGACCCTCTGCTTGTAAGGCAGATGCTCTGAACCAACTGAGCTAAGCTCCCTTGTTTGGGGCGGCAAAGATATATAAATTTTCTAAACTCAAAACACTTTCTTTTAAAAATCCACAAATATTATGGTGTGGACTTAGAGACTTGTACGATTTTGCCATTCATAAAATGAAAACCATTCAAGGCGAAGTCGGCAATATACTTCGCCATATCTTGCGGCTTTACCTGTGCTTTGGCTTCGGGGAATGCTGCTGAAAACATCTCCGTTTTCACTGAACCCAAGGCGAGGTAATTGACGGAAATATTCAGGTCCTTGAATTCCTCCGCAA
The DNA here is from genome assembly GCA_903844645.1 of uncultured Bacteroidota bacterium. Lineage (GTDB taxonomy): Bacteria > Bacteroidota > Bacteroidia > AKYH767-A > JABDAW01 > JABDAW01. Next base: position 67,673 of record CAIMUP010000010.1, read on the forward strand.
GGCACTCGGTCAATATTGCCAATGCCCCTTTGCTGGAGCTGTATGCAGATAATCCTTTGAACTTCATGCTGCCTTCCACCCCGCCAATACTGCCGATATTGACGATGTGAGAGGCTGGTTTTCCCATCATCGGTAATAAGGTTTGGATGGTTTTAACTACCCCGAAAACGTTGGTGTTATAAATCATTTCAAAGTCAGCAATAGTTAATTCACGGAACGGTTTATTGATTAATACCCCGGCATTATTTATCAGGATGTCCACATTGGACATTTCCTTTTTAGCTAATAAAAACAGTTCGTTTTTATCATTCGGGATGCTGATATCATACACCAAAGGAATCAGGTTGCAATTAGGATTCACAATTTTTGCGGCATCCAAAAGCCCGTCCAGTTTGTCTTTGTTGCGTGAAATGGCGATCACTTTATGCCGCTTTTCTCTGGAGAAATGCAACGCTGTTTCATATCCGATTCCGCTGCTGGCACCTGTTATAATAATATTCATGGGGGTAAGTTTAAATTTGTTTTGAAGCCCCAAAATTGCAAATAATTAGGGGAACATTCCGCGATGTCTGTAAATCTTATTATTTTTGTACCCGATAAAAACAAGAAAATGTCAATACCTGCTAAACTCTTTAAAGCCCTGTTCTCGTTATTGCTAATGGTACTAACGACCTCTGCAATCGTTGCCCAACCTGATGCAGACACCACTAAGAAAACCTATTATGGCGGTAGCTTCGGTGCACAATTCGGAAATGAAACCGCCCTCGAGCTATCCCCGTTGATAGGGTATCGCGTTACGCAGAACTTCTCTGTGGGGGCGGGCATCAGCTATATTTATTACAGTTATACCAATCCAAATTATGCCTTCTTGAATTACCATACCAGCATCTACGGCGGCAGAGTCTTCGCCAAGGAATATGTTTACAGTTACATCTTCGGGTATGCAGAGTTTGAGATATTAAACCTCGAACGACAGAATCAACTTACCGGAGACCTGCATAGGGTAACGACCGCCAATCCATTGGTAGGCGGAGGAATCAGTCAGGCGATGGGCGGTGGCGCATTGATGAATCTGATGATATTATGGGATGTCAACCCCGATGTTGCTTCGCCTTATACCAATCCTATTTTCAGGATTGGCTTTACATTTTAATACTTTAAATACTATGGGAAAGATTATCGTACAAGGAATAAAACTGTACGCCTTTCATGGCTGCACATCGGAGGAGCAAATGATCGGTACGAGCTATGAGGTGGATGTTATTATCGAAACAGATTTATCCAATGCCGAAATATCCGATAACCTTGAGGAGACGGTGGATTACGTAATCATCTACGACATCGTGAAGGAGGAAATGGCGATCAAATCCAAGCTCATAGAACATGTCGCGAAGCGGATAGTAAACCGGTTGATGAAGCAATTTTCTGCTATCGAAAAGATTAAGGTTAGCGTTGCGAAACTACATCCGCCGGTCAATGGAATCGTGAACAGAGTGGTGGCAGAATTAGAGGAAACCAGGGCGTGAAAAGAGCGGATCGCTATCAGAAATTCATCGCGTATTTCAGCGAGCATCAACCTGTTGCCGAGACTGAGTTGGTGTATGAAAATACCTACCAATTATTAGTCTCCGTCATCCTTTCGGCGCAATGTACCGACAAGCGTGTGAACCTCACCACTCCCGCTCTGTTCGTGGCTTTCCCGACGGCAGAGGTGATGGCAGCGAGCAGCCAAGAGGAGATATTCCGCTACATCAAATCCATCAGTTATCCTAACAATAAAGCGAAGCATTTACTCGGTATGGCGAAGATGCTGATGAATGATTTCGGGGGCGTTGTTCCCGATGATGTCGAGCTATTGCAGAAGCTGCCCGGCGTGGGCAGGAAGACGGCTAATGTCATCGCCTCGGTGGTATTTAATCAAGCCAGTATGCCGGTAGATACTCATGTTTTCCGTGTGGCGGCTCGCATCGGATTAACGGTGAATGCCAAAACGCCCCGTGCTTGTGAGGATCAACTGGTGAAGCATCTTCCGAAAGAAAAGATCCCTATTGCGCATCATTGGTTGATTCTGCATGGGCGGTATGTGTGCATTGCCCGTAAGCCTAAGTGCGAGGTATGCGGCATTACCGGCTTCTGCAAATATTTTAATACTGAACTTTTATCCCATAAAAAAGCCCCAGAATAAGGCTATTCGGGGGCTTGCGATTTTCAACTCTTTTTCTTTTTATCCGCCAAAAACTAAGGACGATGGAATGTAATCATTATACCTTTTTGGCATCGTTTAATTAATTTATTAGTTATTATTATTGTTAATTTTTAAGACCTCAAATCTAATAATGGTGTTCTCATTTGGAATTGGAACATTCTTATCCAAAATTAGAGTACCCCAA
>CAIMUP010000011.1 GCA_903844645.1 uncultured Bacteroidota bacterium
CATATCGGTAAATTCGGGGTCATTACAGACGCAATGAAACACCCAGCCATGTCCGTCATTCGAGTTTTTATAAACCCTGATGCCGACATATTTGCTTTGGATGTATTTAATTTTCGGGTGTCCGCCGCCGGTTAATTTAATCTTCAAATCGGGTTTGCCAGCTCCCGGAACAAATTCTACATGTACCACTTCGATAGCCATATTGTTGCCATCGGTGGTGGTATAAATGGTTTGGTCTTTGGCTTTTTTCGCCATTGCCCGAAACCGTTTTTCGATGCCCGGCAATACATCTATCGGTGCGCCAGAAATATCTGCGCCAACGGGCCACGCACTCGACGATGGTCCTGTTCCGTGCCTCGCTTCTTCGCCTTTATCGGTCCAGGCTTTGGCATAGGTGGCTCCTGCGCCATGCTTCGTGAACCAGAATCTCCAATAGGCGGCATCGCGTTTAATAGACAGCAATTCGCCAGTCGTGTAGCCGTACTTTGTCGCCAAAGCGGTCGGTCCGGTCAGCCCATTCAGCGAATTAGAAAACTGATCTAACTGGTCCGCGAACTCGGAAGCATTCTGTTTTACAAAATCATGGCTGATGACAGTCAGGATAATGATTTTTTGCAACAGTGTACATTTGCTTTTCGCTGCATAATAATCCAATACGGTATTCCCAATGTAATCATCATTGGTAGGGACGTACTGCCCTTTCACTTGCTTTAGGTTACTTGTAATTTGGTTCATTCTTTTTTAATTTTAATTGTTAATAATATCTGTTCTGTTAAGTTTTTACCTTATAAATTCCATTTTAATGCCCAATATTCACGGGAGTATGCCGTGTATATACGGGAGTATGCCGCGTATATATGGGAGTATGCCGCGTATATATGGGAGTACGCCGCGTATATATGGGAGTACACCGCGTATATATGGGAGTACACCGTGTATATATGGGAGTACACCGCGTATATATGGGAGTACGCCGCGTACTCCCGAAGGTTTTGACGAATAAAAGGAGTCCTTAAACCCATCTTCCGAAGCTCTTTGGCGATAGTATAAAATACCGCCTGTAGAGCTTCGGTAGAGTCAGGATAGGAGTAGATTTTTTCATTTATAAGGTTTATTTTTTGATTACTTAATTATGCTTGAGCGGTCGGACCGCCAAAACTCATCGGCAATCCCGATCCTTCGGAATCTTTTATGACGCCATACATCTGCTCAAATTTCCCGACATTCTCGGTTAATGCCGACATTAATCGTTTGGCGTGAGCGGGAGTCAGCACAATTCTCGCCTTCACCTTCGCCTTCGGAACGCCGGGCATAATCCGCACAAAATCCACCACGAATTCGGAATTGGAATGCGTGATAATTGCGAGGTTAGAATACATCCCTTCGGCAATATCTTCCGGCAGCTCGATGTTTATTTCACTCTGATTATTGTTATCCATAATTTTTGTTTTTAATAGTTATAATTTAATTAAATAGCTTCGTCAGGGTGCATTTCTTTCCTCACCTCCTTCTTCGATTTCATCAATAAATCGTATTCCTCCTGCGACCCTACAATCAGCTTTTCGTATTCCCTCAATCCCGTTCCGGCAGGGATCAAATGTCCTACGATTACGTTCTCCTTCAGCCCCGTCAGATAATCAACCTTACCATTCATCGCGGCTTCGTTCAGCACCTTCGTCGTTTCCTGGAACGATGCGGCAGAAATCCAGCTCTTGGTATGTAATGACGCTTGGGTAATTCCCTGTAGTTGCGGACTTGATGTCGCAGGAACGGCATCGCGAGCCTCCACTATTTTCTGATCTCTTCGTCTCAACACAGAGTTTTCATCGCGCAGTCTGCGGATAGTGATAATCTGTCCCGCTTTCAGGTTTGGCGAATCGCCAGCATCTATCACAATCTTCTTGTCGTAGATCCAGTCGTTATGTTCCATGAAGTCTAATTTATCCACGGCTTCATTTTCTAAGAATTTAGTATCGCCCGGGTCTTCGATCTTCACTTTTCGCATCATCTGCCGAACGATCACCTCAAAATGTTTGTCATTAATCTTCACACCCTGCAAACGATACACTTCCTGCACCTCATTCACCAAATACCGCTGCACCTGCGCCGGTCCTTTGATGGATAAAATATCGGCAGGCGTAATAGCACCATCCGAAAGTGGTGTGCCAGCCTTCACATAATCATTATCCTGAACGAGAATGTGTTTCGATAATGAGATTAAATACTTCTTCACATCGCCATCTTTTGATGTAATGATGACTTCGCGATTTCCACGCTTGATTCCGCCATAATTCACGATACCATCAATCTCCGAAACAACGGCAGGGTTGGAAGGATTACGCGCCTCGAACAACTCGGTAACGCGAGGAAGTCCACCCGTAATATCACCCGACTTACCAGTAGTTCTTGGAATCTTTACGAACACATCACCGGCATTAATCTTCACGCCTTTGTTCACAATAATATGTGCCCCCACTGGGATGTTGTATGATTTCAGAACATCTTTGTGGTCGCCCATAATTTTAATGACGGGGTTCTTGGTTTTATCACGGCTATCAATGATAACCTTTTCTTTGTAGCCCGTTTGCTCATCCGATTCTTCGCGGAAAGTAGTGCCTTCTTCGATATGTTCAAACTCTATCTTACCAGAGAACTCGGAGATAATAACCGCATTGTAAGGATCCCAGCTACAAATCATATCGCCCTTCTTCAGCGTCACACCGTTTTTCACAAACAGATGCGCTCCGTAAGGAATATTTCCGGTAGCAAGTACCGTCTTGGTATTAGGATCGGTAATCCTGAATTCACCGGAACGACCCAACACCACTTCCATCTTCTTTCCGGCAACGGTGTAAGGAATAGATTTGATTTCCTCGAATTCAACAATACCATCGAACTTAGCATCAATGGTACTTTCGGTAGCCGCTTTGGAAGCCGTACCACCGACGTGGAATGTACGAAGTGTCAACTGTGTTCCCGGCTCACCGATAGACTGTGCGGCAATAACTCCTACTGCTTCACCCTTCTGAACCATTCTTCCGGTTGCAAGGTTTCTACCATAACATTTCGCACAAACACCCTTCTTGCTTTCACAAGTCAATACTGAACGAATCTCCACAGTCTCGATAGGGGAATCGGTAATCATTTCAGCAATATCTTCAGTGATTTCAGTACCTGACTTCACGATTAATTTTCCAGTAATAGGATTCTCAACATCATGAAGTGAAGTTCTTCCTAACACTCTGTCATATAAAGATTCCACGATGTCTTCATTGTTCTTCAAAGCCGATGCAGACAAGCCTCTCAAGGTTCCGCAATCGTCTTCATTAATGATAACATCCTGCGCCACATCCACCAAACGACGAGTCAAATAACCAGCATCGGCAGTCTTCAAAGCGGTATCAGCAAGACCCTTACGAGCACCGTGAGTAGAGATGAAATACTCCAGAATCGAAAGCCCTTCCTTAAAGTTGGAAAGAATCGGATTCTCGATAATTTCACCACCAACAGCACCGGATTTTTGAGGTTTCGCCATCAATCCCCGCATCCCACTCAACTGACGAATCTGTTCTTTACTACCCCGCGCTCCACTGTCAAGCATCATATAAATTGAGTTGAAACCTTGTCTGTCAGCAGCCAAGTTCTTCATCAAAGTTTCTGTCAACCTTGAATTTGTTCTTGTCCAGATATCAATGATCTGATTGTAACGCTCGTTGTTTGTGATAAACCCATTACCGTAATTCTCCATTACTTCCTCAACTTCTTTGTGAGCTTTATCTACCAAACCTTCTTTTTCATCAGGAATCTTAACATCAGAAAGATTAAAAGACAGACTTCCTTTAAAGGCGTGCTCAAATCCTAAATTCTTAATAGCATCAAGGAACTTACTCGCACCGGCAATACCTGTTTCCTTCAAAACATTATTGATAATTTCTCTCAAAGACTTCTTGGTCAGCAATTCATCAATAAAGCCAATGCTTTCAGGAACAACTTGATTAAATAGTACCCGACCGACTGTAGTTTCTTTCAATTTATTAACAATCTTACCATCAATTTTTTGATTAACCTTCACCTTAATCCATGCGTGAACATCCACCATTCCTTCATTGTAGGCAATGATTAATTCTTCTGGAGAATAGAAACACAACCCCTCACCCTTCACTTTATCATTACCTTCAGATTTCTTTCCTTTGGTTAAATAATATAACCCAAGAACCATATCCTGCGAAGGAATCATGATAGGAGAGCCATTTGCAGGATTCAAAATGTTATGCGAAGCGAGCATCAATAATTGAGCTTCAGCAATCGCAGCATTACCAAGAGGCAAGTGAACCGCCATCTGATCACCGTCAAAATCGGCATTGAACGCAGTACAAACCAAGGGATGTAACTGAATAGCTTTTCCTTCAATCAGCTTCGGCTGGAACGCCTGAATTCCCAATCTGTGAAGCGTTGGAGCTCTGTTCAAAAGAACTGGATGTCCCTTCAAAACATTCTCCAAAATATCCCAAACAATCGGCTCCTTTTGATCAACAATTTTCTTAGCAGATTTCACCGTCTTTACAATCCCTCTCTCAATCAACTTACGGATAACAAACGGTTTGTATAATTCCGCCGCCATATCCTTCGGCAAACCGCACTCATGCAATTTCAAATCCGGTCCGACGACAATTACCGAACGCGCAGAATAATCAACACGCTTTCCTAAAAGATTCTGACGGAAACGTCCTTGCTTTCCTTTCAAACTATCTGATAAAGATTTCAAAGCACGGTTGCTATCAGTCTTCACTGCATTGGTCTTACGAGAATTATCATATAAGCTATCAACAGCTTCCTGCAACATTCGTTTTTCATTACGAAGAATCACATCAGGAGCCTTGATTTCAATCAATCTCTTCAAACGATTATTACGAATAATAACTCGACGATAAAGATCATTCAAATCAGAAGTTGCGAAACGACCGCCTTCCAAAGGCACCAACGGGCGCAACTCTGGCGGGATCACCGGAACCACTTTCACAATCATCCATCCTGGCTTATTCTCGATTCTTAAATTCGCATTTCTGAAAGCCTCAACAACATTCAAACGCTTCAACGCTTCGGTCTTTCTTTGTTGCGAAGTTTCGTTGTTTGCCTGATGACGAAGATTATAAGAAAGTGAATCCAAATCCAAACGATTCAATAAATCCAACAACGCATCGGCACCCATCTTGGCAATAAATTTATTAGGATCCGAATCATCCAAATGCTGATTATCGGCAGGAAGATTTTCGATAATATTCAAATAATCTTCTTCCATTAAAAAGTCGAGATACTGCACACCATCAGCGGCTTTGATGCCTGCCTGAATGACGACATATCGTTCATAATAAATAATCAAATCCATTTTCTTGGAAGGCAATCCAAGCAAATATCCAATCTTATTTGGCAACGAACGGAAATACCAAATATGCGCCACCGGCACGATCAACTGAATGTGACCGGTACGCTCCCTGCGCACCTTGCGCTCGGTAACTTCGACACCGCAACGGTCGCAAATAATTCCTTTGTAACGAATCCTTTTGTACTTGCCACAATGACATTCCCAGTCCTTAATCGGACCGAAAATCCGTTCACAAAAAAGACCATCACGCTCTGGTTTATACGTCCTGTAATTAATCGTTTCAGGCTTCAAAACCTCACCGCTCGATCCCGCCAATAACCATTCCGGCGAGGCAAGGCTGATGGTAATATTGTTAAAATAAGGACGTGCCTTAGGCTCGTCTCGTTTACCTCTTCTGTCTGAATTTTGTTTATTATATGCCATTATATTTTGATTTTATTTTCCATTTAAGTTAAAAATTTTATCTTTTTGGGTGGAATTGGGCAGAATTTGCGCTCCTCTAATACCTATTCGAGCTCCGCTAATACCTATTCGAGCTCCTCTAATACCTATTAGAGCTCCTCTAATACCTATTAGAGCTCCGCTAATACCTATTTGAGCTCCGCTAATACCTATTTGCGCTCCGCTAATACCTATTTGAGCTCTGCTAATACTTATTTCCGCTCCTCTAATACCTATTATTCCTCCGCTAATAACCCTTTGCGCAGGAATTTGGACACCAATTTTTGCTCCTTGGTATCTTATGGTATTGAATTTATTTGGGGCAGGTATCGGGGTGGTCATTTTATTTAATGTGTAAATTTTAACAGCGCAACAACGATAGCAATACTTGCCCCATACATCCCTCCTACTTTAATTATTAATCTATTTTCCAAATCCTTCAAATCTTGCTTGGTTGATAAAGTATCATCAATAATATCTTTCAATGCCTCTGCTTGCACCTCGGCTTGTTGCTGGGTAAAAACAGCAGCCATCAGCTTCTTGGCGTAGGCAAGGGTATCAAAAGATATTACTGTCATGATTTATTTTATAAGGGTTTAACCTCCTCGATTTTCGGTTTGTCATCCCCCAAAGTAATCTTCAAGCCCAAGCCTCTCAATTCATGCAACAGTACGTTGAATGATTCAGGAACGCCCGGCAGCGGCATGTTTTCGCCCTTGACAATGCTTTCGTAAGCCTTCGCACGACCGATAACATCGTCAGATTTCACCGTTAATAATTCCTGGAGAATATTGGCTGCGCCGAACGCCTCAATCGCCCAAACCTCCATTTCACCAAAACGCTGACCTCCGAATTGAGCCTTTCCGCCCAATGGCTGCTGCGTAATCAATGAATATGGACCGATAGAACGTGCGTGCATCTTGTCATCAACCATGTGACCGAGTTTCAGCATATAAATAATACCGACCGTCGCTGGCTGATCGAATTTCAGACCCGTGCCGCCATCATAAAGATAGGTGCTGCCAAATTCAGGAAGACCCGCTTTCTTGATCTCTTCATCAATCTGTGCAACCGATGCTCCATCGAAAATCGGAGTAGCGAATTTCACGCCCATCTTCTGCCCTGCCCATGCCAAAACGGTTTCATAAATCTGCCCAAGGTTCATACGAGAAGGTACGCCCAGCGGGTTCAGCACGATGTCAACAGGGGTGCCGTCTTCGAGGAAAGGCATGTCTTCATCACGAACGATTTTCGCAACGATACCCTTGTTTCCGTGACGACCCGCCATCTTATCACCCACTTTTAATTTTCTTTTCTTGGCAATATAAACCTTCGCCATCTGCACAATTCCGGAAGGTAATTCATCGCCAACGGTAATGGCAAATTTCTTCCTTTTATAAATTCCATTGGTATCATTCAGGCGAATGTTGTAGTTATGGAAAAGGATTTTTATCTGCTCGTTTTTGTCCTTGTCGGTAGTCCATCGCCCTGGGTTAATATTGGCAAATTCCATTTCGGAAAGCACCTTGTGATTGAACTTCACGCCACGCGGAACAATGACTTCCTTGAAAACATTGTTTACCCCTTGCGAAACCCGACCACTAACCAGCACCAATAATTTATCAATCAACTTCGATTTCAACTCCGCCACCTGTTTATTGAATTCAACATCCAACTTAGCAAGCATCGGCTTCTCGTCAATCTTTTGGTTTTTATCTTTAATGGCTCTCGAGAATAACTTTTTATCAATCACCATCCCCTTCACAGAAGGCGGAACTTTCAAAGAAGCATCCTTCACATCACCGGCTTTATCACCAAAGATAGCACGCAATAATTTTTCTTCAGGAGAAGGATCAGTCTCACCTTTTGGAGTAATCTTTCCAATCAGAATATCACCTTCGCTAACTTCGGCACCAATCCTGATCAAACCATTCTCATCCAAATCCTTCGTAGCTTCCTCGCTTACATTTGGAATATCAGCGGTTAATTCTTCAAGCCCACGTTTGGTATCACGAACTTCCAGACTATATTCATCAATGTGAAGTGAAGTAAAAATATCATCACGAACAACACGTTCCGAAATAACAATAGCATCCTCAAAGTTGAATCCCTTCCAAGGCATGAAAGCCACTTTAAGATTTTGCCCCAAAGCCAATTCACCGGCTTGTGTAGCATAACCTTCACACAACACCTGTCCACGCTTAACTTTCTCACCTTTTACAACAATAGGCTTTAGATTAATACATGTACTTTGATTGCTCTTTTGGAATTTGGTTAATTTATAAGTCTTGGTGTCATCATCAAAACTAATTAATCGTTCAGCATCATTTCTTGAATACTTAATGGTAATTTCATTAGCATCAACAAACTCAACTGTACCATCACCTTCAGCATTAATCAACACACGACTATCCCTCGCAACAGCACCTTCAAGCCCTGTCCCAACTATCGGTGCAGTAGGTTTCAACAATGGAACAGCCTGCCGCATCATGTTCGATCCCATCAACGCACGGTTAGCATCATCATGCTCCAAGAAAGGAATCAAGGATGCCGCAATAGAAGCAATTTGATTAGGAGCAACGTCCATCAGCGTAACAGCCTTTGGTTCAGTAACAGGAAAATCACCTTCATAACGTGCCTTGATACGAGTTGTTAAAAAGTTTCCTTTCTCATCAATCTGGGCATTAGCTTGGGCAATCATCATCTTATCTTCCTCCTCTGCTGTCAAATAAATGACATCTTTCTTAACGTCAACAACACCTTCAGTAACAGTCCTATAAGGAGTTTCAATAAACCCAAGATTGTTAATCTTTGCATAAACGCAAAGCGAAGAAATCAAACCGATATTAGGACCTTCAGGGGTTTCAATAGTACACAAACGACCATAGTGTGTATAGTGAACATCTCGAACCTCAAATCCAGCTCGTTCTCTCGAAAGACCACCGGGTCCAAGGGCAGATAATCTCCTCTTATGAGTCAATTCCGCCAAAGGATTCGTCTGATCCATAAATTGAGATAACTGATTCGTCCCAAAGAAAGAATTAATAACCGAAGATAATGTCTTAGCATTAATCAAATCGGCAGGAGTAAAAACTTCATTATCCCGAACATTCATCCGCTCACGAATCGTCCTCGCCATCCTCGAAAGCCCAACACCAAATTGAGCATACAATTGCTCCCCAACTGTCCGAACCCTTCTATTACTCAAGTGATCAATATCATCAACAATAGCCTTAGAGTTGATCAATTCAATCAAGAACTTAATAATCAAAATAATATCCTCCTTAGTCAGGACTTTCACATCCATCGGAGTCTGGATATTCAACTTCTTATTGATACGATATCTCCCAACTTCACCTAAATCATATCGCTTATCACTAAAGAATAATTTATCAATAATTCCACGAGCAGTCTCCTCATCAGGCGGTTCAGCATTACGCAATTGACGATAAATATGCTCCACAGCTTCTTTAGCAGAATTTGAAGTATCCTTTTGCAGCGTATTATAGATAATAGCATAATCACCGGCGTTAGCATCCTCCCTATGAAGGATAACCGTCTTAACACCTGAATCAATAATCAAATCAATATGATCATCCTCCAAGATAGTTTCTCTTTCAAGAATGATTTCATTCCGTTCAATAGATACAACTTCTCCGGTATCCTCATCAACAAAATCCTCTATCCAAGTCTTCAAAACCCTTGCAGCAAGCTTCCTGTTTACAGCCTTCTTCAAAGCTGCCTTGCTAACTTTCAATTCATCTGCAAGTCCAAAAATGCTCAAAATATCTTTGTCAGTTTCGAAGCCAATAGCCCGCAACAAAGTTGTTACAGGAAACTTCTTTTTCCTATCAATATAAGCATACATGACATTGTTGATGTCAGTCGCAAATTCCATCCACGAACCCTTAAAAGGAATCACCCTCGCAGAGTACAATTTCGTCCCATTTGCATGGCGACTTTGCCCAAAGAAAACCCCAGGCGACCTATGCAATTGAGAAACCACAACCCGTTCAGCACCATTAATAATAAATGTGCCTTTATTCGTCATGTAAGGAATCGTTCCCAAATAAACATCCTGAATAATTGTTTCAAAATCCTCATGTTCAGGATCAGTACAAAACAATTTCAACTTAGCCTTCAAAGGAACGCTATACGTCAAACCCCGTTCAATACATTCATCAGTCGAATATCTTGGAGGGTCTATAAAATAGTCCAAAAACTCCAAAATAAAATTATTCCTACTATCCGAGATAGGAAAATTCTCATTAAAAACTTTAAACAATCCCTCCTTCTCCCGATTATCAGAAGTAGTCTCTAATTGAAAAAAGTCCTTAAATGATTTAAGTTGGATTTCCAAGAAATCCGGATATTCAATAGCCCCTTTAGTGGAGGCAAAATTGATTCTTTTTGTGTTGTTATTATTAATTTGAGCCAAGGTATTTTTAATTAGATTGTTAATAAATTAGTAAAAGGACAAAAAAGAAAACCCAAATAAAGTCAGATAGACCACCCCGTAAACGAAGTGGTCTACTAACTTATTATCGAAACAAAAGGTTATTTAACCTCAACTTCAGCACCCGCTTCCTCTAACTGCGCTTTTACTGAATTCGCTTCTTCCTTTGAGATACCTTCCTTCACAGCCTTAGGAGCACCATCAACTAAATCCTTAGCCTCCTTCAATCCCAATCCTGTGATTTCTTTTACCAATTTAACAACACCTAATTTCGCACTACCTCCGTGCTTCAAAATTACATCAAAAGTTGTTTTTTCTGCAGGCGCAGCGGCTTCTCCGCCCCCACCTCCGGCAGCTACAACCGTTGCCGCAGCAGCAGGTTCGATACCGTGTTCATCTTTTAAAATTTTTGCTAACTCGTTTACTTCTTTTACTGTCAGGTTAACCAACTGATCAGCGAACGCTTTTAAATCTGCCATTTCTTATTAATTTTAATTGTTAATTTATATATTTTATTTGTCGCTTGGAAGCCTTATTTTGATTCTCTCTCCGAAAGAGTTTTCACCACTCCAGCCAGCGTGTTGCCACCACTTTGTAAAGCCGAAATAACATTTTTTGCAGGTGATTGCAACAACCCGATAATATCCCCGATCAATTCATTCTTACTCTTCACCTTCGTCAGCGCATCCAACATATTATCACCCAAGAATATAGAATACTCCACAAAAGCCCCCTTCAACAAAGGCTTCGGATTCTTCTTTCTAAATTCCTTAATCAATTTCGCAGGCACGTTAGCCGTCTCACAAAACATAATAGCCGAACTCCCCTTCAACACCCCAAAAAGTTCCGAAAAATCACCCTCCGATTTCTCCAAAGCCTTCTGAATCAGCGTGTTCTTAGCCACCTGAAGCTTCACATTCTTATCATAACAAACCCTTCGCAGTTTGTTAGTCGTCTCCACATTCAAATCCGAAATATCAGTCAGATAAAAGTGATTCGTCACCTTCATCTGCTCCACTAAATCGTTAATTATTTGTTCCTTTTCTTCTCTTTTCATTGTATTTTATATTTAATAATTTAGGAAATACTCTTAGGATCAATCAACATACTCGGGCTCATCGTCGAAGACATATAAATACTCTTAATATAAGTCCCCTTCGCCGAACTCGGCTTCAATTTAATAATAGAATGCAACAATTCATGCGCATTATCCAGTAACTGTTTCGGATCAAAACTCGCCTTCCCGATAGAAGCATGAATAGCACCTTGTTTATCCACCTTGAAGTCAATCTTACCGCCCTTAGCATCCTGCACAGCCTTCCCGATTTCCATAGTAACAGTGCCGGTTTTAGGATTAGGCATCAAATTTCTAGGACCCAATATCTTTCCCAAACGACCCACCTTCGCCATCACGCTCGGCATGGTAATAACGACATCAATATCAGTCCAACCTTCCTTTTCGATCTTGGTAATATAATCATCCAACCCAACATGATCTGCACCTGCATCGCGAGCTTCCTGCTCTTTATCAGGAGTACATAAAACCAATACTCTCTTAGTCTTACCAGTGCCATGTGGCAAGGTAATAGAGCCTCTAACCATCTGATTTGCCTTACGTGGATCAACTCCCAAACGCACATCAATATCAACAGAAGAATCGAATTTTGTATAAGTAATCTGCTTCACCAATTTAGTAGCATCCGCCAATGAATACGCCTTCGTCGCATCAACCAACTTATCAACTACTTTCCTTTTTTTAGTAACCTTTGCCATAATATATTATGTATAATTATTTTCTTATTTCTTTTTTAATGGACTTTCTCCTTCAATTGTCAAGCCCATACTCCTTGCAGTCCCAGCAACCATGCTCATTGCGCTATCCAAAGTGAATGCATTAAAGTCAGGCATTTTATCTTCCGCGATAGCTTTAATCTGATCCCAAGTTACCTGCCCAACTTTCTTTCTATTTGATTCTGGAGAACCACTTTTGATCTTTGAAACATCCATTAATTGAATCGCAACTGGTGTATTTCTTACAACAAAGTCGAATGATTTATCGGTATAAACCGTCAATGTAACAGGAAGCACTTTCCCTGCTTTATCAGAAGTTCTTGCATTAAACTGCTTACAAAACTCCATTATATTCACACCCTTCGCACCCAATGCCGGACCTATTGGAGGCGCAGGATTTGCTGCTCCGCCTTTAATTTGCAATTTTACAACCGCACCTATTTCTTTTGCCATGATTTATGTATTTATTTATTAAAATTATTTCTTCTCTTTTACAGAATCGTTATCGTTTGAGTTGCAAGCCAGGGACCATCAAATTCACGATGTGCCTTGATGATGGATCGCTGCGAAATATGCAACGATTTGTTAGCATTTGCTACACCTAATTTCAGGATGAATTCTGCGGTCGTGAATTCCTTGTGAGTAGTGCCTGGCGCATCGGGATCAGGCATCAGAACATCCCCTATTGTATAAGCAACTTCCACACCATCAGAGCCTTCTTCAACATTCAATGCAGGACGGCGCGAATGCACATCGGTACGGGTATGTACCAACACTTCGCCTCCGCCTAATTGGTCATAAATTCCATATAATTGTTTCTTGATAGAAGTCGTAACATGAGTAGCTGCATGATGACCGATTACGAAATTAAACAGCGTAGCCAAAGTCTCTGTGGACAATGGACTTGCTGCCGCCCTATCCAATAAAGGCGTAGAGAATGGATGAAAATCGTGAATGAAATTCCGCACCAATCTGTTAATATCAAGGGTATCAACTAAAGGATCTTCATGCTTGATGTATAAGCCGGTAACGGGATCGAGAAAATAAAGCCGTTTGGTATGCCACGCTGCAACTTCGGTAGAAGTCCAGCCAAATAAATCACCCGATCTCGGAGGAGTCATCAGTTGCAAATTATCATCCGTCCTTCTTAAATAAGAAGCGAATCCTGGAATGTCGTAAGGTACTCTGGCTTGGCTCATTTTGTATATAATTAATTGATTAACAGTGATTTTAAGGAGTAGTCGGATGCTTTTGAATGCAAGCATACAAGAGTTGGTTGCTGGCATACAACTTTTGGTTGCTGGCTTACAAGGTTTGATTGTTGGCTTACAACTATTGGTTGCAAGCATACAAAAGTTGATTGCTGGCATACAAAACTTGGTTGCTGGCTTACAGTTATTGTATGCAAGCATACAGAAGTTGCGCCGTAGCTTACAAGGTTCATTTTATTTAATATGTATATCGGGGTGGTCATTTTATTAATTAAGCTTAGATTTGAATTCACTAATAACACTTTCATATTTTCTTAAAACTCTGTCCCATTCTTTAAACCTTTCATCACTCTTAACACTAACTCCTTCTCCTAAAGAAATCTCACTACAAATTTTAATCTTATAAACAAGAGGTGAAGTACCTCCACTCTTAATAACTATTCTTGTTCGTATGGTTCTTTTTGGAAATGCTTGAACTTTCCAAGTTGTAATCAAATACCCTGTTTCTTTTGAACTTGATACAATTTCATCAAAGTAACTGGTAACTTCTTGGTTAATAATTTTCCAAGCTTCATCTTCCTTTAATTTTGGATTTACGCTAATATTGAAATCAACATTTGCAATGTCGGTCTTAACAGAAGCATCATAAGATTCATCTTTTAGAAGAGTAAAATAATCTGAAGAAGGAGGTTTTTGAAATCCTTTTACTTGGTAACAATATTTCCTTTCTTCTTCCAAATATCCAGTCTTTTCAATTCTCACAGTTTCGCAATCCTTTTCATTAATCTTAACTTTACAAGAACCTGCTGCTATATAATTTCCATTTACATAAATTTTAGCATCCGATTCAGATGTGCCAATTTTTACATAGGTTTCGCAGCTAAACAAACAAACCGAGATAACAAAAAAGAATAATGCTTTTTTCATTTAATAATTTTTTAGTTTAAATAAAATCCTAATATTTGAAATACATTGCCCCCTATAATAAATCCTAATGCAAGAAATTCTCTTCTCTTTATTTGCTTGCGTTTCCTTTCTACTGATTGTTGAATTTCTTGAAAACTTGGTCCTCCTGTAAGAGGTAATATAAATGCTTGATTTGGATCAATAGGATTCTTTACATTTAGGTATATAAAGATACCACTAATCACATTTAAGATAAGTCCCACTGGAATCAAAATAGCCGATATGTTACAATCAAAGATTTTCATTTTATAATTTTGTTATTCCTTTTCAACTTGCATGTAACTCAATTCGAGAGGAGTCTTCCTTCCGAATATCTTTACCATTACTTTTAATTTCTTCTTCTCTTCGTTTATTTCTTCAATAATTCCAGAGAAACTATTGAATGGTCCATCTATTACTTTAA
>CAIMUP010000012.1 GCA_903844645.1 uncultured Bacteroidota bacterium
AATAATATCATGAGAAAAGCTACAATTTTAGTTAATTCAGAACATTACAAGGAAGATGAAATAAGTCCCCTGGTTCACGAAATCAAAGATTCTTTGGGAACCAATATCGGCTTATTTCCGGCATTGTCCGTCGCACCGGGGACTGTCCAATCGCAGGTAGTGGAATACGATCGGATCAACGGCTTGGCGGAATATGAGGGCAAAGCCCAAGACCTCGCCGCTCAACGATTAATCGTGGATACTACGTTCCACAAAAACGGGGTGTATATAAATGAACTGGCGAATGGCAACACCTCGACCCTCGCCAAAAGCGGCTACCCGCGTGCCAAAGTTCCAGGTCCGTTAGGGGAATTGCCAGCACCCGATGGGATGGCTGTGGGGCATGGCGGATTGAACGAATTTTCGTTCGACATAGACGTGGTGGAAGATGCCTATGGCTACCTGATTGCCTTTACACTGGCGACCAATCCTGAAGCCAATCCTTATAACTGGACGCTGCGCTGGTGCTCGAGCCACAAGGTAACGCTGGGCGGCTTCACGAATGGATCGAAATACAAATTTGCAGCAGCAGGAGTGGCTACGGAGTTGAACATTCATTTCTTCATTTCGGCTTCGCAACTGACCTCGGAATAACGATTTTCTTCGATGCGGAAATGCAAACACTCGGCAAAGAAGAACGGTTAAAAAAGCGAAAAGTAATCGAAGCCCTTTTCAAAAACGGGAAGGCGATTTCGGCAAATCCTGTGCGATTAATTTGGGCAGAAATGGAGGATAAAACGGGCAAGTTTCCTCTCCAAGCAGGCTTCAGTGTCAGCAAAAGGAATTTCAAAAAAGCAGTGGACAGAAATAAATGCAAGCGATTGATGCGCGAAGCTTTCAGGAAGAATAAAACAGGCATTTATGAATTTTTGGAAGCAAATGATTTGCATTATTCTATCCTCTTTATCTACACCCAAAAAGAAATCGCTCCCTACAAATCGGTCGAGGAAAAAATAATATTGGCAATCCGCCGTTTTGAAGAAGAATTGAAGAAGAAGATTGAAAAGAAATGAAGACGTTCGTAAGCTGGGTACTGATATTTGTGATAAAAGTTTATAAACGAATTCTTGCTCCATATTTAATGCCGGTATGCCGATTTACCCCGACCTGCTCGGAATATGGCATCCAGGCAATCACAAAATACGGACCCTTCAAAGGTGGCGCAATGACCCTGAAAAGATTCGCATCTTGTAATCCCTGGGGCGGTCATGGGCATGACCCCGTTAAATGAAAATTGAAAATAAATAAATAGAAAATAATATGAAAAAGTTAAGCATGATTTGGAAAAAATTCAGGTGGGGAATTGTCACCGCGACCTTGGTAATCGCGTCCTTTACCTCTTACAGTTTTGTTGCGGATAATTATTTTGAGATAAGTAAAAACCTCGATATTTTTGCTTCCATTTTCCGCGAATTGAATGTCTATTATGTTGATGAAACCAATCCCGGAAAGCTGATGAAGAAAGGCATTGATGCGATGTTGGAGTCTTGTGATCCTTACACGAATTACATCTCCGAAGCCGACATTGAAGACTATCGTTTCATGCAAACAGGGCAGTATGGAGGCATCGGTGCATCGGTTCGCAAGAAGGGAGAATTCATGGTCGTTGCCGATCCTTATGAAGGCTGGCCCGCACAAAAAGCAGATATCAGAGCTGGTGATATTTTAATGGAAATTGATGGCAAATCTACCAAAGGAAAAAACACTGATGACATCAGCAAAGCCCTGAAGGGACAAGCAAAGACAAGCGTTAAATTAGTTTTAAAAAGAGAAGGCGAACCAAAGCTTATTGAGAAAATAGTCGTTCGTGAGGAGATTAAAATTAAGAGTGTTCCTTACTCTGGTATGCTGGATAAAACAACGGGGTATATCAAGCTCACGAGCTTCACTGAAGATGCCGGAAAGGATGTGAAAGATGCATTCACTGCACTTAAAGCAAAAGGCGAAATGAAAACCCTTATTCTTGATCTTCGTTTCAATCCCGGTGGCTTGTTGAATGAAGCAATTAACATCGTAAATATTTGGGTGGATAAAGGACAAGAAATTGTCAACACAAAAGGCAAAGTAAAAGAATGGGAGAAAACATATAAAGCTGTGTATCCCGCCATAGACCTGGATATTCCAATAGTTGTCTTAGTAAATAGCGGCTCTGCATCAGCATCAGAAATTGTATCAGGATCCTTGCAAGATTTGGATAGAGCAGTAGTCCTTGGACAACGTTCTTTTGGAAAGGGATTAGTCCAAACAACCCGCCCTGTGAGCTACAACGCACAACTAAAAGTCACCACCGCGAAGTATTACATCCCAAGTGGTCGCTGCATTCAAGCACTTGATTATTCGCATCGCAATGAAGATGGAAGCGTTGGTCATGTGCCCGATTCTTTGATCACTCCTTTCAAAACCGTTAAGTCCAAAAGAACTGTCTATAATGGCGGCGGCATCACTCCTGATATTAAATTAGATGCTCCAAAATTAAGCAGCATTTCTCAAAGCTTAGTAAGCAAAATGTTGATATTTGATTACGCAACCCAATATTGTCTTGTGCATCCAACAATAGCATCAGCAAAGGGTTTCCAGCTTACTGATGGGGACTTCAGTAACTTTATTATTTACATAACCGATAAAGAATACGACTACACGACAAAGAGTGAAACCAAGTACGAAGAACTCAAAGAAGCTGCTACAAAAGATAAATATTTTGATGATGCAAAGCCCGAGTTTGAAGCATTAAGAAATAAAATTGCGCACAACAAAACAGTAGATATTCAAAAGAACAAAGGAGAGATTGCAATGCTGCTGAAAGAAGAAATCGTTTCAAGGTATTATTACCAGAATGGCAGGATTGAAGCCACTCTCCACGCCGATCCTGAAATACAAAGGGCAATATCTGTCTTGAATGATGCAAATCTTTATTCATCTATCCTTGCCGGAACTTATAAACCGGCAGACGATAAGAAATAGCTTATCATCTTTTGATAAATTGTGAAGGAAATTAGTTGGGAAAAGACCGGAGATATACTATTTTACTCCGGTCTTATTCTTTTATCCGCGTTTTTACCTGAATCGAAGTTCGTGATTAGCGTGGCACAGTTCGTTATTGCTGCGGGATGGTTGATAAGCGGTAATATCCTCGCGAAGTTCAAATCGTTTTCCCAGAATAAACTTGCATTGGTCATTACTTCTATCTTTTTGTTACACGTTGTTGGGTTAATCTACACCGATGATTACAATTATGCCTTCAAAGATCTGCGGGTGAAGTTGCCTTTGTTGATATTCCCTTTATTAATTGCTACAGGACCCACGATTTCAAAGAAAAGTTTCGAGAAATTAATCTTCCTTTTCTGCGGTTCTGTATTATTTGCCACGATTTATTGCACGGCGGTGTGGAAGGGTTGGACATATCACAGGGTTTATGACATCAGAGACGTGTCTGTTTATATATCTCACATAAGGTTTGGGCTGATGATTGCGTTTTCTACCTTATTACTCGGGAATTTTATCCGCCAATACTTCAATACTGTTCCGTTATTCGTAACCATTGCCTTAATCCTCGTGATAGTTTGGTTTTTAACCTTCTTAATTATCCTGGAAGCCATCACGGGTTTGATAATTCTCGCGATTACTGCCTTCCTTCTCTTGTGTTATTCGATATGGAAGCAGAAGAATACCTTTTTACGCATCGGTTTGGGGATACTATTAATAGGAGTGCCGGCATACTTCGTGTATTTTATTCAAGAAACCTACAGACCTATCAAAGAATTCAACAAAAGTGAGACGATGAACATAGAAACTCTCACCTCTCGCGGGAATGTTTACGAAAATGACACGGTAAAAAAGGAAAGAGAGAACGGGCATTTGATATATCTCTACCTAAATTGGTTTGAATTAAAGGATGCCTGGCAAAAACGCAGCAACATTGCCTTCGACAGCGTGGGGAAGTCCGGAAAAATCATACGTTATACCCTCGTTCGCTTCCTTTCTTCCAAAGGATCCAGGAAAGATGCCGATGCAGTCATGGCAATGCCGATAGAAGACATCCATGCTGTTGAAAGAGGCGTGACAAATATCAATTATCCTAAGGCTAATTCCTTGAAAACACGGATTTACGAGATATTATGGGAGTACGATAACTATATCAACGGGGGAAATCCTAACGGACACTCGGTAGTTCAGCGATTAGAGTACTGGAAAGCGTCATTAGCCTTGATAAAGCTTCACCCATTCGTGGGAGTTGGCACGGGAGACATCAATAATGCCTTCGAGACCGAGTATATCCGCGAACATTCCAGGTTAGATAAGGCACATCGCTTGAAGGCTCACAACCAATTCTTGTCTATTACCGTAACCTTCGGGGTGATTGGGTTATTGATCTTCTTATTTGCGTTAATATATCCGGTTTTTGTTCAGAATAACGCGAGGGATTTCTATTTTATCGTGTTTTTGCTCTTCATCCTGATGAGTATGTGTTCAGAAGACACGATCGAAACCCAAATAGGCGTAACCTTCTTCATATTCTTCTTCTCTATTATTTTATTCCGTGAGAAGACTGCGCAAATAGCCTGAAACATTCCCTGAAAAACCTATATTTGCGGAGCGAAAACGATGATAAAAAAGAAAATACTCGTGGCTCCTTTGGATTGGGGCTTGGGTCATGCCACCAGATGCATACCTATTATCAAACTCCTCTTGGAAGAGGGTGCAGAAGTCTTCGTAGCTGCCGACAAAGCCCCGTACGAACTCCTGATTCGCGAGTTCCCGACCGTAAAATTCATCACCTTTCCCGGAATAGCCATCGAATATCCGAAGGGAACGATGGGTATTGGTTTTATCTTCAGGGTGATTCCGAAAATGTTGAAGCAAATAGCGATAGAACACGCGTTTCTGGAGGAATTAATCGAGGAATACGGCTTCGACATCGTGATTTCTGACAACAGATACGGGCTTTATGCTGCAAAAACCAAGACCGTTTTCATAACTCACCAGGTTATTGTCAAAACATCCCCGTGGTTGGCGTTTTTATCCCCGCTCATTTTCTTGATGAGCAAGCATTTCATCCAAAAATTCGATGTACTTTGGATACCCGACGTGGCTTCCAAAGAAAATCTCTCGGGTGCGCTGTCACATTCTTTTATCATTCCTAAAATAACCCGATTCATTGGCATACTCTCCCGATTCAATGCGCCATTCTCCGTGAAAAGAGAGATAAAATACGACCTCTGTGCCATCATCTCCGGACCTGAACCGGCAAGAACCGCGTTTTATGATTTAATCCTCAAAGAAATTGCCAAAACATCCCTCCGAGCCATCGTATTTGCCGGCATTCCCGGTAAAAATTCCACGCCTATTCCGTTCGCAAACGGGGTCATTTATCCACATCTCGACACAGATGCGATGCAAGCCGCGATCCTCGCCTCATCCCTCGTGGTAAGTCGGTCAGGATACTCGACCATTATGGATTTAGCCACGCTCGGTGTGCCAGCAATCTTCGTTCCTACGCCGGGACAGACGGAACAAAGTTACTTAGCTGCGAGGTTGATGAAAAAAGGCGTGGCATTTTCGCAAAAACAGGCAGATTTCGATTTATTAGCCGCCCTAATTGCTGCGAAAGCCTTCAAAGGATTCCGAGAAATAGGGAAAATTGATTCCGTTTTTGGGGATGCCGATTCATTAATCGAGGCGGTGATCGAAATCCTCGACGACGATGCTCCGAAAACCGTCTAAATTCCGCTTTTCAACGGGGAAACCGAACAAATACCCTCGGAGGCTCGGGTAGTTTTCAAAAAAACTGGGCTGTTTTCCTCGGAAAATGCCGCATTTTCCGAGGCAAATCTCGCAACATCCGAGGTGATTATTCCAATATCCAGAGAGATTATCGCAACTTCCGCAGACAATGTTTCAACCTCCGCAGACAATGTTTCAACTTCCACGGTGAATGTCATAACCTCCACGGTGAATGTCATAATGTCCACAGGGAATGTCGGAATATCCACGGTGAATGTCATAACCTCCACTGGGAATGTCGCAACTTCCATGGTGAATGTTTCAACTTCTGTGGTAAATATTGCATTCCCTGCGGGAGTTTTTCTGTTCTTCGCGAGGAATCTTCCGGCATCCCCGAAGGGTAGAAATTTTTCCAGAGAAAATCGGGTGGGGAGCGTGGATAATTCTTGACTTCCCGTTGAGAGTCGGGTAGTTTTCTCAAAAAGTACCCCGTTTTTCCCGAACAATTGAGGATTATTCGTGAACAATTGGGGAATATTCGTGAACATTTTGGGAATATTCGTGAACATTTTGGGATTGTTCGGGAACATTATCAGAATGTTCGGGAACAATATCAGAATGTTCGGGAACATTATTAGAATATGCGTGAACATTATCGGAATGTTCGGGAACATTTTGGGAATATACGGACATGTTATCGCAATATGTGCGAACAATATCGCATCATGTGGGGATATTATTCCATCATGCGGAAACAATCTTGCAACATCCTCAAAGATTTTTTCGATTGTCAGGAATTTTAGTATATTTGCCGCCTCGTTCTTTATAATCCTCTCTGTTACCAAAGGAAAAGGTTCTGCATATTAACGTAGAATAATAGGGAATTGTGTGAAATTCACAAGCTGTCGCGCAACTGTAAGTATTAATAACCGTTTTGCCACCGAATATCGTCCACTGCCCCCGTAGATCGGGGTGGGAAGGACGGCAAACGATACAAGCCAGGAGACCTGCCTTCGATTCTTTGACGATGCTTTCGCGAAATGAGGCTATGTCAGGCAAGTTGCACGGGTTCTTTTATGGAATCTCTTTTATTATTTGATAAAAGGTGCGGCAATTCCTCCCTCTATTTCGGTTATTTTAGCATTGTTGATGAGTCTCCGGAGATTCTGTCTGATAATTTTTTAAACAACTGATAATAATAATTAATAATCTAAAACAATGAAAAGAATGCTTACCAAAATGCTGGTCATCTGCGTGATGATTGCAGCCGTTACCGTTGCTCATGCAACCAATTATGTGAAGAATGTCGTCGTCCTCAACGAAGGTCATTACGATTACGCGAATCAGGTGCAAACTGTGCCGGTTACTATCGGGTCTTACGACCCTATTACCCATGTTTACGGGGTTTTTGACACCATCTTCAACGCTCGTTTCGCAACCTGTGTGGTGGTGGACACAAACTTCATCTATGCTGCGGCAGATTCCTTCCTGATTAAGTACGATCGCTTCACTCATGCGAGATTATTCACGCAAACTGTGCAAGGAATCCGTAAGATTGCCGTCTGGGGCAACGAACTTTTGGTATCTCGCGGGCAGTATCTGGTAGATTACCCGAGTTATTTCCAAGTCTATGATAAGATTGGCTTGGGCTTCGTCTATGAGCTCGATAGTACCGTGGGTCCTCGCTATGCTTCCGAAGGTATTGTGGTAGATAACAACGTTGCTTACATAGCTATCAACAATGCTTTCCATTTTGGTCAGGATGTTGGGATGATTGGCAAGATAAATTTAACAACACACGCGTACATTGGCAATATAGACTTAGGTGTTAACGGAATAGATCCAGAGAATATCGTATTCGACGGAAGTATTGTTTATACTGTCAACAATCGCGACTATTCTACCGGCAGTGTCAGCGCATATAACATCGCTACCACAGGAATTACCACGGCTGATTTAGGCACTTCCAGCGGTTGTGGCGCATCCGTCCTAGCAACGGCATATATATACTACCAAGTTGCGGGAGATACCAAACTTGCCCGCTTCAGCACCACGACTTTAACGAATGTGGACACGCTAAATATCAATAAAACCGTGTATGGTATGGTACATGATCCGGTAAATGGATTGATCTACGCAGGGGAAACGGATTATATCACGAGTGGCACGGTATTTATCTATAATTTGATGGGAATTGCCCAGGATTCTTTTGTAGTTGGCGTAGCTCCTGGCAACCTCGCGATGGATATTCGCAGCAATACCGGCATCAATACCATTAATAACACGATGAATATTGCCATTCACCCGAATCCCGCAGGAGAAACCGTGGTTTGTGAGTTCGTTGGCATGAATACTTCGGAAATTATCACGCTCATCATCACCGATGTCTTAGGAACTGAAGTAATGAACGTGAAAGGTACGGCAGGAACGCTGCATAATATCAATATCAACACGCTTGCTAAGGGAGTTTATGGGGTTTCTATCATCACCACCAAAGGAATTGTTACCACCAAGCTGGTAAAAGAATAAAAGTTTAGAAGAAAAATAGCGGCAGCCCCGGCTTCTTGAATAAAGAATTCGGGGCTTCTGTTATTTTATACCATTCCGAGCCACTCTTTCGCGTTCTTTGATAAGAGTTTCTCCCTTGTTATGGCATTGAAGTTCATAGATTCGATTAATTTCCCAGGTTCCAGTTCGCCCAGCGGGAAAGGGTAATCAGTACCGAGGCATATTTTATCCTCCCCGAAGAGTTTTATTAAAACCTCCAGCATCAATGGATCATGAACCAAAGAATCTAAATAGAATTTCCCAAGATATTGCCGAGGATTCACGGAATTATCCACAGCCACCAAGTCTGGTCTTACATTAAACCCGTGTTCTATCCTCCCTATCGTGAATGGGAAGGAACCACCCCCGTGTGCGAAGGCAACCCTCAAGTTGGGCAGCCTTTCAAATACGCCTCCGAAGATTAAACTACAGATAGCTCGAGAAGTTTCTGCAGGCATTCCCACCAACCACGGTAACCAATACTGGGTCATCTTGTCTGATCCTAACATTTCCCAGGGATGTACGAATATTGCCGCGCCCATTTCTTCCGCAGCTTGGAATATGGGGAATAATTCTGGAGCATTTAAGTTCCATTTGTCAACATGTGAGCCTATTTGTATGCCTGCCATGCCAAGTTCTTTCATACATCGCTCCAATTCCTTAATTGCTAAATCAGGAGCCTGCATCGGTAGTGTACCCAACCCGATAAAACGATCAGGATACTCGTGAACTATCACAGCAATGTGGTCATTTATGAACTTAGCCGTCTCTAATGCATCAACTCCCTTAGCCCAATAGTTAAACAGGACGGGTATCGTAGAAAGGACTTGCATATCCACCTGATGATGGTCGCAATCTTGCATACGCACTTCGGGATTCCAGCAGTTATCCTGAATTTCTCGGAAGAATCTATCGTCAATCATCATCCTTGCGCAACAAGGCTTGTGATGATCCAAGCTAATGAAACCCCCATACCCGAACTTCTGTTTGAAATCAGGCAGATGTTCAGGAATAATGTGAGTATGGATGTCTATTTTCATGAATGAATCAAGAATAAGGACAAACTACGAATTGTCTTTCTCTTCTAATCTTCTCACCTTTCTGTCAATACTGATAAGGTAGCCGAAAATCCCGATAAGAATAACGGAAAGTACTGCTATTGCTACATAGATTTTTCCGGAACTATTCATCCTAGAATAGAAGTCCGAGGAAGTGTTTGCGGTCTGCGCAATAAGCAGGGATGGATTAGCTATTGTTAATAGAATAAGCATCAGATGTAGTGCGCTATTTTGTATTTTTTTCATGAGTTTGATAAATTATTTATATTCTATATTTAAAAGTTTAGCTATGCGGATGCGGAGATTGAGTATCCACATACCGAGTAAACACCAACCTATTACAGCAGGATAAAATACCGTGCGCATGGTGCTGTCAAGGTCGTATTTGCTGAAGCCTGGATTGCCTCCATTGCCGGGATGTAAGGAATCATTCATCCTTGGAAAGATGATGAGGAATAAGACCAGCATTGTGAAAGCGATGATGCTGTAAACGGCTGCAATACGTGCTCTTTTCTGTGCATCCTCCACAGAATTTCGGAGAATTAAATAAGCAAAATAGATAAGTAATGTAACGGCTGCACCATTCACTTTTACATCACTGGGCCACCATGCTAACCAGGTAAATCGTGCCCAGATACTTCCTGTTATTAATCCTAAAACTCCAAAGAAAATACCCACCTTAGAGGCTTCCACAGCGATGATGTCATCATCCAAATTGAACGTCCTTAAATATTTGATGCTATAGATTAATGAGATGGAAATAATCAGCATCATCGTGAACCACATCGGCACATGGAAGAAGAGATTGCGGATGGATTCATAGAGAATGGCGCGGTAGGGGAAGTGGATATGATCGGCGCTCTTGGTATGATGACCAAAACAGGTAATATAATCAATAATGAAAGGTGATTTCAAACAATCAACGGCATTAATTACACTATCATTGAAAATTTGTATCGCATCATTCTCCATATAATTTCCTTCGCCTTCGGAGTTGATGACAAGGTCTGCAAAAATACAGTTACCTTTTCCGATTTTAATCGAAGGAATAGTGAAGGTCAACTTCAAAGTAGTATCATCAATAACATCAATCTGACCGGCTCGCAGTCCTAATCTTAAACTATCATTCTTAAACCATGCCCAAGGCAATTCATGGTCTTTTGTAAAATGAGTATTGTAGGTTTTTATGGTCGTATTGAACTCACTTAATATCTTTGCCTGTGATGTTGAAACCGATGTAATCCCCGCTCCCAATGGAATCATTAATCCCGCAAGAACGGTATAGAACATTAGGATTATACACGCTATTTTCCACCAATATTTTTTCATTACTTTATACTTTGATTATTCATTGCGCCAGAGGTATGGGAAGAGGATAAATGCAAGTGCTATCACGATCACATTCAAGCCGATCAGCATGACCATATATTGATAATTCACTGACCAATCCAAGCCATCAACGGCATTCTTCGAGAACTTAACAACGGTTATCAGCAATGGAATCAGGATAGGGAATGATAGTATCGCCATCAGCGTAACATTGTGATTTGCCTTCGATGCAATCGCAGAAACCATACTCAATACCGACGAGAATCCGAAGCTACCCAAGATGATTGAAAGTATAAACATAGTCATATCCTGTATGATATTCCCAAGGAAAAGTGTATAGAAAAAAATAGTGATGAGCGACAAGAAAAGCATCAACAGAAGATTATAAATTATCTTCGATACGATGACCGCTTCCGCGCTTGCCAAAGAGTAAATATAGAGCTGCAAACCGCGGCTCTCGGATAGAAAACTTTTAGCAACGGCATTGACTGCGGCAAACAATAATATGATCCAAAATAATGCGACATAAACCGGTGGATCCACCACTCTTTTAAACGAAAGATAACAAATGAAAACCGTTGAAATTACATAGAGCAACAATCCTCCGAAAGCGTACTTCTGCCTGATTTCAAGAGCGATTTCTTTCTTGACGAGGAATGATATTTCTTTGAGGAGCATGGCGCAAATATTTATGATGCTGCAAATATAAAAAAGGATTTATACAAGAAGGCTCCTCGCTTTGGTGGCAACGAAATCTTTCAAATAAAATGGCTCGAAATAGGCGAGGTCTTCGAATTCTCCGAATTCAAATTTACAGTAAGATATTAAAGCAATATTAGATGCTGATGGGAGAAGATCATTAAAAAAATAGGTATTCTCCTCAAATAGAACTTCTTTGACTTTAGGCATACCATCCCCAAAAAAAATCAACTTTTTATTATCTTTAAGGTAATTTGAATAAGATTCTTCGGTGATAATATCTGCCGAAACAGTTTTAATAACTCCCAATTCCAAATCATAAAAAGCTGTATAAACCTCCATACGCCTCGCATCTATCATAGGACACAGAATAACTGATTTATAGTCAAAATCAAATAGAGAAGGTTCCATTAAAGAAGTATTGTTCTCAATTTCATCTAACCTTCTTATTCCTCCCCATGCCATCGCCTTTAAAGTATCCACACTAATCAACGGCTTCTCCAAAGCATAGCAAAGCCCCTTGGCAGTAGATACTCCGATGCGCAAGCCGGTATAAGAACCTGGTCCGCTGCTCACTGCTATTGCATCCAAATCTTTGTATGAAATTCCTGCTTGCTTAATGACATCTTCAATAAAAACGGTAAGCACTTCGGCATGAGTACGCCCTTCATTAATTTCCTTTAAGGCAACACATTCGCCATCAATTCCAATCGCCACCGAGCATACACTCGTCGCGGTTTCTATGTTAAGAATTGTTGCCATTTAAAGTGGATTAACGATTAATGGATTGGTTATATCGAATCTCGGTTTCCTTATCTCGATAACCTGTTTGCTTATCTCGATAACCTGTTTGCTTATCTCGATAACCTGTTTGCTTA
>CAIMUP010000013.1 GCA_903844645.1 uncultured Bacteroidota bacterium
CCGTTCCATAGGGAACGAAGTCCGATTCATAGGGAACGAAGTCCGTTCCATAGGGAACGAAGTCCGATTCATAGGGAACGAAGTCCGATTCATAAGGAACGAAGTCCGATTCATAGGGAACGAAGTCCGATTCATAAGGAACGAAGTCCGATTCATAAGGAACGAAGTAAATCACTCCTTATATATAGGCACATTTCCCAATTCCCTCCTTTTTCCTAATTTTGTCCCTGAATTTTAATTCCATGCTAATGAAAAAGAAAATGAATGTTGTGAAATGGTTGGGATGTGTGATTGGGGTATTTGTGTTTTTGGGTGGATGTAAGCAAAAATGCGAAGATGATCCGAATCTGACGGCGGATGAACTTTCTTGGGTTAATTGTTATAATGACGGACAAAAAGTAACTTTTATTAGTGATACTGGTTCTATTGATACCCTAAAAGTAATAAAATATATAAGCACTGATCTTGCTGGTAGAGATGAACAAACCGGATGCGACCATCTTTTCCAATATTGCCAAATTGAATTAAATTTCACACCATTGATTATTTCAGTTTCTCATTCAGGTAAATGGCACCAAGGAAATGTCAATGTTCTCGGTAATCAGATCTTAAAATATACACCGCAAAATTCCATTACTCTTAATAACGTAACATATTATAATGTTTATGTTATGGCAATTGATACAAGTAATATAAGTTCATCTGAAAAAGGAGTTTGGAAAATAGTTTATACAAAGAAGGATGGCTTATTGGAATATGATTATTGGCATGGATTGAAATGGGTAAAGATTAATTAACCATTCCCTTTCCCCGCCTTCTTCTAAATTTGCAGCCTTAATTAAAACGGCTGTATGTATAAACTCCAAAAGTTAGTTCTTCCTTTTCTCATTTTATTTCTCTTTACTAATCTTTCTTTCGGGCAGGATAAATTCACCATCAGCGGCTACATCAAAGAAGCTGCTACCGGCGAAGCATTGATTGGCGCAGGGGTGTATGTCAAGGAGATTGTGCAGGGTGCGTCCGCCAATCAATATGGTTTTTATTCCCTCACTTTGCCGAAGGGGAATTACCATGTCGTCTTTACGTATCTCGGCTTTCAGGATACCATCGTCGCAGTGGAATTGGATAAAGATTATCGGATAAACATCAACCTCCTCTCCAAGGCGATCCAGGCAAAAGAATTCGTCGTTACCGACCACAAAGCCGAGAATAATGTGCAAGGAACGCAGATGGGAACGACGATGCTTTCGGTGGAGAAGATAAAATCGCTGCCTGCATTCATGGGCGAAGTGGATATTATTAAAACCATCCAGTTGCTGCCCGGTGTGCAGAGTGCCGGGGAAGGGAATTCCGGCTTTTATGTTCGTGGCGGCGGACCGGATGAGAATCTTATTCTCTTGGATGGAGCCAATGTTTATAATGCCTCGCACTTGTTCGGTTTCTTCTCGATATTTAATTCCGATGCTATCAATTCCGTGGAATTAATCAAAGGCGGAATGCCTGCACAATATGGTGGTCGGCTTGCCTCGGTCTTGGATATTTCGATGAAGGAAGGCAACAATCAATCCTTCCATGTGGATGGAGGCATCGGGGTGATTGCATCGCGCCTCACCATCCAGGGACCTATCGAAAAGAACAAATGTTCGTTCATTATTTCTGCAAGACGGACTTATATTGATGTGCTTGCCGCACCGTTCATCAGCAATTCCTCGCCGTTCAAGGGGAGCGGGTATTTCTTCTATGATTTGAATGCCAAACTGAATTATCAATTCTCGGATAAGGATAAACTTTTCGTCAGTGGGTACTTTGGTCGCGATGTATTTTCTTATAAGAATTCCGACAATGGTTTCTCTGTAGATATTCCATGGGGCAACACCACCGTTTCGGCTCGTTGGAATCATTTATTCAGCAATAAAGTCTTTATGAATACCTCGCTGATCTATACCGATTATCAATTCCAATCCAGCTTTACGGAGAGCCAGTTCCAGTTCAGTTTATCTTCCGGCATCCGCGACTTTAATGCCAAGTGGGACTTGAATTATTACCCTAACCTTCGTCATAATATTAAATTCGGAGCGATTTATACCTTCCATATCTTCACCCCGAGTACCATCTCTGGGCAGTCGGGTTCGGTGGTGTTTAATCCTGGCAAACTGCACCTGTATGCCCAAGAGCCTGCCCTGTATGTCAGCGATGATTACGACCTTACTGATAGGATTAAAATTCATGCAGGCTTGCGGTATTCCGCTTTCCAGCAGATAGGTCCTTATAATTTCTTCCTCCATGATAAAAACGGCTCCATCACGGATACGATTCACTATGCCGACATGGCTAACGTAGCTTTTTATCAAGGGTTGGAGCCGCGCGTTTCCATCCGATATTCCATCAATAAAAAGTCATCCCTCAAAGCGGGATATACGATTAACGACCAGTACATGCACCTCGTGTCGCTGTCCACGGTTACGCTGCCCACCGATGTTTGGATGCCTACTTCGCAGAAAGTGAAGCCCGAAATCGGTACGCAATATTCGATGGGTTACTTCCGAAATTTCAAAAAGGAAACGTACGAAACATCGGTCGAGGTGTATTACAAGGAGATGAAGCACATGATTGATTATGCCGATGGCTCGACCTACGGCGATAGCTATCAGGACAACTTCGACAAGTCGTTCGTATTTGGCAAAGGATGGTCGTATGGCGTGGAATTATTCATCAAGAAAGACCTCGGCAAACTGACGGGCTGGATCGGATATACCCTCTCCTATACCAACCGCAACTTCCCTGATAACAACGATTCGATGACCTTCCCCGCGAAGTACGATCGCCGCCACGATTTATCAGTCGTCGCGAACTATGTTTTCAATGATCATTGGACGTTCTCCAGCCAATTTGTATATGCTACTGGCGATGCGCTGACGGTCGAAACGGGGCGGTATTTCATCGAAAACCGGATCATGCCGGAATACGGCGCGAGGAATAATTACCGCCTCGACCCATACCATCGCGCCGATGTTTCGGCGACTTATATCCGCAAAAAGCATGAGAAATACCAATCGTCCTGGACGTTCTCGATCTACAATGTGTACAACCGCCACAATCCGTATTTCATCTACCCCTCTACGTATGGCAGCACGGTGTTGAATAACCTGAAATTAACCGAAAAGGAGGTTTCCTTATTCCCGATTCTGCCTTCCGTCACCTGGAATTTTAAGTTTTAATGATGGAAAGGGAGATTTTGAATCATAAAATGGAGTTCAATAAGGGAATTAGTGCCGCGCAAATGATTATTAGCGGAGCTCGAATAGGTATTAGAGGAGCTCAAATGGTTATTAGAGGAGCTCGAATAGGTATTAGAGGAGTTCGAATAGGTATTAGAGGAGTTCGAATAGGTATTAGAGGAGCTCTAATAGGTATTAGAGGAGCTCAAATAGGTATTGGAAGAGCTCAAATAGGTATTAGAGGAGCTCAAATTCCATCAATTTGTATTAATAAATTAGCTGTATCATGAAAAAACTACTCTTTCTCCTTGCCCTGATTCCATTCATCTTTATCGGTTGCGAGAAAGATATTGCCGTGAATTTCCCGCCGCCACCCGATTTATTGGTCATCGAAGGGCACATCGAGCCGGGCGGATTTGCCTACGTTCACGTTACGCGGAATGCCAATTATTTCGCCTCCACGAATACCGATTCGCTGTTGCAATACCTCGTTACGGATGCCATCGTGGTAGTTTCTGATGGGATATTAATGGATACTTTGAAACAGACATTCGCCCCGTATTTGGACCCTTATTTCCCTGCTCCGGTGATTTATCTGGGGCAATTAATCATCGGGCAACCGAACCATACCTACACACTGAAAGTCATTGCCAACGGGCAAACAGTTACCGCCACGACCTCCATCCCCGGGCTTGTACCGCTCGATAGTACCTGGTTTAAGGTGGAGAATAACCTCGACAGTTTGGGATATGTTTACGGACACATGCACGACCCCGATTCCTTGGGCAATGCCTACCGGTTTATGATCAAACGGATTGGGCATTTCTCCGATGGCAAGCAGAAGGATTTGGGATTTATTGCCGATGTGAATTCGGTATTTGATGATAAAGTAATTAATGGGCAGAGCTTTGATGGCGACTTCAACCGTCCACATCTGCCGCATGATACCTCGGTCGAGAATCACAATATCGAGAATGGATATTTCAAGAAAGGCGATACCATCGTCCTGAAATGGATGACCCTCGACCACGATCATTACAAGTTCTGGCAAACCGAAGGTATCGCCGCCAATGGCGCGGATAATCCCTTCGCCTCCCCGACCATTATCAAGAGTAATATCAAAGGCGGCTTAGGTATTTGGGGAGGCTATGGCACGACCTATGACACGATTATTGCGAAATAAAAGATAACTATGGAAGAAAAAGTAAAATGTTTAATCATCGGCTCGGGTCCTGCGGGATATACAGCCGCTATTTATGCCGCCAGAGCCGATATGAAACCCGTGCTTTATCAGGGTTTGCAGCCTGGCGGTCAATTAACCATCACTACCGAAGTAGAGAACTATCCGGGCTACCCCAAGGGCACTATGGGTCCGGAGATGATGGAGGATTTCAAAGCCCAAGCCGAACGATTCGGGACAGATATTCGATGGGGATATGCCACCTCGGTGGATTTCTCTGGTGCAGTTCATAAAGTTATTATTGATGAAACCACGACCATCTTCGCCGATACGGTAATCATCGCAACCGGTGCTTCTGCCAAGTGGCTCGGATTGGAATCCGAACAACGACTGAATGGTTTCGGGGTATCGGCATGTGCCGTCTGCGATGGTTTCTTTTTCAAGAAGCAAGATGTCGCCATCGTTGGTGCCGGAGATACCGCTGCCGAAGAAGCTACTTACCTCGCCAAGCTATGCAACAAGGTGTATATGATTATTCGTCGTGATGAGATGCGAGCTTCCAAAGCCATGCAACATCGCGTGCAGAATACTGCCAACATCGAAATTATTTATAACTCCGAAACCAAAGAAATCCTTGGCGAGAAGACCGTAGAAGCCGTCTTGGTTTATGATATTAAGAACAAGGTAGAGCGGAAACTCGATGTTACTGGCTTCTTCGTCGCGATAGGTCATCAGCCCAACACCGATTTATTCAAAGGCATCCTCGACATGGATGAAAACGGCTATTTAATCACCATTCCCGGCACTACCAAAACCAATGTCGGAGGCATTTTTGCTGCAGGCGATGTCGCTGACCATGTGTATCGCCAAGCCGTTACCGCAGCCGGAACCGGATGTATGGCAGCCATAGATGCCGAAAGATATTTAGCCGCCAAAGGCATCCATTAAAAGGGGTAAAATAAATTTTGATTAGATAGCTCGCCTGCCGATCTCCTGAATGTTTTTTCTCATTACAAATTTCCTTTTCTTGTATTTTTTCGAGTTCCCCGAGGAATGAAATTTCTTTAATCGAGGCATTAGGAAAAAAAGCAGGGCATCAAATTACCCAATTTCATACCTTAAGTTTTTGCTCAAGGCATCACATTACCCGATGTGTGGGGTTGAGCAAAAACTTAATGCTTCACATCATCCAATTTGGAGGTATGGGAAAAAAAGTAATGCCCCACATTACCCGATTTTGGGGTATGGCAAAAAACCTAATGCCCCACATTACCCAATGTGATGGTATGGCAAAAAACCTAATGCCCCACCTTACCCAATGCGGGGGTATGAGCAAAAAAGTAGTGCCTCACATTACCTAATGTGGGGGTGTGATTTTCAATACATTCAAATATAAAATAAGAATCTCTAAAAATAGCCTCCAAGGTAGTGATCAAATAGAGCAATCAAAATAAAATAAAAAAATGATTAAATAAAATAATGAAAATTATGATAGACTTCGCAAAGTATTTTTTAATCCTTTTTATGATAAATTCATTTACCGGGATAAATTGAAGCAATTTACCGAGGAAGGAGGTATTTTATAAACTCACTTTGGGATGAATTTTGTATTTTGCGATTAATAACAAGCCGATAAAAGTCAGCAGTCCGTTAATCATCAGCATCTCGAATCCGAATTGATAGGAGGTGAATAATTCTTTTGAATAAGTGTTCAGAAGGTAGCAAATTGTGGGCGGAAAAAGGGCGATGACAGGCACCAATTTATCCCTTACTTGCAGCTTCGTAAAGAGTCCGAAAACAAACAACCCGAGCAAGGGTCCGTAGGTATAATTGGCGATGGTGAAGAGGTTATTCAGCACCGATTCTTTGATGGAGGTCTTGAAATAAACGATGACCAACAGCAAAATTATAGCGAAGCACAAATGCACCACGCGGCGTACTTGCACTTGCTTCTTCTCGGTCCAGTTTTTTTCTCTGATACCGATAAAATCTATGCAGAAAGAGGTCGTCAAAGCGGTCAAAGCACCGTCAGCACTCGGGAAGGCTGCAGATATTAATCCGATAATGAAAAAAATACCGGAAACAGGTCCGAGAAAATGCAAGGCAATGGTCGGGAACAGGTCGTCTGAATGCACCGGTATCGCAATGTTTTTCGCAGCAGCGAACAGGTAAAGCAATGCCCCCAAACAAAGGAACATAATGTTCACAAAGAAGAGAATAATACTGAAGGTGAACATGTTTTTTTGGGATTCTTTGAGGGTCTTGCACGAGATATTCTTTTGCATCATCTCTTGGTCTAAGCCCGTCATAGCGATAGCGATAAAAGCACCGCCAAAGAAGTGCTTCAAGAAGAATTTTTTGTCGTTAAAATCAGTAACGAAGATGGCGGAATGCGGACGGTTTTTGATATTTGAAATCATATCGGTAATGGAGAAGTTCAGTTCTTTCCCGATAAGATAAATCGTGATTACCACGGCTAATAACATGAAGGTTGTTTGCAAGGTATCTGTCCAAACAATCGTCTTTACGCCGCCCTGAAAGGTATAAAGTAAAATCAATACGATGAATGCCGCAACCGTTACTGTGAAAGGGATTCCCCACTCATCGAAAACGAATATCTGTAACACATTAACCACAATATAAAGCCTGAATGACGCACCAATTACTCGCGAAAGCAGGAAGAAAAAAGCACCTGTTTTGTAACTGTATGCCCCGAAGCGTTGCAGTAGATAGGAATAGATGGAAGTGAGGTTTAATCTATAATAAAGTGGCAGTAAGATGGTGGCGATAACAGCATACCCGACCATGTATCCTAAGACCATCTGGAAGTAAGCGAAGTGTTGCGGACCCACCCCTCCGGGTACCGACATAAAGGTTACACCGGATAGCGAAGCACCGATCATTCCGTAGGCTACCAGATACCATTTCGAGGACCTGTTGCCGATGAAGTAGGTTTCATTCGTGGCGTTGCGGCTGGTAAGATATGTGATGAGGAAAAGCACCGCAGAATACACCACCACGCAGGTTAAAAGTAAAGAAGGAGTCATTGTTTTTTTATAAGATGAGCAAAGAAACATAAAAGTATGGTAATTTTGCAACCTGAATCAAAGAAATCATGATAGAAAAGATAAAAGCATTTGAAGAAATAGCACGGCAACTGGAGCCGAATGCCCCTATTCGTAAGGGAGTCAGGAAGAAGGTGATAGATTATACAGAAGATTTTCTGGATAACATTTATTCTCTGAAAGCCTACGAACAAACTGATGATCAAGGCAAAGGACTCTTCGATTCTCCCATT
The DNA here is from genome assembly GCA_903844645.1 of uncultured Bacteroidota bacterium. Taxonomy (GTDB): domain Bacteria; phylum Bacteroidota; class Bacteroidia; order AKYH767-A; family JABDAW01; genus JABDAW01. The sequence goes on from CAIMUP010000013.1 coordinate 7,697, forward strand.
AATGATGTTACGATAGACATTGAGGAGGCGATACAAATCATCTTCGAGAATGTGGATACGCAAGGATTGAATCCGGCTTCTGGCGGACATCTTGGGTATATCCCCGGTGGTGGCATCTATTATTCTGCTTTGGCAGATTATATGGCAGCTATTACCAATCGGTATGCAGGAATTTTCTTTGCCTCGCAAGGTGCGGTAAGGATGGAGAACCTGTTGATAAAATGGATGGCTAATATCGTAGGCTATGACGAAGCCGCAAGTGGAAACCTTACCACTGGCGGCAGCCTTGCCAATCTTATCGCGATAGTTACCGCCAGAGATGCCCATAATATTAAAGCGAAAGACATCGAGAAAACCGTTATTTATTTGAGTGAGCAAGCACATCACAGCGTGGAGAAAGCCATCCGTATTGCGGGCATGAATGAATGCCAAAAACGCTTCCTTCCGATGGATGAAAGGTATCGTATCAAACCTGATGCTTTGGAAGAATATATCAAACAAGATCTATCCGATGGCTTGAAGCCCTGGTTGGTGATCGCTGCTGCCGGAACGACTGATGTTGGGGCGGTGGACCCCTTGGATAAGATAGGAACCATTGCCAATGAATACAACCTTTGGTTTCATGTGGATGGTGCTTATGGCGGCTTCTTCGCCTTGACCGATGAAGGTAAAACAATCCTCAAAGGCATCGAGAAATCTGACTCCGTAATCATGGATCCGCATAAAAGTTTGTTCCTGCCTTACGGGCTTGGCGTGGTCTTGATAAAGGACAAGAAACACCTCTACCATGCCCATCATTACTTCGCCAATTACATGCAAGACACCTTGAAAAATGCCGATGAATTATCCCCCGCAGACCTCTCGCCAGAACTTACCAAACACTACCGCAGCCTGCGATTGTGGCTCCCCCTGAAACTCCACGGCGTAGCCCCCTTCCGTGCCGCTTTGGAAGAGAAATTACTACTCGCAAAATACTTCTACGACAAGATAAAAACCACCAAAGGCTTCGAGGTATTGATAGCCCCGCAACTCTCCGTCATCATCTTCCGATACATCCCCAAAAGCGGCGATGCGAACGCCTTCAACGAACGCATCATTCAGGAAATTCACAAAGACGGACGCATCTTCTTTTCCTCCACCACCATCAACGGAAACTACATGCTGCGCCTCGCCATCCTCTCCTTCCGAACACACCTCGAAACGGTAGATTTAGCCCTCCAAATCATCAATGAAAAAGTAGCGTTATTAAACCTCAAACCTTAAAGCCTTTACATCTTCACGACCATTATTAAATAAAAAAAAGTGGCATTTTTTTATGCCGCTTTATAAATATTTCTTTGATAGAAGTTGGTAAAGTGAGAAATTATTAGTAGTTTTGTGCGCTCAAATAAAAAACACATAGATGAAAAACTCCCACCTACTCTTTTTCTTTTTTCTTTTTATAATCGGAAAGCCAATGATTGCGCAGAATCTTGTTCCGAACCCAAGTTTCGAGTTACATGATAGCTGCCCTGATAATGAAGACCAAATACAAAGAGCAATAGGATGGTCTAAATACAGTAATATTGCTTCTACTCCTGATTATTATAATGCCTGTGATACTGGTGGACAGTTATGCGTGCCACCAGTTAATGGGGGATTTACTCAATCATCAGCACATAGTGGTCATGCTTATGGAGCAGTTGTAACATTTGCTAAACAAATTCATAATTATCGTGAGTATATCGGTATACAATTATCTCAATCTTTAACTATTGGTCAGGATTATTTTCTCTCCTTTTATACAACCACTGGAGAAGTATGGGGTTTAGGAATGCCTTCAAATAATCTTGGTATTCGTTTATCAACTGTTGCTTTTAATCCAAATAATCCAACTCCAATTAATAATTATGCTCATTTATATTCTTCGGCAATTATTAGTGATACCATAAACTGGGTACATGTTTCCGGAACAATAACAGCAGATTCGACTTATCATTATTTGGTAATTGGTAATTTCTTTACTGATAGCCTCACGGACACGATTTGCTGGCGACAGACAAATTCATTAGAATGTTATTATGCAGTTGACGATATTTGCATTACACCTGCTGCTGATTCAATGATATGTATGGAGTTCACTTCAGTTGATGAAATAAAATTTCCCGAGGATATTAATGTATTTCCAAATCCGGCAACTGATTTTGTAAATATCGTTTTCGATGAAAATCAAGAAACGGAAATTATATTATTTGATATGTTAGGGAATACGATTTACAAGAATCTAATTACAAATAAGAGCGCAAGATTATGTATATCTGCTATTCCGCGTGGATGTTATGAATTAAAAATTACCAGCAAGAGAGATTATAAAACTTATATAAAAAAAATTGTTAAACTATAAAAAAATAAAATGAAAAACTATTGCTTTCGGTTTAGGAAAAATGCAGGGCGGTTTAGCTTTTATATTGACCTGTTTAAAGTTTATGTCGGTCTGTTTAAAGTTTGTATCGGTCTGTTTAAAGTTTAAACAGGTCTGTTTAAAGTTTGTATCGGTCTGTTTAAAGTTTAAACAGGTCTGTTTAAAGTTTAAACAGGTCTGTTTAAAGTTTGTATCGGTCTGTTTAAAGTTTAAACAGACCTGTTTAAAATTTGTACAGACCTGTTTAAAAACTATATTGACATAGTAAAATGTTATTAATCATAGCATTTATGCTTTTCAGAGGGTAAAATATGCAATAATTACTAAAAATAAATCTTCAGAAAATAGTTTAATCGGAATATTATCCCGTTCTTTGCCGCCGTAAAACCAATAAATACATATTAAAATGTCTAACCTACTACCAGGCACACCGATAAAAGCAAGTCGCAAATTCATGACTTTCGGAAGAGTAAAGCTTATTGCTGAATATGAATTAGTGAAAACGGGAATGACCAGTCCTGCCGGCATCGGTCATTATGCAAATCCTACGGTTGCATTCGCCACCATGGACCCTATCAAGCAGGCAATTACTGATGCCTATAACTTAAAAGATAAGGTAACGATGCGGGCAAGGATCAAGGATTTGAAAGATGACATGCGCAAGAACGCGACTTTTGCTGAAGAACATTGTAACAACGACCTCGCCACGTTGTTATTGAGCGGTTACAAAGAAGCTCAACAGGGTGGTGGTCCTGAAATAGCCATTGGCGGCACTACTAATTTGAAAGCTGGCGATACAGGAATTGTTGGCGAAATGAAAGGAACTTACAGAAGACCAGCTGGAACGAAACATGTCGAGGGATGGAGCAAGTTACACAGTGCTCCGGAAACTGCCTGGGCATTGACTGCTGTGACAGATGTCGGAGAAATCTTCTGGACAGGCGTAGCGAAAGGTGTGGAAAACGATTACAAAGTTCGTAGTGGTGCCGGTCGCAGAAAAGGTGCATTCAGTTCGGTAGTTACCGAGATTTGCAGGTATTAATTTAAGAATTAAATAAACAGGAAAGCCTTCGAATTGCAACATTCGGGGGCTTTTTAATTTCTATTTGATGCCAATTTATCTTTCGCGAATTCCATAATCTGCGGGAAGAACTCCTTGAATTCCTCGGCATATAAATCGTAATCTTTTTTTAAATCATGAATCGAAAGTTCCATCTTCGATTGGAATTTGGCACGGCGAGCCATCCCCGCCAACACCCGTTCCATCCCCTCGAAGTTAGCATAATTATAGAGCCAATTATATTCTATCATATACGGCATCATCCGCCGAATACCTGCCGGAAGAATGGCATCCCTCGCAAGGACTATCTCGTAACAAGATTCGGAATAATCGCTTAATGAAATGTCGGAATAATCCCCCCAGTTCGCAGCCAGGAAATGGTCGTAGAAGATGTCAATAATCACCGGGGAATATTTGTGATACATCGGTCTCAACCGAACTTTTCCACGCTCCACAATAGGGTGCGTATCGGTGAATTCATCAATGCCGCGATGCAGTTCGATGCCTTTAATAATACCTACCGAATAACCATCGTAATGCTTGCCCACGACCTGGTCGGCAATAAAATTCCCAATCATTACTTCAGGGTCATCCCCCGAAAGGTAAAGATGAGCGAGAAAATTCAATTGGAATTACTTCACCTTTCCGCAGTAGCCGGAAGTGCGGGTATCTATCTTAATAATCTCCCCGATATTCACGAAAAGCGGCACCTGAATCTCGGCACCAGTCTCCAGAGTAGCGGCTTTGAGGGTATTGGTAGCGGTGTTTCCGCGTTCGCCAGGCTCGGTATAGGTAACTTCTAATTCCACAAAAGTCGGCACATCGCCAATGATCGGGGTCTCGCCCTCGAAGGCTACTTTCACAATCATTTCTTCTTTGAGGAAACGAACATTTTCCCCGAATAATTCCTCGGGAATATGTACCTGTTCGTAAGTTTCATTATCCATACAAACCAAGTGCTCACCTTCTTTGTAGATGAATTGCAGTTCCTTGTATTCCATCCTGACCAGCTCCACTTCCTCGCCAGATCGGAAGCGATATTCTGCCGATTTGCCGGTCTTTACATTCTTCATTTTAGCTTGATAGAAAGCACGAAGATTTCCCGGAGTCCGGTGTTGGTATTCGGTTATTACGCACAATTCGCCGTTGAATCTAATGACCGATCCGAGATGAATATCTGATGTTGTTGCCATAGTCTTTATTAAATATAAATTATTATTAAGGGCGGCAAAAATAGGAAAAGGATTTGAGAATGGAATTCGGGCAGTGCAAATGGTTATTAATTGTTGTTGGATTTTGTTTTAGAATAATGATGCTTCAAGAAAACAAACCAGGCAATGAGTGTACATACCGCCCCCAGCCACATCGTGAAACTAATCAGTTGAGCCACTACGAAACCCGCTAATATCGGGGGAATGGCTGATGATAGCGAGATGATGCTTTGGTTGATGCCGATGATCTCTCCCTGGATTGTTTTATCTGTTGAATTAGAGACGATGGCAAGGGAATTAGGATAGACGAATCCTTGGAATATCGGCAGGAATGGGAACCAGATAAGCGTCATGATGAAGTCAGTAGGGATGAGCATCAACAGATAACTCAACGCAAAGACGGGCATGAAGATGAGCATGGCGCGTTCCGGCGTGAAATATTTGGTAATCGGGCGGATGAGGATGCCTTGCGTGATGCCCACCCAGAGGCTGAACCAGGCAATGACATAGCCTAATGTCTTGACATCGAAATCGAACTTTATCTTGGCATATTCCTGATAATAAATAATGAAAAAAGCGAAGCCGAGATTCATCAAGAAGATGACAGCGAAGATGTTCTTGAGGTCAGCATTGCGAAAGGCTGTCCTTACATTCCGGAAGCCTGTAAGAGGAGAAATAATGCTGTCGGGATTGCTGTGAATCATGTCAGGGAATTTAATCAGAAGGAAAATAACATTGGCTAAGGAAAGCAAAGCGATGAAGAAAAAGGGAGTTGCGAAATTGAACCAACTGACAATGGAAGGGTCAGATAAAAGCCCGCTGCATATAGCTCCTACGATGAATCCCATGCCGAAGCCAACGCCGACTAATCCGAAGTTCTTTGCCTTGTTTTCATCCGTACTGTAATCTGCTATGGCAGATTGAACCACCGGCAAACTTGTTCCGCCTAAGCCCGCCAAAGTCCTTGCGGTGAGCAGTATATAATATTCTTTAAGATAGATTCCAAGCGCGAAAAGCAAGTAGCAAAAGATATTCACAGTGAAGGCAAAAGCGATGACTTTCTTTCTCCCTATCCTATCCGATATGGCTCCGAGAATAGGTGCTCCGATGAATTGTCCCAGCGACCAGAAGCCCGCCATCAGCCCGAACTTCAAGGTCTTTTCTGATAATGGAACGGAGGAAGCGAAGATGCTTTGCTTGGCATCGAAATAGATGGAAGCAAAGATCGGGAACGCTACTCCCATCGCGAAATAGTCAATGAAGACGGTGAGGAAAATGATGAACAGCGAGAGGTTTGTGTTTTTGTTATTTGGAGAGGATGTTAGCATTGGCATAATGTTTTTTGTTATGGATTAAATAATTCAATTGGTACAAAGAGAATTTAGAATTACTCCAAAGCAAAAGAGGCTTATCGGGATAAATCATTAGGAATTTTTTTGTAGAATCATCGGGGAGGTCGGTGCAGGTCAAGAGGTATTGAACATTGTACTTCAAATTATTATATGCAATGCTTTCTAATGATTGATTGGCACATAAAATTGTTCGGCGATCAGTATAGAGATTCAATGCCCTTGGCTTGTTGAATGCAATTTTTGCATCCATCGGAGTATTCCTTTTTATATATTCAAATGCTTCGACAGCTTCTGCTTCCTGCGGTCCTGGCAAGGTTTCGTTTTGATGTCGGATGATGTTGATGGCACTGAATGAATAAGGAATCAGGATGAATAAGCCGAGAGAAAGGATGATGATATTCTTCTTGAGTGGGGAATTAATCTTCACCATCATTAAACCAATTACAGTATAATAAATAAGGATGGGAAAGACAGGAAATAAGAATCGCATTCCTGAATTCATATCGGGATAAAGCAGGAGCGCAAAGAGATAGATGATGACGAAGAAGTCAATGAAATCAACCTTCCTGAAACATTTCTTCAGGAAGCCGATGGTGGTAAATAGCACCACCAGCCATTGTGTAAGGATGGCGAGTAAAGGGAATACACCTCCGCCAGACATGAAGAAATATCTGAACGAATGGAGGTAATAACTTGCCTTCATTCGCAAGATAGGAAAGGATATTGAAGCGAAGTATTCACTGCCGATACCTATTTTAAACAATGCCTTAAAGTCTATCAATACAAACACTATCGTGATGGTGATGACTAATGCTCGCTTCATTATTTCAAGTTTTATAGCATTGTTTCTTCTGTTTTTCCATAAGGATATGATGTCTTCAAGAATCAAAGCGGCAAGCAGCACAATGCCGATGGTTCGGATGGAAATAAGGATGCCGAGAAGCAATCCGGTAAGGAGATATTTCAATGTCTTGTTTCCTTTTGTCTTTGAATAAACAAGGATCACAAGGATCAGGAATAAGGTGAATGGAATATCAGACATGATCTCCTCTTTGAAGTTCAAAGTGAAGGGATTATAGGCGAAGATCAGGACTAACAAGATGGAGACAAGATCGCTGAAATGCTTGCGGTAGAAGGAAAAGAGTGCTATGCAGAGCAGGAATAGGATAAATGTAACAGTGATGACAAATCCTTTTATACTATTCCCAACATACAGACAAGTCATTGCCAGGATGAGTGGGAAACCCACAGGACGAGCGGAGATATGCACTCCCGGACTTCTTATATCATCAATGAATCCCGTCGCTGATTGCGGAATTCCTTTGGTGATGTTTATCGCTTGATGAATGTATTGCGCGAAGTCGTCGCCCCAGTCGTGGCTGTTGCGGATATTGATGAAGAACAAGGGAATACAGAGGGCATACACAAGTGCAGATGCCATGAACTTCCTCTTAAACAACTTATCCATGATAATCTTGCTCGGCATTGACATTCCAGACATTTTCTTTCGTCGTGATGTCCGCGATAATATTGTCCACGGCGGTCATGGCGCAGAGCATGGAATGGTCTTGGTTGTTGTATTTGTGCATTCCATTGCGACCGATGAGGAAAAGATTTTGAAAGGCATCGGTGAAAGTTTTAATCTCCTCAAAACGATCGTAAGTACCAAAGTATGCGGGGTAACTTTTCTTCTCTTTGATGATGATTGCATCGAGAACATCGGAAGCATCAATGAAACCAAGCTGTTGCAATTCGGCGGTAGCAAAAGCTCTCATATCTTCATCCGATTTATTCCACAACGCATCGCCTTCATCGCAGAAATAATCCAAGCCCAGCCATACTTTCGAGGTGTCATGCAGCATATAGGGACTGAAATTATTATACACCACTATCCGCCCCAGCATTACGTTTGGTTCCTGGACATAGATCCAATTATCAGCGATTAAACTCTTGCCATCGCTGTTCTTATAATTCAACTTATTCAACAATAATCCGACGGATATAAAATCGCGATAGATAAGACCGCCGGCTACCTCGCTGACATTAGCAGGTACATCCTGCATTGCCGCAATAAGTTGCTTGACGGGCATAGTGGAGAAGAAGTAATCGCCATCATAAATTATTTCTTCGGCATTATCAGAAGTGCCGTCGTCAGTAGCTTTGATGGATGTTATGTTATTCCCCGAAGCAATTATCGAAGTAACATTTTTATTAAAATGTATCGCTCCGCCTTTCGCCAAAATGATACTGGCTACTTCGTCCCACATCTGCCCGGTGCCGAGTTTCGGATAGAGGAAATGCTCGGTGATATGTTCATCGGATGTTGAATTATTAATCCCAATAATTTTCTTTAAAGCATGAATAAAAACTTTGGTAACCGATAAGCCCTTGATGCGTTGCGCGCCCCATTCCGGCTTGATTTGGTCGCAGGGCACGCCCCAAACCTTCTCGGTATAGTCTTTAAAGAATGTTACATATAGCTCTTTGCCAAAGCGATTAATCAAGAAATCTTGTAGCGAGGACTCTTTGCTGATCGGGAATAATTTCACGAGTAGATAACTCCAGAGAATCTTTGAAATCCGCACCAGTCCCAGGTTTCTGATCATTTCCATACCGAGCGAGACGGGATAAGAGAAGAAACTATGTAGATAAAATATCCGCGTAAAGCGATCTTTAATCAACAGCACTTTATCTTCCGTCAGCGGATCGGGACCGGTGGCGGAGAGCGGTATCTTGCGCTTATTATTTTGATAAGAAATCTCAATATCATTTTGGTTAATGCCCTCAATTCCCTGCAACGGCAGGATATTCAGCCACCAGTTCATCACCCGGTCAGATTTTGAGAAGAAGCGATGCGGACCGATGTCTATGCGGTTGCCTTTATAATTAATGGTCTTCGCAAGTCCGCCCACAACGCTACTTTTTTCTAATATTATCGGCATGATGTCGGTACGCATGAGGAGTTCGTAGGCGGCGGTCAGTCCGGCAGGACCGGCACCGATGATGATAGCAGTTTTTTTCTTTCCCTTAATGTCTTCCATGATGGTGGCAAAGAAAGGAAATTCGTGGGGCAGGGATGGAAAACTTTTTTTTCAGAGAATTGTATTTCTCCACTATTTTTAGTATCATTGCAACCTCGAACAAAAAATGAAGCCTCAAAACACATATAATAATCTCGCAAATCTCTCCAATAATTTTGGAGGTGGGGCTTGCATATTAAATAGAGTTTGTGTAAACTCGAAGCCGCCTCAATACACACACACACACACACACACACACACTAACAAATTTTTTGAAATAACCAAATCGGAGAACACTTTTTCTGGTTCGGTTCAAAAAATTTCGTTTTCCTTTTCTAATCTTTCATTAAAGTTTCCAAAAATTTCCGCGATTTTTCAGGAATCTTGGTCAAGTCGCCAGAGTTTTGACCAAAGTTTCATACGCCCCAGCCAAAGTGTGCCGAACTTCAGCCAAAGTTTTGGAAACTTTGACCAAAGTCCAGCGACTTTGACCAAAGTAGATGAAGATTCGGTTGAGGTTTCTGAAACTTTGACCAAAGTGGGCTTCACCGTGGTCAAAGTTTCTGCTTTCTCGCCCAAAGTTTCCGGAAATTCCTCCAAAGTTTCCCAAAAATCCCCCAAAGTTTCTGAAACTTCGGGACCTGTAGGAAGAATATTGGCTGTAAATCAGTCCATTTCTTTCCTGACTTCGATTTTCGAGGTCCTTTTACAAAATCCCGCTAACGGAATCCAAATAGAAATTTAATAACTTAATAAATAAACTATGATCATAAATTACAGAGGTCCTTACAAAGCGGCTACGCTTGACGGGCAAATTGACCAAATCCGAATCATCGGAGTAAAAATGGGAACGTACAAATTAACGTTGGACCTTCTCCAACCGAACATTGACCGGGTGAACAACACCTACCTGATGCTTAAATATGTCGATGGCTGCGAAAACAGCGTGGACGGCTACAAAAAAAATCTGAACGATTACAAGCATGAATTGTTGAGCGGCGACAAGGCGCATCAGATGAATGCGTTCCCCGTGATGGAGGCGTTTGCCACCGCCCCTGCCGCTACCAAAGGCGGTATTTGGCATTTTATCGAAAGCCAACGGAGCATCATGATGGAGCATGATAATTGGACGGACGGCATCGGCGAAGACATGCACCTTTTAGGTCCGATGCGCCAGTTGGATTCTAACCTTTATGTGCCCGAAGTGAGGCTGAAAGTGCGAGCCGGAGTTATCGAAGCGATTACCGATTCGGCGATTATCACGAATCATAAACTCTATGTCGGACCGCAAGGCATTGACCCGATTCCGTTTATCACCGATTTTAAAGGTGCTAAATACGAATATCACCGCACCATCGCGCCCCCGACGACTTCCGAAAAGCTGAATGTAATGATTCGCGGCATGTTCGATAATGAAATTATAGGGCACGATTCGGCAATCGTACAGATAGCTTATAAAGGATAATCTGATGAGTGAAATCCTCCCCATTCCGCAAGCTGAAATACCTCCTATTAATATAGGAGGTGTTTCGGTTTTGATTCGTGAAATGAGGAAAGAAATTATGGAGGATGAAAATTATACGGAGGAAGTGGGAATGAATTTTAAATTAATAGGGAAAGAAATAGAGGAGGAAAAATGATGACATAAAAAAAGAGAAACTAAAAACACAAACCATGAATAATGGTAATATTATAAGCCTAAAAAGGAAACCTCTCACGGAAGTGAGAGCGTTTCCTTTTCTTGTTTTTATTCAAGATAAAAGGGATATGCTAATGCCCTAACCAAGTAGGCGAAACTAAAAAATTAATCTTATGTACAATTTAAACACACAAACAAAAAGTAACCAGACCCAAAAAGGTCAAACCAAAGAAAAAAAGTTTTGCCATGCGAAACTTAATCACTATTTTGCAGTCGTTATGATGATTGCAATGAGTACACTTTTAACACCGGGGGCTAAGGCTCAAGGAACAACAGTATCTTTATCAACCACCGTTTCGCATTTCGTGGGTGGAGCAAACATTTCGTGTAACAGTAACAGCGATGGTAGTGTTACCTTATCGGTTTCTGGAGGGACTACTCCTTACACCTATTTATGGTCGGACGATGAAACCACCAAAGATGTAAGCGGACTGTTAGCAGGTACCTACACCGTTACGGTAACTGATGCCAGTGTAAGCGGAGTAACCGCCACGGCATCCATTACTTTAACCGAACCAGATTTGATAATTGCCAACATTGATTCCGCTTCTTTAATTAAAGTAGCGTGTAATGGCGGAAACAACGGACAAGCGGGGGTTACGGCATTTGGCGGAACGGGAGGATATACCTATATGTGGGGATGGGGTACAGACACCGTTCAAACAACCCCTATCGCCACAGGATTATGGGCAGGGAAATGGAGCGTAACAGTAACCGATACTAACGGTTGCCAGGCATATAATACGGCAACTGTAAATGAACCACCACCAGATACCCTATTATTATTTTCTCTATCTTCCTTAACGTATTACGATTTAGATTCTGCACAAAAAGCAAGATACGATACCATTATGTCTTATCAGGATATTAATACACCGATTTATTTTATTAATATTGCACAACTCGGAACTAATTGTAATAATGCGGGTACTTATAAAATAGTAATGCCATTTTTTTATTATGACAGCATCACTGTAACTACAAACGCAATACATTATATCTCTAATGATGATTATGAGTTTGGAGGTAATATTGTTATGTCTTCACCGTATATTAATGATACAACGATCATTGATTCGTTTGCAACTTCGCATTTTGACATTGGAACTATAAACTTAATTGCAGATAGTGGTGCTAGATATGGGAATTTAATTTACAATAACGATTATTATAATATTACGGACTTATCAGGAGGAATACAGATTATTTATAAGAAAATTTTATCTGCTGGAAGATGTGGTGATAATACAAACTCTGATGATAATAGGACCAATCAATGGACTCCAAACTCCGATCCTTGTGTTTATAAGAGATTAAAAATTCTTTTTTGTTTTACACAAGCAGGGTGGACAGAAGCTTGGCATAATTATGGCGGTTCTATGCATTCTGTTGCACAACAATGCTTAACTAGTTTGGCGAATGTTTGGGGTTATAGTCAAAACCTTCCTGACTTTAGCGAAGCATGGGCATCAGCGGGAGAAATTATGAATACCAATTTGATTGAAACTAATGATGCATGGGAGGATATTAAAACATTTTCTGATCAGGATATATCCTATTATCATTATAGACAACAGTACAATGCTGATTTAGTAATATTTATTACTAATGCAAATTATACTGATGGTACCACAGGGCAATCAAGGAAACTTGGACCATGGCGAGACAGTGCTTTTGCTATTGTTGAAGCAAATTATCTTTTTGGTAATTATTCTTTTGCTCATGAAATTGGTCATTTATTTGGAGCGAGGCATGAAACATGCAATGATGATCCTGGTTATCCTCTTTCATGTGATCCAAATACAGATAATTCTATAGCACATGGGGTTGAACATGACTTTGTTTGGTATAATTGGCTTCATTCTGTAGATTATCATTGTTATTATCATGACATTATGGCATATAAACAAAGCTATGCAGGAAATCATGTAATTACCACTGTACCTTGTTATTCCAATACTAATGAAAATTTTGATGGTCCCGATGGCAGTCCGCATAGTTTAGGAGATTATACAACGCATGATGCCGCCGCGGAAATTAGTAACAATTATGCTGAAGTGATAAGTTTTTATACAGATGGCAACATTCCATTTAGCATCAATGTGTCAACATGGGCTCCGGGGCTTTGCGGTGATCCACATAATTTACGTGCTCACCTTAACGTAGTAAATTGTAATGGACCTGATGCTTATTATATAGATTGGTATGCAAATACATCGGGGGTAAATCTTAATAATTCTCATTATGCATCAAATGTTGACCATATTGAAATGGCACATGGTCATCATTGGGTTGGTTATGTAAAAATTACAGATGCAACTAATTCGAATTTAACATGGACTGCTGGTTTCAATGTAGCTTCACCTGCACCTTGTCATCAAAGATTTAATGACCCATCAAATTCTAATAAAAAAAGCACTAATTCAGTAGCTATATTTCCAAACCCTAATAATGGTTCTTTCACACTTAATATAAACAGTATTATTGATGATAAGGCAGCTTATGAAATAATAAATGTAATGGGTCAGCAAGTATTTCAAGAGAATATTATTTTGAATAAAGGAGAGAATATTTTTGAAATTACTAAAAACAATTTTGTAGCAGGGTATTATATAATAAGGGTAAAGGGTTCTTCAATGACAAACAACTTACCGTTAATTATAGAATAAGTTATGAAATATTATATCTGTATTTTATTGTTGTTTTTTCTATTAAGCAACAAAGTTTTTAGTCAGAGTTTTTATATAATTGGAGGCATGGGATTAAGTGGAGGTTTAGGATATGGATTAGATGACCATATTATTTTTAAATATAGTAACGGTGTAACCAAAAAAGTTGATGATTATCTTTCACAAAATCCTATATATGGATTTGGTATTTTCGGTTATTGTTTATCCAATAAATTTAACATTGAGGTTGGTATTAATAGTTACGGAAAAAATAATAGCTATAGCCATGATGGTCTTCCTTTTTCATATGATAGTGGTTCATCTAAAAAGGTTCTTCGGATTATGCCTGCTGTTAAATTCAAGTTCACAAAAACTTCCCATTCTTTTTATTTGAAAGGAGGTGCATCACTTGGCTTTGGCGGTAATGAGTATCGTGCCTTTAAAATTTATAATGATCTACCTCCTTGGGATTCGGGAGGTTATAAAGTTCGATATTCAGGAGGAATTGCGCCTGGATACATGTATGCTATTGGCAAAGATTTTAGTTTTCATCAAGACAAGTATTTTCATTTTTTCAGTTTCTATGTTGAGTTAGTTTTTATAACTAATTCCTGGACTCCTGCAAAAGAAACGATACTTGAATCATTTGGAAAGATCAACATTCCTTCACTACAATTCTTTTACTCAACAAAAGCAATTCAGATGGGCTTGAAATACAGTTTTGATTAAGCAGAAAAGAGGTAAAAACCATAAAAAGCGGTACACAGTGTACCGCTTTTTTGTTTATATTGTAACCCTTTTTTCCTGCTATTGCTACAATATTTTATTGAAGGAGGTATTTTAATTTTATTTTTTTGTCCAAAGAATATTTGTAAAATTCCCAATTACTTACCCTTTATCAATTGACCATTGAGGCGCATTAATTCTGTCTCTGCAACTTTGGTGTCATAGCGAGCAAGGATTACTGTGTTTTGGGCTCCCTCATAGCTTTGTTGTGCAACGCTCAAATCTAATGCGCTGCTGGCTCCAAGGCGATAACGTTCCAAGGCAACATCAAGGGTTTCTTTGGCGAGGGTAGAATTTTCTTCGATTAATTTCAGTGCTTCTAAATCGGTTTGGAAGGTTCTAAAAGCTTTCAAAAGATTTGATGAAACTTGTAATTTAATATCCTCATACATGAAATTATAGTTCTCGATATTGAGCTTCGCATTGCGGATATTATGATTGAGAACCGAGCCGTTGAAAAGATTATAATTAATAGTAAACGATGGTCCGATAGCGACGTTTTGACTTTGAATAATAAAGCCCGCAGCATTTTCCGATCTGGTGCTCGAATATGCAAAACCAACGCCAAGAGTGGGGTAACGCTGCGCCTGCAATTGCCTTAAACCAAGCCTCGCAATCTTGATGTTTCTTTCAGATAATTGAAGAACCGTATTCTGTTGAATGGTCGAGGTTTTAAGCTCATCGAGAGAAGGTTTATACGTCAGCGAAATGCTATCCAAAACATTAAAATCAAGCTCTTCATTTCTGGCAATAACCTGGTTAAGATTTGTCTTGGCATTTGCAAGATTGGTATTCTGTTTAATAAGGGTTGATTTCTGAACATTCAAATCAACTCGCGCCTGCAAGAAATCAAGCCGTGAACCAGAACCAAGATTGTATTTCTTTTCGGCAAGAGTTACTTTTTCTTCATAGACTTTGATAGCATCTTTTATATTTTTTGCAAGTTCCTTTTGACGAACAACATCGTAATAAGAAAGTATGATGGAACTCACCGTGGTCTCAATAGCAATCTTGGAATTCACTTCGCCGATGTCTTCCAAAACCTTCAGTTTATCGTAAGAAACAAACATGTTGAAGCCATCAAATAATGTCCAAGAAAGAGCCGCACCGTAATTCAAAGCATCTGTCTTGACACCGGATTTATCAACGACATTGCCTGTGGAATAATCTTGATGTGTTTTGTTCATTGCGGTATTTCCATTCGCATAAAGATTCACTTGTGGCAACATCCCTGCATTGCCCGGAATGTTATTGTTTTTTGCCATTGCAGCGTTATTTTCCGCAACCAGAATGGAATAATTATTCTTCAACCCCAACGCTATTGCTTGGTCAAGCGTCAAGAGGTCTTGTGAATAGATTGAAACGGAAATAGAGATAAAAATTAATAGGAATAGATTTTTCATTGCTATTTAGTGTTTGATAAAATGCTTTTTCTTTTCAGGAATCAAGAGGGATAAAACGATACTTAAAGTAAGGATGGTACCGATAATTATTAATGAATCTTCGATGGTGAAACCATGTTCTTTGAGCCAATCGTTGAAGATCATTTTTATACCGATGAAGACTAATAACACCGATAGTCCATGTTTGAAGAAATGAAATTTATGGATGATATTAATCAATAAAAAGAACAATGACCTTAATCCAAGGATGGCAAAAATATTCGAGAAGAAAACGATGTAAGGGTCTTTGGTTACCGCGAAAATAGCGGGAATTGAATCTACTGCGAATAAAATATCGGTGAATTCTATTATTAATAATACAAGAAAAAGCGGGGTGATCAAATTCTTATGATTTATCTTTACGAAGAATTTATTGCCAACAAAATGTTCATGAATGCTAAAATATTTAGAAGCAAATTTCACGACCGGATGGCTCTCTGTTTCTATTTTTTCTTCTTGGTTTCTATTAACGAACATTCTGATGCCGGTGAAGATTAAAAAGGCGGCGAAGAGATACAATATCCATTCAAATTTTGTTATTAAAAATGAACCGGTAAAGATGAATAGAAACCTAAATAATACCGCCCCTATTATTCCCCAAAATAATACGCGATGATACAAACGTTTTTCGACATTAAATGCTGTAAAAATAAGGATGATAACAAAGAGATTATCCATAGACAGTGCCTCTTCTATGACATAGCCTGTGAGGAATTCCAAAGATAATTCATGACGATAATTGATTACGCTTTGGGTGTAATTATTCTCGATTAAAGCGATCGTTTGTCCGTATTTATTAATGTGGAATTTGAGACTCTCCATCGAAGAAATGCCGTGAATATTTTCTCCATAAAAATGAAGAATTAAATAGAAGGCAAAAGCCAAAGAAATCCAAACAATGGTTTTCAGTAAAGCTTGTTTAGATCTGACGATATGGTCATGTTTATTGAATACTCCTAAATCAATTATCAGCGCAATGACGATAAAGATCAGGAAGAAAGAAAAATAGTATAATTCGCCGGAATTCATGGCGGCAAAGTTATATTAATGGGAGGTTATATTCTTTTTGCAAAAAGGTATCCGATAAAGGCACAGGGGATGTACAAAAGTTGGCTTGTAATATTGAACCACATTGGCTGATCGGGCAATGAAATGAGATTCATTAATCCTCCAAAAAATATCACTGCTCCTACGATTATTGCGGAACGTGCACTCTCTTTTCCGGCTATTAAAGTTGCGACAAATCCTCCCGCAAAACTTCCGATAATATACCCAAAAAGAATAAAAAGATATGCACCAACGGGCATTCCTTTCATCATTTCTTTGACCGATTCGGGGTTCAAAAAATCCATTCTGGCAGGGGCGGGATAAATTTTCCCGCTGATTTTTTCCATCAAGGCAATTAATCCGATTGCTATTGCCAAACCTATTATTACAGCTAAAATTCTTTTTGCCATGATTGTTTTATTTTATTCGATTAAAATTTGTTTTAGGAGGGGCAAAGGTATAAAAAGGGAGGTTTAGGTTTAAATCAGGGTTAATTTCCTTGTTAATTTTCCATTCCCCAAGGTTATCAATAGATGAAAATGGCTCCAAAACTTGCCCAAAAGCAATAGCAATAGTGCTAATTAGCAAAGTCACAAAACAAGACCGTTTTGCCATTTAGCATTAATACTCTTGTTTTCGGCAGGATTTTTAACCTGAATTACATTAAAACAATGCTTGAAAAGGGTGTCGAAAGCAGACGTAAAACTTTCATTAATGAATCAAACAAGCACTCGACAGACAATTTTATGGTTTTAATTACAGTGAAACCACTCCTTATATTCAGGGCGCATTTTAGGATGGCGAAAATTTGCAGGCAACAGTTTTATAATTTTCAGAAATTAGGGTTTAATAGAATTCCTTGGAATATTTTTAGTTACGATAAATTTGTGTAGATTTGCAGCCTTAATAAAAGCAAACGATTTAAAAGATAAATAACAGATATAATGGCAGAAAGAGATAGAATAATTCCGATAAATATTGAGGAAGAAATGAAATCGGCGTACATTGATTATTCAATGTCGGTGATCGTATCGAGGGCTTTACCGGATGTAAGGGACGGGCTGAAACCGGTGCACAGACGGGTGTTGTATGGGATGCTCGAGTTGGGAGTGTTGTCTAATCGTCCTTATAAAAAATCCGCGAGAATCGTGGGTGAGGTGCTTGGAAAATACCATCCGCATGGCGATACTTCGGTGTATGATGCGATGGTGAGGATGGCGCAGCATTGGTCGTTGCGGTATCCCTTGGTTGATGGGCAGGGAAACTTTGGGTCGGTGGATGGCGATAGTCCGGCGGCGATGCGATATACCGAGGCGAGGCTGAAAAAGATTGCGGAGGAATTGTTGTTGGATATTGATAAGGATACGGTTGATTTCCGGTTGAACTTCGATGATTCTTTGAAAGAGCCGACGGTTTTGCCTGCGAAGATTCCGAATTTGTTGATTAATGGAGCCTCGGGAATTGCTGTGGGAATGGCGACGAATATGCCGCCGCATAATATTACGGAGGTGATTAATGCGTGTATTATTTATATTGATAAACGCGATGTGACGGCAGAGGAACTGGCGATGTTTGTGAAGGCTCCAGACTTCCCGACGGGCGGAATTATTCATGGCGTGGAAGGTGTGAAGGAGGCGTTTACTACTGGTCGTGGGCGGATTGTGATGCGTGGAAAGGTGAATGTTGAAGTGATGGATAATGGTCGCGATAGAATTGTGGCGACGGAGATTCCTTATCAATTGAATAAGGCTTCGATGATTAAACAAACTGCCGATCTGGTGAACGATAAAAAGATTGATGGGATCTCTGATCTTCGCGATGAATCGGATAGGGACGGGATGCGAGTGGTTTATGAATTGCGCAAGGACGCGGTGACGAACGTGGTGCTGAATAGTCTGTATAAATATACGGGCTTGCAGACTTCGTACAGTGTGAATAATATTGCGCTGGTGCATGGTCGCCCGATGATGCTGAACTTGCGGGATATGATTAAGCATTACATTGATCATCGTCATGAAGTGGTGATTCGGAGGACTAAATTTGAATTGGCGGAGGCAGAAAAGCGGGCACATATTCTTGAAGGTTTGTTGATTGCTTTAGATCATTTGGATGAGGTAATTAAATTGATTCGTGCATCGCAAACTGTTGAAGAAGCGAGGACGGGATTGATGACGAACTTTGAATTATCAGAGATTCAGGCACGTGCTATTCTTGATTTGAGATTACAGAAACTGACCGGGCTGGAGCGTGAAAAGATTAAGGCTGAATATGATGAGTTGATGACCTTTATTGCTTATTGCAAGAGTGTTTTGGCAGATGAAGGATTGCGTTATGATATCATCAAAAAGGAGTTGAATGAAATGAAGGATAAGTATGGCGATGCCCGCCGTACTGCTATTGAATTTTCGAGTGGCGATATGTCTATGGAAGATTTGATTCCTGATGAGGCGGTTGTTGTTACGATTTCTCACATGGGATATATCAAACGGACTTCTCTTTCTGAATATAAAGTTCAGGGACGTGGCGGAAAAGGTGCTAAAGGAACCACTACTCGTGATGAGGATTTCGTAGAATATATTATCCCGGCTACTGCGCATAATTATATGCTCTTCTTCACCGAGCAAGGAAAGTGTTTCTCGATGCGTGTATTTGAAATACCAGAAGGTAGTAGAACGATGAAAGGACGTGCCATTCAGAATATGATTAATATTCCTCCTGATGATAAGATTAAAGCATTTATCACCGTAAAGAACATGAAGGATGAGGAGTATATCAAGAACAATTATATCATCATGTGTACCAAGAAAGGTGTTATCAAAAAGACAAGGTTGGATCAATATGCCAAGCCACGTAAGACTGGGCTATTAGCTATAAAGATTAAGGAAGGAGATCAATTGTTAGAGGCTCATTTAACAGATGGTAATTGCGAGATTATGATGGCTGTGAAGTCGGGTCGTGCAAATCATTTCCATGAGTCTAAGATTAAACCCCAGGGAAGGAATACCGGTGGCGTAATAGGCATCAGAACGAAGAGAGATAAAGATGAAGTTATCGGAATGATAGTCCTTAATAAGAGCGAAGGTGAAACCGTGTTGGTAGTATCAGAGAAAGGCTGCGGTAAGCGTTCTAATCCTGAATTTTATCCATTGAAAAACCGCGGGGGACAGGGTGTTATCACTTTAAAGATTACCGACAAGACTGGCAAGCTCATCGCTATCAAGAAAGTATCTGATAACGACGACTTGATGATCATCAATAAGTCCGGTTTGGTCATTCGTTTGGATGTGAAGGATGTGAAGTTGCTATCAAGAAATTCATCTGGCGTTATTCTTATTCGTTTTAAGGACAAGGATAAAGATAAGATTGCTTCCGTTACCAGTGTGCCGCATTTGGATGATGAAGAAGAGGTAGTTGATGGCATCGAAAACAGCATTACCGATGATGCCGCGAACGATTCCAATGCCCATGACATTCAGGAGAATAGTGCTACGGACGATGTGTTACCTCCCGACTTTGAATAAGTTTATTCGCTAACTAATAATAGTATAAGTATGAAAAGAATTGTGTTTATTATTCTCATGGCATGCGGTTATTTTGCCGCCTATGCACAACCTTCCAATGTTCAGAGTGCTTGGAGGTATCTTGGTTACAAAGAATTCGACAAAGCAAAGGAGATGATTGATCCTGCCATTACTAATGACAAGACAAAGAACTCTTCCAAGACCTGGTATTACCGTGGTTTGATTTATGAGGGTTTCTATGACACCATTAAGTATGATGTTGCCTCCTTGACTACTGCTGTGGAGAGTTATAAGAGGTCCTTGGAGCTTGATAAGAGTGATTATGCCGATGAAATAAAGACCCGCTTTCTTATTATCAACATCGAATTCTTTCAGGCAGGTATGAAAATGTACGGAACTAAACGCTTCGATGTTGCGCTGAAGGCTTTTCAGGGCGTTATCTTGATCAATCCTACCGATTCAGGTGCGATGAAGAACGCGGCAATATGTGCCTGGAAGGGAAACAACAACGCACTCGCCAAAGAGTATTATGCGAAGCTTATTCAGATGAACTTCAACGATATTTCCATCTATTCTTCCCTCGGTTCCTTGTATTTGGAGGACAAAGACAGCACCAAATATTACGAAACCATCAAGGCGGGGAGGACAAGATACCCTGCCAACACCGATTTCATGAACCTCGAGGTCGCGTATCTTATCGCGGCGAACAAATCTAATGATGCCATCGAGGGTTTGAAAGCAATATTGAACAAAAACCCTAACGATACGACCATGTTATTCGCCTTGGCGAGCATTTACGACAAGCTCTCGGTGGATTACAGCAAGAAGGGCGACATGAACGAGTTCCAAAAGAACTTTTCATTAGCCGAAGAGACTTATAAAAAGGCTATCGAGGTGAAGCCGGATTACTTCAAAGCGAACTTCAACCTCGGCGCACTCTATATCAATATCGCGGTGGATATGATTAACAAAGCGAACGACATTCCTACTGATAAAAACAAGGAATATGAAGCCGCGAAAGCTAAATACGAAGTCATTTTGCGCCAGGCAAAGCCTTATTTCGAGAAGGCATTAGACTTGCAGCCTAAAGATGAAGGTACATTGACCGCACTACGTCAACTTTATGCTCATTTGAACATGACGGACAAGGCGCAGGAGATGAAAAAGCGCCTCGAAGGTAACAAATAAAGCTTAAACATTCGTGCATTCAGAACAAACAACCTGGATGTTTGTTTAATGAGCAGTATTGTCATTAGCAGGTGCTGACCCGCCGGCAGATTGAATACCCCAGCCGTTTTGTTCGGTACCAATCATGATATAATTATCCCCGCTGGCATTGTCGGTAAAGGTAACGGTTTCCGTGCCATCAGGGGCGATGGTAGCAGATTGGATAATGATGTTTTTTCCACTCGTGTGCACTCCTATTGATAGGAGAATTGCAAGGATAATTTCTAACATAGCTTGTAGTTTATAGTAATTTTTTACAAAAATAGGGATTGTTTTTACACTATCCAAATTTATTTCAAAAAATGTTTCACTAATCCGCTTCGTCGTATTGTTGCGCCGCGAAAGCGGATGCATTCATACGACGATGATGGTATTAAATACGACCATCCATACCATTCTCTGAAAGAGTATCTTTGCATCCTTAATAATAATAAAGGTATGAAGATAAATTTTATATTGGATGGGTTCGATTTTGATGATACCCACCAGGCTCATCAGGTGTTTGAGAATATTGGGCAAGAGATGGGGAGGGTAATTACCGATAAATTGCGCCATTTGGTGGGCTTTCAGGATGAGCATGGTCAGTTTGGCGGCACGATAGAGATTCATGCGAGCATTCATGGTCCTGATTTGAACAAAGCAGATACCGCCCAATATAATAAGGAGTACGATTACTATTTTGATGTTCAGGATGCAGACCATATTGTGGTCGTTCCGAAGAAAAAAGGTGGTACCAATCCTGATAATATTACCAAAACGGAGAAGACTTATCTGCAAGAAATGATTGATGGTACTTCCAATAAAATTATTGCTGATGATCATGACAAAAATATAGAAACGGTGAAGTCAAACAAGAAAAGTATTCGATTTAAGACTAAATGCAAGACTCCGGGGGACTTGAAAAAATACGTTGATAAACATAAACTCTTATTAAAAGAATAATTCACCCTTTTGAGGGATTGTTTTAGGAACTAATACCTTGTAATTTTGCATCCTTAATTACAAACAATGGATCATTACAATCACATAGCGAATACAACGGATAGCAATCACGACAGAGGCAATGCTTCTGGAAGGTTTTTCAATGGTGGCGGTAGTGATATGGATACAAATTGTAGTTTAAACATATGCCAAAAAAACTCAAACATATCTTTTAGTAACAATAAGATACCTTTTAGTAACAATAAGATACCTTTTAGTAACAATAAGATACCTTTTAGTAACAATAAGATACCTTTTAGTAACATAAAGATATGTTTTAGTAACAAAAAGATACCTTTTAGTAACAAAAAGATACCTTTTAGTAACAAAAAGATACCTTTTAGTAACAAAAAGATATGTTTTAGTAACAAAAAGATACCTTTTAGTAACAATAAGATATGTTTTAGTTTTTCTCACCATAGTAAAAGCAATAGTTGCTATGGTGATGGGTCTTTTCAGAATGCCCACCCCTCTCCCTTGTATTCAAAACCAAGTAGTAACATAATAAAATAACAATAAAATGAGTCTATTAAAATTAGTATTAGTAAAAATTTCTATCTTCATGATCATCACGAAGGCTTCCATCATGAGGCAGTACCTTTTAGATTGTGTCAGTGCGGGTTCTGCCTCCACTTTGTATGCCAATCCGGCTATTACCACTGCCTTTTATACCTCGATGACGAATGCTGCGGCTGCCATTCAGACAGCGGTAACAGTTTGTGCGGCGAACAACACGAAGGCAAACAGGGATGCCATTAAAGATGCTATCGCAGCAGGAAAAGTGGTCGCGGCAAGCTATGCTTCGCAAGTTCAGGTGATTGCCAATCTCCCTATTAATGCCGCTACCCGCGAGGCAGCAAAGACAAATATTGAACAATCGCATCTGACGGCACAAAAATTAAATCAAACAACCATAGGAATACCCGAAACCCCTGTATTAACGGGCGAAAATAACGGCATCGGCAAGATAAAAGTAAAGGTTACCAATCCTGGCGTATCGTATGACCCTAAAACTATTATTTTTGTTGCTGTTTCCCTGCCCATAGTGCCTGTAACGGTGCCGCCAACACCTCCTCCGGCTGACCCCGTAGTTACGCTCATAGCAGGACAAGTGATGGTAAAGACTTCCGTGGCATGCGAAGTGATAACCATCACCCAGGATGGCAAAGGAAGAGAGGTAGATTTGGTTGGATTGACTGCCGGCACTCGCTTTTCCATCTCTGCCTACACAAAAAATGGCAATAAATTGGTGAGCGTATTGTCGAACGCTATTATCGTACAGGCATAAAAGGCGGAAAAGGATACTTTCAGGAAATTTTGTATCTTTGCCACGAATAAATTGATACTAAAGCTGCCGCAATGAGAAAAATAACCTTAGAGTTACCTGATTCTGTTGAATTAAATGACCAAGAAGTGGCATTATTAGTAGCCGCAAGTTTCTATGAACATGGAAAACTTTCATTAGGACAAGCCGCCGAACTGGTAGGTCTATCCAAACGGGCTTTTATGGAAGTATTGGGCAAGTATGGAGTATCTATATTTAATTATCCTGCCTCCGACCTGTCGAGAGATGTAAAGAATGCATAAAACAATAGTCTCGGACACGAGTTGTTTTATCATCTTTACTAATATTGGGGAATTAGATTTGCTATTTCAGACTTATGGGCAGATAATTACTACCAAAGAAGTCGCTTTAGAATACGGCGAAGAGCTTCCTGATTGGGTAATTATCAAAGAAGCTAATGATAAAGACTTTCAACATAACCTGGAGAAGAAAATTGATAAAGGAGAAGCCAGTGCCATTGCCTTAGCAATAGAAATTATGGATTGTACCATCATTCTTGATGATTATAAAGCCCGGCAAGTGGCAGAACAATTGGGTCTTGATATCACAGGAACGATAGGTGTTATCATTAAAGCAAAATTAAATGGAATAATACCTTCTATTATACCCTATCTGGATAAAATTAGTAAGACAGATTTCAGAATAACGGATGAACTTAAAGAACAAGCCCTCACAGAAGCTGGAGAATGATAGTACAAAAGAATAAGTATCTTTGCGCCCTCATAAAATGAACTAACTATGTTTGATAATCTAAGTGATAAGCTCGAAAGAGCATTCAAAGTCCTGAAAGGGCATGGTAAAATCAGCGAATTAAATGTCGCCGAAACCACCAAAGAGATACGGAAAGCATTGCTCGATGCCGATGTTAATTATAAAGTAGCCAAAACCTTCACCGACACGGTTAAAGAGAAGGCATTAGGACAGAATGTGCTCACTTCCCTGACTCCCGGGCAGCTGTTAATCAAGATAACTCACGATGAACTTGCCAATCTAATGGGCGGCGAGATGCAAGAGATCAATATGAAGGGTAGCCCTACGGTTATCCTGATGTCGGGCTTGCAAGGAAGTGGTAAAACGACGCTCTCCGGTAAGCTCGCGTACTATTTAAAGAACAAAAAAGGCAAAAGCCCTATGATGGTCGCCTGCGATGTCTATCGTCCTGCCGCTATCACCCAATTAACCGTGCTGGGAGAACAAATAGGCGTCCCTGTTTACTCTGAATTAGAGAATAAAAACCCTGTAGACATCGCCAGGAATGGTATCAAAGCCGCGAAAGATAAAGGCTGCAACGTAGTCATCATTGATACCGCCGGTCGCCTCGCTGTTGATGAACAAATGATGGCAGAAATCGTCGCCATTAAGTATGCTATCAACCCCAGCGAAATACTTTTTGTCGTAGATGCGATGACCGGGCAAGATGCAGTGAATACGGCTAAAACATTCAATGATAGATTAGACTTCGACGGTGTCATCTTAACCAAATTAGATGGTGATACTCGCGGCGGAGCAGCCTTATCTATCAAAACCGTAGTGAATAAACCCATCAAGTTCGTCGGAACTGGCGAAAAGATGGATGCACTCGAGCCGTTCTATCCCGCGCGGATGGCAGACAGGATACTCGGCATGGGAGATATTGTATCGTTGGTCGAACGTGTGCAAGATCAGATCAGCGAAGAGGAAGCCGATGCCATGACGAAGAAGATGATGAAGGGAGAACTAACCTTTGCCGACATGCTTTCGCAGATAAATCAGGTAATGAAGATGGGGAATATCAAAGAACTGGCATCCATGCTGCCCGGCGTAGGCAAACAGTTGAAGAATGTGGATATTAGTAATGAAAAGTTTAAGCCTGTTATCGCCATCATACAATCCATGACTCCCGATGAACGCAATTGCAAGGTGAAGTTAGACACACGCCGCAAAAGCAGGATAGCAAAGGGCAGCGGCACCACTCCCACCCAAATGAATGATTTGATAGCATCCCTCGACAATGCTAAAAAGCAAGCCAAGATGATGACCTCCCCTCAAAACATGAGGAACATGGAGAACATGATGAATAGGAAAAGGTAATTCTTATGCCTTATTCAAGGCAACGATAGCATCGTAGATGTCCTCGGTATTAGGCTTCGAGAAATAATCTCCATCAGAGCCGTAAGCAGGACGATGCGGGTGCGAAGTCATAGTTATTGGCGCAGCATCGAGGTAGCGATAACCATTCTGGAGTTCCAAAACTTGTTGCATCATATAAGCAGTGGCGCCACCAGGTACATCTTCATCGAGAAAGAGAATCTTGTTCGTCTTTTTAAGGGAGTTCACAATGCTGCCGTGTATATCAAAAGGCAAAAGAGATTGTACATCTATCAGTTCGCAGGAGATATTGGCTTGTTGCAGTTGCTTCACGGCATCTTGTGCAATGCGACACATCGAACCATAAGTAACTATGGTAATATCACTACCCTCGCAAAGGATTTCAGGAACACCTATCGGGACTTTATAATCACCAAGATTGCTTGGAAGTTTCTCCTTCAAACGATAGCCATTTAATGGCTCGATAATAAGGCACGCATCGTCAGAAGCAAGCATGGTATTGTAGAAACCAGCAGCTTGCGTCATGTTGCGAGGCACTAAAATATAGATGCCACGCAGTGCATTAATAATCATACCCATTGGGGAGCCGGAATGCCATATCCCTTCCAGCCGATGACCTCTTGTTCTGATGATAACAGGTGCTTTCTGACCACCTTTGGTACGGTATTGCAGCGTGGCGAGATCATCGCTAAGGATTTGTATTGCGTAAAGCAAATAATCAAGATACTGTATCTCGGCAATAGGTCTCAAACCCCGCATGGCAAGCCCTATTCCCTGCCCTGCAATAGTCGCTTCACGAATGCCGGTATCGGTAACTCGTATCTCGCCATATTTTTCTTGCATACCAGCAAATCCTTGGTTCACATCGCCTATCTTTCCGAGGTCTTCACCAAATGCAAGGACGAGCGGATTGTTCTTAAAGATAACATCGAAGTTGGCTTGCAGAATTTCACGACCATCCATCATTGGGGCATCATCGTTATAGGTAGCCTTCACTTCTTTAATGTTTAATGCAGCATCTTTTGATTGGCTATGAAGATAGGAATTGTATCTATCGGAGTTCTGTTCTTTGGCTTTGTTATTCCATTTTGTTAAAGCATCTTTTGCAACACTGTTTTCATTCTCTATTAATCTCAAAACCTTCTTTACAGAGGACATTACTTCTCTCCGAGATGGATCAATGAAGGTGGTGAGTTCATTCTTTATCTTATTAATGAAAGCCGCATTGATACTGGCTTTCGCAATGTCATCAAAGAGAGAACTTATCTCTGCTATCTCTGCTTTTATGGGATTATTAAAGTCTTCCCAAGCCTTCTTTTTGCATTCTAAGACATACCTCTTTGCATCATATTCTATAGTATGTAATTCTTCTTCTGTAGCGATGGTATTTGCGAGTATCCATTCCTTAAACTTCTTGATGCAATCGAAATCTTCTTCCCATGTAAGCCTGTCTTTTCCTTTATATCTTTCATGAGAGCCTGATGTCGAATGCCCCTGTGGCTGTGTCATCTCTTGCACATGGAAGATGGCAGGGATATGTTGCTCCCGACAGATGGCAATACCCTTCTCATACATCTCGCAGAGTGCTGCATAGTCCCAACCTTTGCAGGTGTAGATGTAATATCCATCCTTATCATCGGTCTTTTCAAAGCCTTTGAGGACTTCTGATATACTGTCTTTCGTGGTTTGATATTTACGCGAAACAGAGATACCATAACCGTCATCCCAAATAGAAATAGCCATCGGAACTTGCAACACTCCGGCTGCATTAATGGTTTCATAAAAGATTCCTTCACTCGTGCTGGCATCTCCTATGGTGCCAAAAGCAACTTCATTTCCATCAATAGAAAAGTCGGTATAAGGTTTTAATTCAGGATTGTTTCGATAGATCTTTGAGGCATACGCAAGCCCTAATAATCGTGGCATCTGGGAGCCTGTGGGAGATATATCGGCAGAGGAATTCTTCATCGCAGTCAATTGTTTCCAGCTTCCATCAGAGTTTAATGACCTCGTTCCGAAGTGTCCATTCATGCTTCTGCCTGCTGATGCCGGCTCCAATTCTACTGAAGGATTGGCATATAATTGTGCAAAGAATTCGGTGATGGAATACTGCTTGATGGCGAACATAAAGGTCTGGTCGCGGTAATATCCCGAACGAAAGTCGCCATCCTTGAAAGCCTTTGCCATCGCGACTTGTGCCAACTCTTTTCCATCGCCAAAGATGCCGAACTTAGCCTTGCCGGTAAGCACTTCTTTTCTTCCCAAGAGGCTTGCTTGCCGGCTTTCATTCACTAATTTATAATCCTCTAAAACGGTCTTCTTAAATTCGTCGAACGACAGATCTTTGGTCGCCTCTTTTACTTTATTTTCCTTAGCCATTGCCTTTTAATTATGAAATGCAAAAATAGAAAAATTATGTTTCATTAAACAAATGCTACCAAGAATTGTATTCCTTTTATTGTTGCTCCCCAAAGGTCGCAATCATAAAAGGAACGTAATGAAACATTTATTTTCCGCCAATTAGGATTCCCTCAAAGCGCATTAATACCCCTATTTTTCCCAATGTACACGTGTACAATTCGTCCTGCAACTGTGTCGGAGGCAATGTTCGGTGTACTTTGCCCCAACACAGTTGTGTTTGCCAATTCTACATGTGTACTATTGGCAAACACAGTTACTTTTGCAGAAGTACACGTGTAGAATTGGCAAACACAACTGTGTTTGCCAAATGTACACGTGTACATTCAAAATCGCCTTATAAAATCACCCTTTTCTGTTTAATCAAATGAAACAAAGGATGCCAATCGGGTAGAATCACTCCTTATATATAGGTGTATTATTCGTTTTCTCTTTTCGGGGAATGCCGCCTTTCATCCTTTTATCCCTATTTTTAGTATTTTCGCCCCTCGTATGGCAAGATTTATCCTTATATTATTGATTATTTACGTCCTCTTCCGATTGTTTCGGCGGAGTATCTTTGTATATACCGTCAATTCGTTTCAGAATAAGATGGAAGAACAAATGCGGAAACAACAACAACAACAAAAGAAAGAATATCAACAACAACAACGCCAAACAAATGGTAAAACCAAAGTCGAATTCATCCCTCCCGAGAAAAATAAACGCCCCCACGATACCGATGGTGAATATGTGGATTACGAAGAAATAAAATAACCGACTTCCCTTTTATAAAACAAGATATAGTATGAATAAAAACCTCAAAAACCAACTGATAAAACACGCATTAGTAGTTATGGGATTCATCGCCATAACGATGATTTACTTCTCCCCATTGATGGAGAACAAAGAACTGAAACAAGGCGATATAGACCACTGGTATGGCGGCGCAAAAGAGATTCTCGATTTCCGCAAAACACACAATGCAGAAGCCCTCTGGACGAACTCCATGTTCGGCGGAATGCCAGCCTATCAAATCTCGGTGCTGTATCCCTCAAACCTGATACAGTATGTGAATAAAGCACTGACTTTCGGCATCCCGAACCCCGCAAATTATATGTTTTTATACTTCCTCGGCTTCTATCTTTTGCTCTTGGTCATGAAGATAGATTGGCGGCTTGCGGCATTAGGAGCTATTGCGTTTGGGCTGTCGTCTTATCTAATAATCATCATCGAAGCAGGGCATAATACCAAGGCAGAGGCAGTAGGATATATGGCTCCCGTACTGGCAGGCATCATCCTGACCTATCGCGGAAGATTCCTGATAGGCGGGGCATTAACAGCATTGGCGATGGCGTTGGAAATTAATTCAAACCATCCGCAAGTAACGTATTATTTGTTCATGATTATCGGATTGATGCTCGCCGTACAACTTTATACCACCTGGAAAGAGAAGGCATGGAAAACTTTTATCACTGCATCAGGAATTGTAGGCGTGGTAACGGTATTGGCAGTGCTGACCAGCATCACAAGCCTCTGGGCAACGGCAGATTATGGCAAATATTCCACCCGTGGACAGAGCGAGTTGGCAGCTAAGAAATCATCTACTGGATTGGATAGGGATTATGTCTTCGGATGGAGCTACGGTAATGCCGAAGCATGGACGTTGTTGGTATCTAATTTCAAGGGTGGAAGCAGTTCCTGGCCCCTCGGTAAAGATGAAAGTACGTTAGAGAAAGTAAGTCCTAATTACCGTCAAAACATTGCGCAATTCCCTTCTTACTGGGGCGATCAGCAGTTCACCTCCGGTCCGGTGTATGTCGGGGCGATCATTTGTTTTCTGTTCTTCTTAGGATTATTAATAGTGGATGGGAATGACAGGTGGTGGTTGCTCGGAGCGACTATCCTTTCTATCGTATTGGCATGGGGAAAGAATTTTCCGGCATTTAATTATTGGATGTTCGATCACTTTCCGGCATACAACAAGTTCCGTTCGGTAACCATAGCATTAATCATTGCCGAGTTTGCGATGCCGATATTGGCTATCCTCGCATTAAATAAAATACTTAATACCCCGAAATTATTAGAGACAAAACGTAAGCAATTATTCATCGGGATGGGCGTGGCATTGGGGATAACCATTCTCATCGCCGTATCGCCAACCATGTTTGGGGATGTATATAAAGCCAACGAATACGAACAACTGAAAGGCGAGATTAAAAAACAAGGAGCGAACGATACCCAAGCCGTCGAGTTCTTGGATAATATCGAGATTGCGCGTAAGGCGGTGCTGTCTGCCGATGCGTGGAGGAGTTTTATATTTATTGCCCTGGCATGCGGGATGATATATGCCTTTACCCGATTCAAATTCAAGAAAGAATACCTGATAGTGGGCGTAGGATTATTGATAGTTGTAGATTTATGGGC
This sequence comes from uncultured Bacteroidota bacterium, assembly GCA_903844645.1. GTDB lineage: Bacteria > Bacteroidota > Bacteroidia > AKYH767-A > JABDAW01 > JABDAW01. The sequence goes on from CAIMUP010000013.1 coordinate 38,370, forward strand.
GGTAGATAAACGGTATTTGAATGATAAGGATTTCGTGGAGGTGAAACATGCCGGAGTGCCGTACGAACCGCATAAGGTGGATCAGGAAATCCTGAAAGATCCTTCGCCGAATTATAGGGTGATGAACTTGCAAGACCCCTTCAACGATGCCCGAACGAGCTACTTCCATAAATCTATCGGGGGGTATCACGGAGCTAAATTGAAGCGCATCAAAGAACTCATTGATTACCGCCTCGACCCGGAAGTACAGATGATAATAGCCTCCTTCAAATCGAAAGATCCGGCAACGATTGACAGAGCTATCGCGAGTGCCACGTGCATCAATATGCTGAATGGAAAATATATTATCTATAGCCAGGATGCCCCGCCGTTGCCGAATCAACATGCGTTGGGGAATTGCTGGTTTGTGAAGAACTTCAAGATGGTTGCCAATGCCGATTCAGAGATTAATGCTATGGGGACTTTCGACCCTGCTACATCTGCCGTGGTTGATCATCGGTTCATGCCTTTGGTGGAGGCAATTCATCCTATGTTTGATTCCACGGCGACCATTAAATTAACCAGCTATCAACCCAATGATTTGAATTATGAATCTAAAGCATCCACAGAGCAACTCGCCGTCTTCTCCGAGATATACTTCGATGGGGGCTGGAATGCTTATATTGACGGGAAGCTGACCCCTTACTTCCGCACCGATTATTTATTGCGGGGCATGAGTGTTCCGGCAGGGTCGCATAAGATAGAATTCAAGTTTGAGCCGACACTTTATTCCACTGGGGAACATATTTCCTTGGTCAGTTCCTTGCTATTATTAATCCTGGTGGGCGGGGTTTCCTTCAAATTCATCAAAGAAAAATTGGCAGAACCAGAGCCGCAATCACAGCCCAAGGCGATGAAGAAATAGGTTGAATATTTCATTCCAAAAGAAAGCCCTCCCGACATAAAATTGGGAGGGCTTCTTTTTTTAGCTAAAAGGACGATTTGGGAAGCCCGAAAAATTTTTCCGCTATGAATATCTTTTGCTTCGGGATGAATATCCTTTGCTTCGGGATGAATATCCTTTGCTTCGGGATGAATATCCTTTGCTTCGGGGTGAATATCTTTTGCTTCGGGGTGAATATCTTTTGCTTCGGGATGAATATCCTTTGCTTCGGGATGAATATCCTTTGCTTCGGGATGAATATCTTTTGCTTCGGGATGAATATCTTTTGCATCGGGATGAATATCTTTTCATCCGGCTTCAATACATTTTCATCCCGGGTTAATGTCTTACATGAACTTTTCCCCGTTATAAAACCCGATTTGGAGGGGTAAAAAGGGAGGTTTTTGGAAATTCTCCACCCTCCATTTCCCACTTTTAAGTCTCCATTCCCCATTTTCCATTCCCCATTCTTTTTCCATTGTCAGGAAATTTTATAGTTTTGCCCGCCTAACACTAAAATTATATCATAAAATAATGAAAAAAATAGCAGTAAATTTTTTAATCTTAACCATCGCGATAGTAGCTACCATCGCCCTCAAAGCCCAAGGCAATGACCCGTTATTAATTACCATCGGGAATGAAAAAATCACCAAGTCGGAGTTTGAAAAGGTCTTCCGCAAAAACAACAGCAAAGGCAACCCGTCAGATCAAAAAGCCGCTGCCGATTACCTTGAACTGTTCGTCAATTATAAATTGAAGGTCAAGGAAGCCTGCGAAATCGGGATGGATACCGCCAGCACCTTCGTAGCCGAATTGCAGGGATATAAAAAACAATTGTCCACCCCCTACCTCGTGGATAAAGAAGTTACCGACAAGCTCATGCACGAGGTTTATGACCGCATGAAAAAAGATGTTCATGCCGCCCATATCCTTTTCAAATGCCCCTCCGATGCGTTGCCCAAAGATACCCTTGAGGCTTATAACAAGGCGATGACGGTACGTATCCATTTAATAAAAGGAGAAGATTTTGCAAAGGCAGCACGCGAGAACTCTGACGATCCTTCTGCCAAAGAAAATGGCGGAGATTTAGGATATTTCTCTGCCATGCAAATGGTTTATCCGTTTGAATCAGCCGCCTTCAATGCCAAGGTAGGCGAGGTTTCGATGCCTACCCGCACTAAATTTGGTTATCATTTAATAAAAAAATTAGACGAACGGAAAGACCCGGGAGAAGTAACCACGGCACACATCATGGTCAAGATAGCCAAAGATGCGAAGCCTGAAGATTCGACCAAAGCAGCGCAGAAGGTTGCGGAATTAGTTCAGAAATTAAAAGATGGCGGCAACTTCGAGGAACTCGCCAAACAATATTCTGATGATGGCGGATCGAGCAAAAATGGCGGCGTTTTGCCAGCCTTCAAAACAGGTCGCATGGTTCCGGAGTTCGAGGCAGCAGCATTTAATTTGAAGAACAAAGGCGACATATCGGATCCCGTTCGGACTTCTTATGGCTGGCATATAATAAAATTAATCAGCCGTAAAGACATCGGCAGCTACGACGAAATGCAAACCGAATTGAAAGCCAGTATTGGCAAAGATTCGCGGTCAGAGGTCAGCAAGTCGTCCATGATTGCGAAGATTAAAAAAGAATATAATTTTAAACAAGACACCAAGACCCGCGATGAGTTTTTTGCTGTTTCCGATTCATCATTGATTAATGGCAAGTGGACTTCTGATAAAGCCGAAAAACTGACAAAAACCATGTTCACCTTAGGCGATAAACAATTTACCCAAAAGGATTTCGCGACCTACATCGTTGCCCACCAAACGGCACGGAAGAATACCACGCCCCAAGCTATCGTGAACGGCATGTATGAATCTTATGTCAGCGAATCCGCGATGACTTACGAGGAGAATCGGTTAGATGTCAAATACCCTGAATTTAAAGACCTGATGCAAGAGTACAAGGACGGCATCCTCCTTTTTGATTTGACCGATAAAAAAGTATGGTCCAAGGCTGTCAAGGATACTGTCGGCATGAAAGAATATTATGAAAAGAACAAAATAAAATACCAGTGGGGCGAACGCGTACAGGCTACCATCTACAATTGTTCTTCCGAAGAAATGACCGGAAAAGTACGGGAGTTAATCAAGAAGAAAACATTGAGCAACGACTCTATCTTGGCTATCATAAACACCACCTCCCAGTTGAATCTTTCTATCAAGGAAGGGAAATATTCCAAGGGCGATAATCAGTTTGTTGATTCCATCAAATGGCAGAAAGGATTGTCGCCGAATGTTGTTTCCGGCAAGTCCTTTGTCTTTGTGGATGTGAAAGAAAAGCTCGCCGCCACCGGTAAAACATTGGAGGAAGCAAAAGGACTTGTTACCGCCGATTATCAGGCAGCTTTGGAGAAAGAATGGATCGCTACATTGCGAGCCAAATTTCCATTTACGGTCGATCGGAACGTGTTGGCAACGATTAAATAGCAATAAATCGCTGGGCTTGTCGTTAGCTTTTCTTAATCCAATAGAACTACATTGTTCAGAATCATTTTTTGCTGCTTAATCATTTCTCTGATGACCTCCTGTTCCTATTTCAAACATAACGACGGCAATGCCGCTGTGGCAAAGGCTTTCGATGCTACTTTGAATCGGGCTGATGTCGCGGGATTGGTGCCGAAGGGCAGCTCCAAACAGGATAGTGTGATGATAGTGAAGAGCTATATTGACTCTTGGATTCGGAAGGAATTGGTATTAAGAAAAGCCGAGAAAAACCTCTCCGATGAGGCGAAGGATGTAGAGAAACAATTGGCAGATTATAAGAATTCTTTGATAATTTATGCTTATGAAAAGGAACTGGTTCGCCAGCAATTAGATACCACGGTGAAGGATGCGGAGATCGAAAAATATTACAACGAGCACCAGGGAAATTTTGAATTAAAGGATAATATTATCAAGGTTTTGTACCTTAAATTACCGAAGACTGCGCCGAGACTTTATACCGTGAGGCAATGGTATAAATCCTCCAAGGCGAATGACCGGAAGTCGCTTGAGGACTATGCGCATCAGTATGCCGTGAATTATTATTTCGATGATAATTCGTGGTTGCAATTCGATGATTTATTAAAAGAAATTCCGATTAAAACCTACGATAAAGAGCAGTTCTTGAAGAACAACCGGTATGTCGAAATCGAGGATTCGATGAATCTGTATTTCGTCAATATCAACGGCTTCAAAACTAAGGAAAGTACCTCGCCGCTCTCGTTTGAAAAGGATAATATCAAGAGCATTATTATCAATAAAAGGAAGCTGAAATTGATTGAGGATATGGAGAAAAAGGTGTACGACGAGGCGGTGAAGGGCAGCGATTTCAAGATTTATTAATAAAATGGACAAAAAGATGCTTTTTCTATTAAATACGACTACAATGATGCCGTCATCTCCTACAATGATAGCGTCATCTACTACAATTATGCCGTCATCTACTACAATTATGCCGTCATCTACTACAATGATGGCGTCATCTACTACAATTATGCCGTCATCTACTACAATGATGGCAACTTCGACTACACATTTATTACATTAATTCATGAAAATAATCAAAAATATAACGGGAATTTTTTTCTGCATCGCGCTGCTGAATTCCATTGATACCGTGGCGCAGGTGAAAATTCTGGATCAAGTAGCAGGGGTGGTCGGGGATAAGGTGATTCTGCAATCCGACATCGAATCGCAATATCAGCAATATATGCTCCAAGGCGGGGTGGATAATCCAGCCATTCGCTGCGAAATTATGTATCAGATGTTGATTAATAAACTGCTCCTGAATCAAGCAATATTAGATAGCGTAGAAGTTTCGGGCACGGCTGTAGAGGAGGAATTGGATAAACGGATGCGGTATTATATCTCCCAAATCGGCTCGCAAAAGTTGCTGGAGGAACGTATGGGAAAATCGGTATTGGAGCTGAAAGCCGACTTCAGAACGCTGATTAAAGACCAGATGCTGACGCAACAAATGCAACAAAAAATTACGAAAGATGTGAATGCCTCGCCATCGGATGTGAAAAGTTATTACGAACACATCCCGAAGGATAGTTTGCCGAGGGTAGAATCGGAATTTGAGATACAACAAATCGTTCGGCATATAGAAGTTACCGATGAGCAAAAAAAGGAAGTGAAGGATAAATTGGAAGGTTATAAACAAGAGATTTTGAAGGGTACTCGGGACTTTGTCGCCACTGCCGTTTTATACTCTCAAGACCCCGGTACTACTAAAAAAGGCGGTGAATTAGGCTTCTTCGGGAGGGGCGATATGCAACCTGCTTTTGAGGCTGCCGCATTCCGCCTTCGTCCGGGTGAAATATCGGATATTATTGAAACGCCGTTCGGGTATCACATCCTGCAATTGATTGAAAGAAGGGGCGAACAGATTAATGTCAGGCATATCTTATTACATCCAAAAGTAAGCGATGATAATATTGACAAAGCGAGTAAATTTTTGGATAGTTTGAAGACGGAAATTAATAATAAAACCATCACCTTTGCCGATGCGGCGATGAAATTCTCTGATGATGCAGATACCAAGAACAATGCCGGACTGATGCAAAATGTGCAGGATGGAACAACCAAATTTGAGGCTACCACGATGGATAAAACCCTGTTCTTCCAGATAGATAAATTGAGCATCGGGGAGCTATCGAAGCCTGTATCTTATTCTGACAGAGAGGGCAAGGCTTCGTTGCGGGTATTGATGGTGAAATCGAAAACAGCTCCGCATACCGCGAACTTGAAAGACGATTATCAGAAGATTCGCGGGGCGGCTTTGCAGGAGAAACAGAACCTCGCCTTGCTGGATTGGGTGAAGAAGAAGCGTGCTAATACGTTTGTGAATATCACGAAAGATTATCGCAAGTGCGATGCCATAAAGGACTGGTTGAAGAATACCGCAACAACGAATTAAATAAGAAAAATTAAGACTATGGATATAAAATTTAACTCCGATGTAGAAGCAGTGGATTCCCTGGTGGGGACTTACAAGGACCTTCGCAAAGAAATTGGGAAAGTGATTATCGGGCAAGACGATATTGTGAAGGATGTGCTGATCTCTATCTTCGGGCAGGGACATTGCTTGCTGGTGGGTGTGCCGGGCTTGGCGAAGACGCTGTTGGTGAATACGATTGCGCAGACGTTAGGCTTGACGTATAACCGGATTCAGTTTACGCCTGACTTGATGCCGAGTGATATTATCGGGACGGAAATATTGGATGAAACTCGTAAGTTTCGGTTTATTAAAGGACCGTTGTTTGCGAATATTATCCTTGCCGATGAGATTAACAGAACTCCACCAAAGACTCAGTCGGCGTTGTTGGAGGCGATGCAGGAACGGACTGTTACTGCTGCCGGAACGCGGTATGATTTGGGGAAGCCGTTCTTTGTGTTGGCGACGCAAAACCCGATTGAGCAGGAGGGGACTTACCCGTTGCCGGAGGCGCAATTGGATAGGTTTATGTTTAATGTGTGGTTGGATTATCCAAAATTTGAGGAGGAGATACAGGTGGTGAAGAATACGACCTCGAATTATAAACCGGAGTTAAAAGTTATTATTCATGGGGAAGAGATTGTGTATTTTCAGGACTTGGTGAGGAGGATTCCTATTGCGGATAATGTGTTGAATTATGCGGTAACCTTGGCGCAGAAGAGCAGACCGAATACGGCATTGGCTACGGAGATGGTGAATACTTATCTGTCGTGGGGTGCTGGTCCGAGGGCTTCGCAGTATTTGGTGATTGGGGCGAAGGTGAACGCGATATTCAATGGGAAATATTCTCCTGATATTGAGGATGTGCAGGCGGTGGCGGCGGGTATTCTGCGGCATCGTATTGTATTAAATTATAAGGCGGAAGCTGAACGGGTTTCGGTGGAGAGCATTGTTAAAAGCCTTATTTAAGAGAAGAATCCGGGGGATTCAAATCAGTTTTTGGTGTCTGGAGCAGTTTAACGGCTGTTGATTGGAGAAAGTCGGCTGTTGATTGGGGAAAGTTGACTGTTGATTGGGGAAAGTCGGCTGTTGATTGGGGAAAGTCGGCTGTTGATTGGGGAAAGTTGACTGTTGATTGGGGAAAGTCGGCTGTTGATTGGGGAAAGTCGGCTGTTGATTGGGGAAACATGGACGTAGATTGGGGAAACATGGACGTAGATTGCGGAAACATGGACGTAGATTGGGGAAACATGGAGGTAGATTGTAGAAACATGGAGGTAGATTGCAGAAACATGGAGGTAGATGGGTTTTACACTTAAAATGCCAATAATTTTAATACAAAATGCTTTGTTTTTTCTACTTTTCATTTAATTATATCAAAAAAAGCAAAACAATTTCTCCGAAAATTTGGCAGTTACAAGAAATTTTAGTTAATTTGCATCCATAATCTAAAAGATAGACTTAAAATAACAAAAATGAATCACAGAGAACTCGCACAAATGGAAAGAAACGGAGGACTGTTTACGTTCCTCGCCTTGGCTTCGAGCCATACAATTTATGACTCCAATGGCAACTTCGTCATTGAAAGGGATGGACAAGCCGCGAAACATGTTATTACGCTTGACAAAGCCTCGAAAGCGGGGATTGACAATAAAGGTTTTAGCGCAGATAAATTGGAAAAGAAAAACCTTTTGGCGGATGAAGCAGCGTTGCTTTCGGGCTACGCATTCGTGAAATGGGGTCCTACTAAATTGAACAAACCAGCCTTTGCTTTACAATGCCACACGTTTGCTACGGATTATTTAGGAATTGCCGATGTTGAATGTACCGCTCTTGCACAAGCTGCTCACGATTTGATGTTCAATAATAGCGGCGACCTGACGGGTTATGTAGCCGCGGGGGATTTGACACATTTGCAAACAACGATCAACAACTTTACGGCTGCTGACGGCTCTTCGCAATCGGTGAATGCGGCATCGCCAGCGGATACGGCAGCATTTAAAACGGCATTGAGAAACGAAAATAAGTGTATTCCTGACCTCTTATTTATGGTGCGACCTTTTAAAACGATTAATAAAACTTTCTACGATAAAGTGGTTCTGTTGTGTGAATTGCCTGCCGTTTCAGTCTTACATACCGATGTGATCGTTACGGTTTTGAAGACGGAAAATAATGAGGTGATAACGGATGCGCATGGGACACTTTCGAACACTAAAAAGACGGACGATACGGATATTCATGGGGAATTGGAAATAGATGAAGTACATTCTGGCAAAGCCATCTTGACGATTACGCAACCGGATCGGGTAACGATTGTGGAAGAGATAACGATTCAAATAAAGCATGTGAATCATTATACGGTACACATGACGCTGAAACCGGTGCCTCCGCCGATACCTCCGGTGGTTTAAGAAGCCTCACCCCTGCCCCTCTCCAAGGGGAGAGGGGTGAATAATGAATAAGTCCTCTCGGTGAAAGTCGGGAGGATTTTTTTTGTTTGATTGTATTCTAATTCCCTGAAAAATTTCTACTTTTGCACGATGGAAATAACTAATAATAACTACGATGAATTGATAGACGGCATCGGCAAATTGCTTCGTCAAGGGAGGCAAAAAGCTGCCCGAGAAGTGAATTCCATTTTGGTAAATACCTATTGGGAGATAGGTAAATATATTGTAGAGTTTGAGCAGCATGGAAATGAAAAAGCCGAGTATGGAACGCAATTATTCGACCGCCTTTCAAAAGACCTGACGAAGGCTTATGGCAAGGGATTCAGCCGTTCTAATTTTTTTCAAATCCGGTCTTTTTATCTTAAATTCCCAATTGTCCAGACATTGTCTGGACAATTGACATGGAGTCATTACATAGAAATTATAAAGGCTGATCACCCATTAGAAATTGGCTTCTATTCCAAGCAATGCGTCAAAGATAAATGGACTGTCAGAGAGTTGAAACGCCAAATGAAAAGCATGCTCTTTCATCGCCTTGCTTTGAGTACCGACAAGGCTGGCTTTTTGAAATTAGCCAATGTAGGGCATGAGGTAATGGAAGCTGAAGATTTATTGAAGGAACCCTTCGTACTGGAATTCCTGAATATCCCTGAACATTATCAATATCTGGAAGGAGAATTAGAAGAGAAAATCATCAATAACCTGCAACAGTTTTTACTCGAATTAGGCAAAGGATTTGCGTTTATCGGTCGACAATACCGGATGACATTAGGCGGCAAACACTACCGCTTAGACCTCCTGTTTTATCATCGAATATTAAAATGCTTTGTCCTCATAGACCTTAAACGCGGCGAGATAGACCACCAAGATATTGGACAAATGAATCTCTATCTGAATTACTTTAAAAAAGAAGAAAATACCGAAGACGACAACGAACCGGTAGGCATTATTTTAGGAGCGACAAAAAACGAAATTTTAGTGGAATATGCCACCGCCAGCATCACCAACAAAGTCCTCCTGGCGAAATATCAAATGTACCTGCCCAGGGAAGAACAACTCCGCAATGCTCTCATCAAATTATTAGATGAATAATTTCCTACTTTTGCTCCTCAAATCAAACAATAAATGCGCTTGAAAAAGATACTGGTTATACTCATTCTTCACTTTTCAGTGTTCGTTCTTCACTGTTCCGCCCAGCAGGTTCCAGAATTGTGGGGAATGACTCCTACTGGTGGAAGTGCCTTTAAAGTATATGGTGACGGAACAAACTTCTTAGACTTTCATGATTTCAATAATAACACCGGAGGTTATCCTGAAGGATATTTTACAATATATAATAACAATGGTATTCTATATGGAGTAGCAAAAATGGGAGGTGCTTATGATAGCGGAGTAATTTTTAGTATTGATACAAGCACTTTCACTTACACGGTTTTGTATAATTTTAGTGGTCCTTTGGGTACGTTTCCAAATGGAAGTCTTTTGCTTGGCAGCAATAATAAGTTTTATGGAACTACTAATAGCGGGGGGAATAATAGGAAAGGGGTGATATTTAGTTTTGATCCTTCAACAAACATTTATTCTGTTGAACATTATTTTACTGACACTACATATTGTAGTGTGGCAACTTTGATGCAGGCGAATAATGGATTAATTTATGGATCATTATGGGCTGGTGGAACTCATCATCACGGTTTAATTTACAGCTATGATCCTGTAACCTCTGTTTATAATGATATATATAATTTGGATACTACAATATTTGTAACTAATTCTTCTTCACCAAGATTTATTCAAGCTACTAATGGTTTAATTTATGGCTTGGGAGCTGTTGTTGGAAATATTGGAGGGGGTGAAATATTCAGCCTTAATCCAAATACTAATATACTTCAGATTTTATATAGGTTTGATACTTCAAATGCAATTGGAGTTGTTCCACACGGTAGCTTAATTCAGGCAAACAATGGCTTACTTTATGGTATGACTTGGTATGGAGGTTCAACAGGTTGTGGTGGAATTTTTAGTTTTGATATTTCAACTAATACTTGCATTAATGTATATAATTTCAGTTATCCAACAGGAAAAAATCCAACTGGAAGTCTTATGCAAGCAAGTGATGGCAAGTTATATGGAATGGCGAGATTGGGAGGATTAAACAATAAAGGCACACTATTTCAATATGATCTTATAACAAATACTTATACCGATATTCATGATTTTAATGGTTCAGATGGTTCTTTGCCAACCTCTGATTTAATAGAGTTTCCTTGTACTTTAAAATCACTAACAACAAGTAGCAATTCAAGTATGTGCCTAGGAGATAGTATCGTTCTTCATGTTAATGGTGCTATTAATTATCACTGGTATCCTGGGAATTTTACTGATAGTATAATTACAGTTCATCCTACTGCAACTACAACCTACCTTGTTACTGGTTCTGTTAATTTATGTAGTAAAACGGATACTATTATTATTACAATTATCCCTCCAATAACCGTCACCTCTTCCTTCACCGCCGATACCCTCAAAGGCTGTGCTCCGCTTACTATTCAATTCACGAATACGAGCAGTAATGGTGTGCATTATCTTTGGAACTTTGGCGATGGTGGTACGAGTACTGCTGTGAATCCTGTGCATACCTATAGCGATTCGGGGAAGTACACGGTTACTCTCACTGCTACCAATGATACTTCGCAATGCGGAAGGTATGTGAATACGAAGGTGAAAACGAATTATATAGAAGTGGGAAGCCCCATACAGGTAACGAGTAGATTTACCGCCAGTACGGTCTTTGGCTGCGTGCCGCTGGAGGTTGATTTCACGAATACAAGCATCAACGGAACTACCTTTCACTGGCTGCTCGGCAATGGGGAAACGGATACCGCGAAGAACCCGCATCATATCATCTATCCCGATTCGGGCACCTTCCACGTAACGCTGATTGCTTATAACGAAAGTCCGCTCTGCGCCAACTCTCCCGATGTGTGGACTGTGGATATAAACACGGGTATCTGCGACCTCGAATTCCCGAATGTCTTCTCTCCGAATGGCGATGATGTGAATGATTATTTTCAGTTCCTCGCGAAGGGATACACGCATTGCAACCTCATCATCTTCAACCGCTGGGGACAGTTGATTTATGAATCGCCGCTCACCGATACCTTCTGGAATGGCAAAATCAACAACACCGAAGCAGAGGTGCATGACGGGACTTATTATTATCTTTTCACGGCTACGGATTTCTATGGAAAGGCTTTTGCGCAGAAGGGGTTTATTACCGTGATTCGGTAAGACAATTGTTTTGCTAATTTTGCGGTTCATAAAATAAATTATCGTCATGAAAAATGTAATCAAAATAATGTTGTTTGTTGCGGTTGCAACTTGCCTTTTCTCTTGTGGAGGAAACACAAATACGAATGTTGCGAAGACTAAGGATACCATCCCTGTGCCGCCGCCACCTAAACCTTATGCCGAGGAGGTGAATGGCATTAAAGTTTCGGAGGCTCCGAACTCTCCGGAATTCCCTGATGCGAAGCTGCAATTGCTATCGCCGAAAAAGGATACGGTGTTGAAAATCGGGAATAATAAATTCCATTATCATGTCGAGAATTACACGCTCGGCATGCTTACCGAAGGTTATTATAAAATGAAATGCGCCAACTCGATGAAGGGTCAGCATATTCATTATATCTTGGATAATACGCCGTATTATGCCTCCTACGATTCGGTCTTTGAACGCCCTGTGCCGAGTGGCAAACATTTATTGTTGAGTTTCTTGTCGCGGTCGTACCACGAAAGTATCAAGAATCAGGACGCGTACACTCTCACTCAACTCGTTGCCGGCAAAGGCACGGATACGCTGAAAGATTATGATATGAATGCGCCGTATCTCTTCTATTCTCGCCCGAAAGGGGAGTATAAGGGCGAGGCAGAAACGAAGAAATTATTGTTGGATTTCTACCTCGTGAATACCACCCTTTCTCCGACAGGAAACAGGGTGAAGGCGACCGTCAATGGCAACGATTTTATCCTTACGAAATGGGTGCCTTACATGATTGAAGGCTTGCCGATGGGAGATAATAAAATCACGCTGCAATTGCTGGATAAAAACAACAAACCGGTGCCAGGCATCTTCAATGATTCAGGCGAAAGGAAGTTTGTTTTGAAAGAGAAATAAGAGGTTTTTTTCATTCCGATTATCATTGATTTGATGCATAAAAACCAGGAATCATTCTCTATTAAAAAGCGATTCAACAGCTTCGGATATGCCTTCAACGGCATTAAAATATTATTCAGAACCGAACACAATACTTGGCTACATTTATTCGCTACGGTGGCGGTACTTGCGGCAGGATTTTTCTTCCATATTTCGGTTTTGAGTTGGTTTATGCTCGTTGTCGCCATTGCTTTGGTTTGGATTACGGAGGCATTAAATACTGCCATCGAATACCTCGTTGATTTGGTTTCTCCCGAGTACCATCCCTTAGCTAAAAAAACGAAGGATATTGCGGCAGCGGCGGTGTTCATCGCCTCCTTTTTTGCATTCATATTAGGAATAATAATAGTGTATCACGAGTGGATTTTACACTATCAAACCATTTGTTTAGGGCTTTGAAAAGGGAAAAAAGCCGACCGGATTTGGGAAAGATGCGGTCGGATATTTCCTTTCTCCGGTCGGATATTTCTTTTTTCCGGTCGGATATTTCTTTTTTCCGGTCGGATATTTCTTTTTTCCGGTCGGATATTTCTTTTTTCCGGTCGGATATTTCCTTTTTCCGGTCGGAGATTTCTTTTTTCCGGTCGGAGATTTCCTGTTTCCGGTCGGAGATTTCCTTTTTCCGGTCGGATATTTCCCGTTACCGACCATTAATTTTTGGCTGATTAACGGAAGAAAATATATCTTTGACCCCTTACCAAAAAAATGAAGCCGCAAAAAGCGATTCCGAAGGACATAAAATGAATGAAACAAAACATAATAGTAAACTTAAAACAGACAGATAAATGAGAGCACTTGAGAAGAAAATGAAAGCCTATACCGCGCCGGAAGAAGTGAAGGCATTGGGGATTTATCCTTACTTCCGCGAGGTGGGTTCGGGGCAAGATACCGAGGTGATGATCGAAGGAAAAAAAGTCCTTATGTTCGGCTCGAACAGCTACATGGGGCTGAATAATCATCCCGAAGTGAAGGCTGCCGCGAAGAAGGCGATTGATATGTACGGCACGGGATGTTCCGGCTCGCGTTTCTTGAATGGGACATCGGTTATTCACATCGAATTGGAGGAAAAACTGGCGAACTTTGTGGGCAAGGAAGCGTCCTTGGTTTTCAGTACCGGCTATCAAACAAACCTTGGCGTGGTGGGAACCTTGACGGGTCGGCATGATTATATTATTCTGGATGAATTGAATCATGCTTCGATTATTGAGGGCAGCAGATTATCGTTTTCGAAGGTCTTAAAATTCAGCCATAATAACATGAATGACTTGGAAGATTTGCTAAAGAAATTACCTGCCGATAAGATTAAATTAATCGTTGTAGATGGTATCTTTAGTATGGAAGGCGACATCGCCAAACTCCCTCAAATTATGGCTCTTGCCGCGAAATATGATGCTGCCGTTATGGTGGATGATGCCCATTCATTAGGCGTTCTCGGGAAGACGGGTAAGGGCACGGCAGATCATTATGGTTTGACCGATCAGGTGGATATGATTATGGGCACTTTCAGCAAGTCTTTGGCATCCCTCGGGGGCTTCGTGGCGGCGAATGCAGATATTATTAAATACCTTAAGCACCATGCCCGCGCTTTGATATTCAGTGCAAGCATTCCCCCTGCTTCTGCGGCTACCGCGATGGCGGCTTTGGATATTATTCAGCGTGAGCCGGAACGCATCGTGAACCTTTGGAAAAATACCCATTACATGATAGCGGAATTAAAGAAAGAAGGCTTCGATTTGGGCATTACCGAGACTCCGATTATCCCAATTTATATTCGCGATAACATGAAAACTTTTATGTTCACGAAGCGGCTGTTCGATGAGGGGATATTTGTGAATCCTGTGGTTAGCCCTGCCGTGAAAAGCGATTCTTCTTTGATACGAATTTCCCTCATGGCGACCCATACCAAGGAACAAATTGATAAGACGTTGGAGAAGATTTATATGATTGCAAAGGAACTGGAATTATTCGAATTTCAGGCGACAAATGCCGGCAATCATTCCAACCATGCTGGCGACGATGATAACTTATAAGGCAATGATGACGCCATTGCTGGCAATGATGACGCCAACGCCGGCAAAGACGACAACTACGCTGGCAAAGATGACGTCTACGCTAGCAAAGACGACAACTTTGCTGGCAAAGATGATAGCTTTGCTGGCAAAGATGACAGCTACGCCATCCCAAATAACCTTAATAATGATATAATTATGGAAATAACAATCAAAAAAGTCGAAAACGGAGCCGATAAGAAGAAGTTTATTGACTTCGTTCATGATTTATATGCCGATGATCCGAACTATGTGCCTGAACTTTACATGGCGCAAAGCGATTTGATGAATCCTAAGAAGAATCCTTTCTTTTGGCATTCCAAGGCGGATCTTTTTCTTGCTGAACGCGATGGAAAAGTGGTAGGAAGAATCGCCGCCATAAGGAATAATAATTATAATGAATACGCGAAAACCAAAGTCGGCTTCTTCGGGTTCTTCGATGTTATAAATGATTATGAAGTGGCTAAGAAATTACTCGATACCGCTAACGATTGGATTAAAAAGGAAGGCTTGACGGACATTATAGGACCTACAAATTTCTCTACCAATGAAACTTGCGGCTTATTAGTAGAAGGTTTGGATTCTGCGCCTGTAATTATGATGACTTATAACAAGGCTTATTACAAAACCTTCTTAGATAAATATGGTTTTACTAAGCAAATGGACCTGATTGCATACGTCCTGGACCCGATGGATATGCCGGAAAAGCTATTGCGATTAGCAAAAGGGATTGAGGAGCGTTTGAAGAGAAGAAACATTACCGTCCGCAAGATAAATATGAAGGATTTTAACAACGAAGTAGCCAAAGTAAAGGAAATTTATAATGCTGCCTGGGATAAAAATTGGGGTTTTGTGCCGATGACGGATGACGAATTCAAATTCCAGGCTAAGGATATGAAAATGATATTAGATAAAGACTTCGCGTATGTAGCCGAAGACAACGGAAAGGTCATCGCGTTCTCATTAACTATTCCGAATGTGAACGAGGTGTTCAAAACCATCAAGCGGGGCAGGTTATTCCCGACGGGGCTGTTAAAATTAGTATTAAATAAGAGCAAAATATCCAGCGTACGTGTGATTACATTGGGGGTGTTGGAGGAATATCGGAAGCTGGGTATAGACGTCGTGTTTTATGCTAAGAACATGGAAACCGCCCAACAGAAAAAACTTAAATATGCAGAGGCTTCCTGGATTTTAGAGAACAATAAGGAGATGAATTCTCCCTTAATTTCCATCAATGCGAAGCCTTATAAAACATATCGTATCTTTGAGAAGAAGATAGTATGAAGAAAGTTCTGATTACTGGTGCTAGCGGCTTTGTTGGTAGCTTCTTGGTGGAAGATGCCTTAAAAAAAGGCTACGAAGTATATGCCGGAATCCGCGGAAGTAGCAGCCGCAAGTATCTTCCTGATGAACGGATTAAATTTTTATCTCTCGACTTCGGGAATACCAATCATCTTACCAAAAGTCTTGACGATTTTGCCCAAGAAAATAACGGCGGTTTCGATTTTATTATTCACGGAGCGGGGATTACGAAGGCAAATAATATTCAGCATTATTACGATGTCAATTATCTTAATACAAAACATTTTGTCGAAGCATTAATTACCACAAAAACGATCCCGAAAAAGTTTATTCAGGTAAGTTCGCTCGCCGCTTTTGGTCCGGGCAATCCAAAAACATTAGAGCCGATCAATCATACTCATAAGCCGATGCCGGTAAGTAGTTACGGAAAGAGTAAATTAGTTGCCGAAGAATATTTTGCTACTCTGAATGACTTTCCTTTTATTATTTTTCGCCCCACGACGGTATATGGTCCGAGGGAGCGGGATCTTTTCACGGTTTTCCAGATGGTAAATAATGGTTTTGAATTCTATATCGGGAGGAAACCACAGCATCTTACCTTTATTTATGTCAAGGATTTGGTAACGCTGATGCTGGATTCGTTGGAGAGGGATATTATTAACAAATCGTACTTTGTTTCGGACGGAAAAAGCTATGAATCGAGCCTGTTGAATACTTATATTAAGCAGGGGCTGAATAAAAAAACCATCAAACTTACGATGCCGGTCGCGGTGGTGAAGGCTTTGGCGTTTACTTTAGAGAAAAGTTTCGGGTTATTTAATCAAATTCCGACCTTAAATAGTGAGCGGGTGAAAGAATTTGAGAGTACGAATTGGAAAGTATTCACGGATGACCTTTTCTTAGACTTCAATTTCAAACCGGAGTATGATTTGGAGCGGGGCGTGATGGAAACCATCGCCTGGTATAAGCAAGAAAAGTGGTTGTAAGTCATTTTGAGCCAAAACGGTACCTATTTACTGAAATTCGGTAAGGTTTTCCCGATATTCTCTGCATAATCCTACGATATTACCTTGATATTTGATTATATATCGAAGGAAATCTCTCATAAATAATCCCAAAAAAGACTTATTTACTAAGAATGGTCTATACTTTTATCCAGCGAAACGATGGTTTCATCGGGCTAAACCATAGTTTAAACAGATATTAGACCTCTTTCATTGTTGTCTTTTCAATGATCGTATAACAATCTCGGAGGGACGGCATCTTTTTTTATTCGGTAGTAAACGATGATTTATAATAGAGGTCTATTCTTGGGAATAACTATCTAAATCGTGTGAAATGTGATCTTATACAGGCAGTTTCGGTAGTAAATAGGGGTAGTAATGATCTCGTCCAGAGGGTATTTAATAGTGTTTGGAAGGGTTCTTTAGGTAATAATAATGAATGTGTACATACATTTTGTTCGGTGTATATGCCGCCGAGTTATTACAATATAAATTATCCGTCATCATATATGAAAACGGACAATCGTAATAGTTATTATTGTATTAACTATTGTAATTATTGCTTTAGCAATAGTAAATATGACCATAACGATACCTTGGGCGATATTTTCTATCGTTACTGCAATAATAACATATGTAAAAGGTATCCTTAGGATACCAATTATACGTTTTCATATATGATGACGGACGAAAAGGATAGTAAAAGCTGTTATCACGATAGTTATTGTTGTTATCACAATGGTAAAAGCGGTTATCACAATAGTTATTGCTGTTATCACAATAGTTATTGTAGTTATCACAATAGTTATTGCAGCTATTACAATTGTAAAAGCAGTTATTATAATAGCTATAACAGTATTCACGATAGCGATGACAAAAACTGTAAGTACATTCATTAGTAATACCATATAAATAGCACAATAGATGAAGAAATTAAAGGTAAAACGGATGGTTTATATCAGGATTAATGATGTCCCTGACACCCGAATGGTGATTCTTTCCATGTTCCTGACAGGTTTTTTCACCTGATAGGTTTTGAGAATTGGAATTCCTATCGTTTCATCAGGTTTTGGGATTACAATTTGGAGGGAAAGGCTTCCTTTTTTATCAAAGCCGATAGTAAAAGGCAAATTCGGCAGTTACCGTAATGGTTTGGAAGCTGTCGTATCCGCCAAAACCTCCCATTAAATCGACAACGATAGGAGAAGTGCCGGTATATAATTGCAAATCCAAGCCGAGACCTGTATTATAGGTCGAATTTGTTTTAACATATCGTTGCCCGGGATAAGTTCCGTAGCCAGAGGCTGGAGTATATTCTTTTTTGTAGAAGACAGAGTTGGCAAAATAGAAGTAAAGCCCGGCATCTTTAGACTCGCGAAGCCTTTGCAATAACGTAATGCCGAAACTTACTGTAGAATTGTCGTCTTTTTGATAGTACGGAGCGAAATTGACCATCGCCCCGAAATTTTCGGGAATATATCGGTACGAAAACCCATAGCCCGTCGTGAATCCGGCACCTACGCCGACATAATTGTTATAATGTTTTTGCCCGGTAGCATAGTCCTGCGCATGTATTTTATTAATAAAAACGATGGCGATAAGGGCGATTATCAGAAGTTTGTTTTTCATGAATAATTTGGTTAGCTTGGTTCGTATTTTGAATGGTAAAACGGGGCTTGGCTATGGATTAGTATTTAATTTTATTAAATAAATACCGCCCCCTGATAAGAATATTTTATTATAAGTTCTTCTGTAAATAATCTAACCACATCTGATACAAATGTTGCCTACTATTTCCTCCCGAAATGCCATGATTTTTGTTCGGATAGAAGAACGTGTCGAACTGTTTGTTAGCCTTTATCAAAGCATTGACAAACTCCATCGAGTTTTGGAAATGAACATTATCATCCGCCGTACCATGAATCAATAATAGCTTTCCTTTTAATTTATCAGCGTAATAGATAGGGGAGTTTTCGTCATATCCTTTCGGGTTTTCTTGTGGCGTTTGCATGTATCGCTCTGTATAAATGTTGTCATAGTATCGCCAATTCGTAACGGGGGCAACGCAGATGCCGGTTTTGAATACATCGGCACCCTTTGTCATACAAAGCGCGGTCATAAACCCACCATAACTCCACCCTTGGATACCTATTCTGGAGGCATCTACAAAAGGAAGCATCTGGAGGAATTTAGCAGCCTCTATTTGGTCATCACTTTCCAGCTTTCCCATGTTAAGATAAGTACATTTCTTAAACTCTTCGCCCCGATTCCCTGTTCCGCGGTTATCAACCGATACAATTATGTACCCATTGTTTGATAAAAGCTGATGCCAGAAGTAATCCCGACCGCCCCAGGAATCATTGACTGTGTTTGCACCAGGTCCGCCGTAAACAGTCATAAGAACAGGGTACTTTTTGGTAGCATCAAAGCCCTTAGGCTTAATAATCCAGGCGTTAAGGTCTACATTAATGGGAGTTTTTATAGTGATAAATTCTTTTTTCTGGATATTATAATCCTGGAGCTTTATATTTAATTTGGCATTGTCCTCTAATGTCCGAACCGGCTTACCATCATTGGTATTTAAGGATATATATTCCGGCGAATTGGCATCGGTATGGAAGTTTATAAAGTATTTAAAATTAGAAGAGAAGTCCGCCCGATCGGTTCCCTTATAATTTGTCAGTTGTTTCTTATTCGTTCCATCGGTTTTGATAGAGAAAATATGGCGTTCCATAGGAGTCGGCTCCGCACTCTGATAATAAACCGTTTTAGTTGCTTCATCTACGCCATAAAAGTTAGTAATATCCGCCTTAGCCGTAGTAATTTTATTCTCTAACTTACCATCCATTTTATAAAGGTATAGCTGATGGTAACCTTCCCCCTCACTCGACCAGATAAAGTGTTGCTTATCCTTCAGGAAAACCATGTTGTCGGTAATCTCTATATAGGTCTTATTCTCTTCTGTAAGTAAGATAGTCGTTCTCCCTGTATAAGCATCGGCAAGCAATAATTCCAGCTTGTTTTGATGACGATTCATCTTATAAATACATAGCGTATTCGGGTCTTGCGTCCATTTTATTCTTGGAATATAGATGTCCGAATCCGGTCCTGTATTGAATTGGTTCGTCTTCCCAGATCTTATATCATAAACATAAATATTTACCAACGAATTTGCCTCTCCCGCCTTCGGATATTTATAGATATATTCTTCCGGGTAAAGCGAACCGTATTTTGCTATCTGATACTGCCGAACTTTGCGTTCATCAAACCGATAAAAGGCTATAAAATTCCCATCATTATTCCAAAAAAAAGCGGGAGCAAATTCAAATTCTTCTTCATACACCCAATCGCAAGAACCATTGATTACTTCATTCAGCTTTCCATCATACGTTACTTGCTTTTCCGAACCATTGACGAGGTCTTTTACATAAAGATTATTATCTCTTGCAAACGCCACTTTATTTCCATCAGGAGAAAGCGAGGCATACTGCTGCTTTCCCTTGTCAGACACAGGAGTCAGGCTCTTTGCCTTACGATCATAAATATAATAAATAGCTTTATAAGAACGGCGATAAATAGCCACGACATCAGTCTTAATAATGATGCGGCTTTCGTCAGCATTAAATTGATAATCGCCAATATTTATCTTCTCTTTTAATGATTTTTCGGAGAGAATGGTATCAACCAATTTGCCTGTTTTATATTCATACCGAAGTATCGCGCCATCGGCATAAGTAGTGTAATGCAAGCCATCTTTCATGGATGTAATTCCGTTCACAGTCTCGGCTTTGAAGGTGTTATTTTTCCATATATCATCCAGCGTGATGTCTTTTTTATTCTGCTGCGCAACGATGGTAGTACCTATAAAAAGGAACGCCATCAGTAATTTATTTTTCATATTTCTTTTCATATAATTTGGGGCGAAATTAGTATAATTAAGGATAATAATATGATGAAGTATTTGATAAAAATAAGGATGACAAAAGGAATGCTACACGACAAATTATTTTTTCATAAACTTCAGATTCATCTACTAAATGACTACAATTTTTATCTAATAATTTGGAGAATTAATGCCTGCAAAACGGAACAAATTAAGAGCATAAAAATGTGGCTTCTTTGGAATAAAATTCTGAATAAGAGGGATTCCGACTCGGCTGCGAATGATTTCGTCGTGACTGCGACTATTTTCATCATGACTGCGACCATTTCCGACTAGATTGCGACTATTTTCATCGTGACTGCGACCATTTCCGACTAGATTGCGACCATTTTCATCGGAAATCCTCCTATGCATGTTTTGCTTATACCAATCAACACTTTAGCTACTTCTCAGGGCATCAAAACAGGGTTAAAACGACCAAAAACAGACTAAAAGAGGATTAAAAAGACTATTCGCGGCATGATAAAAAAAGTCCTTCTCCAACAAAGTATTTGAGACCGAAACGACGAAGAAAAGGACATCCCTCGAAACTTAACGATCCCGAATTATATCCCCATCAAGCACCCTCGGACAGGGCAAAAGTTGCCTAAATTATGGGGTGCTAAAATTACTTTTAAGAAGATTATTTGCCTCCTGCCGCGGCTTGTGCTTGCTTTTCTTTGGCAAAGCAATCGTTTGCATCAACTTCATCTTTCATAAAATTATAAGTGATGCCCATCATGTGATAAGTGCTGGCGCGACTGACATTATCCTTCTCATATTTCAACGATTCGTTGAAGTTATCAATGGCTTTTTGGTACTGCCCGAAAGTGCCGAAACAACTACCCAGATTTTTCCATGCATCAGAGTAGCGAGGGTTCCACCGAACAGCATTTTGGAAGTCATCCAAAGCCCGTTGGTACTGCCCTCCTTCAAAGAAAATCACGCCACGATTATTAAATGTTTTATCATCCGCGCGGTTGTATTTTAATGCCGAATCATAGTTCGCATAAGCGGCAACAGTGTCCCGCATTTTATGATAAATAACCGCCATATCGCGGTAAGCATCGAAGTTTTGTGGGTATAGTTGCGTAGCTATTTTTAATTCCGCAATGGCATGTTTGTAAATGGCATCTTTCTTCACGGAATCCTTCTCGTTTTTTGCATCTCTGTTCTTTAATTCAATGCCATATAGATAATGATTACGGGTACTGTTCGGACCATCCACAATGCCTGATAGATAAAGGGACATGTTATCGTACCATACCGGATTTCGCGTAACAGTTTTGAAGGAATATAAAGCCAATATAATGCAAGCTACTCCTATTACTTTTGAATTGGTTTTAAAGAACTCGCCAATCGAAGTATTTGCGGTAGTGATGTTCTCTGTTTTGAAAAGTTTGGTTAATAAAAGTGCTACCACCAACGCGAATCCTAAAGAAGGCATAAAGGTTAAACGATCTGCCATTACCGTACCGATGATGACCACAATATTTGACACGATGGAGATGGTGATTAAGTAGAATAAAATGGCAAATGCGATGGTATCTTTTTCTCTTATTTTATAAACAGCATAACCAGCAATGCAGATATATACCACAACAGATAAAAGTATACGCCAATCGGAGAGCGGCAGGAGGTTAATTTCAGAGAAAGAATAATCGTCTGAAAGGTGTATCGGGAATACAATTAAAATAAGATAACGACCTAAGACATACATTGCATTTGGCCCGCGAATAAAGAAGTTTGGCGCACTGGCAAGTACATTATCAATGGGTAAAACAGACTTTGTATTGACAATGCCTCCTAATGCATTTCCACGTAAAGCCATATACACGAAGACGGCGAGAAAAAGAGGTAAGACGGCGGTGATATTCTTGTTTCTCGGGAGGTTTTTAAAGGTAAATAACAAGATAGGTATGACTGCAATCATGGTTATCGCGCTTTCCTTTGCCATCATCGCTAAGAAGAATGCGAAGATAGAGAGAAAGAGTTTGGGAGTAGTGTTCTTTTCAAGATAATCCAACAACCATTGAACTGTTAATATGGAAAAGATAAGACAAAGAATTTCATCGCCGCTCTTTATATTCGCAACTACTTCGGTATGCACAGGATGCGCCATGAATAAGAGTGTTCCGATGAATGAAATGACTAAATTATTTTTGAATAATCGGGATAGGAAATTAAATAATAAGAAACCGCACAAGGCATACAAACATATATTAATAAAATGCCCGAATGCCGGAATATCAGGTGCTAATTGCCACTCTATTGCGAACATAACAAGAGATAAGGGTCTGTATAGTTCATCATTACTTGCCCAATATCCGTAGCGATAGGAGGTATGCAACAATGTTCCGATACCACTAAAGCCTTGTTGCACGACATGGTTCTCTTTTATCGTGGAATAATCGTCTAAAGTGTAGGTATAAGGAATAGTTTGCGCATAAAGCAAGAAGCTAAACACGGCAACAATTACTCCTAATGCAAGCTTCAATTGGTTCTTGCTGGTTTTCTTTTCGGTAGTGATAGGATTAGATGTTTGTGCTAATGCTATCTTCTCTTTTTTCGTTAATTTCTTTTGTTGTGCCATAAGTTATTTGTTATTGAAGGGGACAAAATTAAAGATTATCGGTGATTACTTCTCACCTTCTAAATCATGCCCCATTTTATCCCGTTTCGTGTTGAGATAATCCTTGTTATGGATGTTCGATTTTATTGCAATCGGTACGTTTTCCACGATCTCCAGACCATATCCTATCAAGCCCGCTCGCTTCGTCGGGTTATTCGACATTAATTTCATTTTCGTTACGCCCAAATTCCTTAATATTTGAGCACCCACCCCGTAATCCCTTTCATCCATCTTGAACCCGAGAGCAATATTTGCCTCCACCGTATCCATTCCTTCTTCTTGCAGTTTGTATGCCCTTAATTTATTCAACAATCCGATGCCCCTTCCCTCTTGATTGATGTAAACTAAAACCCCTTTCCCGGCTTCTTCAATCATCTTCAAGGCTCTATGAAGTTGAGGTCCGCAATCGCAGCGGCAACTCCCGAAAATATCACCGGTAAGGCATGACGAATGTACCCTTACCAACACCGCTTCGTCCTTCTCCCATGTGCCTTTGATGATAGCAAGGTGCTCTTGATCGGTGTTGATTTGTTTGTAAGCGATTAACTTAAAATCGCCCCAGGCTGTCGGCAAATTCACCGTTACTTCCTTCTCAATAAGGCTCTCTTTCGAGAGGCGGTATTTGATTAAATCCTCTATCGAAATTATCTTCAAATCGAATCGTTCGGCTATCTTGAAAAGGTTCGGCAGACGCGCCATCGTACCGTCTTCATTCATTATTTCTACCAGCACTCCCGCCGCTTCGAAGCCGGCTAAGGATGAAATATCAACCGTTGCTTCCGTATGTCCGGCTCTTCTTAAAACACCGCCATGCTTTGCTTTCAAAGGGAAAATATGTCCCGGTCTGCCCAGATCTTTTGGCATGGTTTCAGGATTAATTAAAGCCTGAATCGTCTTGCTTCTATCGCTTGCCGAGATGCCTGTCGTGCAGCCATGTCCCAACAAATCCACCGAGATGGTGAATGGTGTTTCATGCGACGAGGTGTTCTTCGTAACCATCATATCTAATGCCAATTCCGCGCACCGTTCTTCGGTAATCGAGGCACAAATCAAGCCTCTGCCGTGGGTCGCCATAAAGTTCACAATATCAGGCGTCGCGTTGCGGGCAGCAGTTACGAAGTCGCCCTCGTTTTCGCGGTCCTCATCATCCACTACGATGATTACTTTACCTTGCCTGATGTCTTCCAGAGCCTCTTCGATGGTATTTAATTTATGTTGTACGATGTTCATGGCGTGTTTTTTAATTCTATGGCGGCGAAATTAAGAAAATTGTTGGCGTTCGATTATCCGTTCTCGATCATTCGCAATCTTTATCCAAAGATACGTTTTCTCTCATCAAAAAATACTCGGATTGGTACCAAGAAAAGCATCATGCAGATACCTTCTCTCGGTATTCATTCAGGGAATCGCGATCTGTTGGTTCAAAGACTCGTTTCTTATACACAATACTGCCTCTGTTGTATTCCATTCAGCCTCCTTTTAGCTGCTAATCGCGATTCTGAAGCCAAAAGTCGAGATATTGAAACAATGAATCGTACCCATTAACCACTTAATTGAAGTGAAAGACTATTTTAGTATAATGAATGACTCATTAAGTATAATGAAAGACTATTTTAGTATAATGAATGACTAAAACACTAATATGAAAGACTAATTACCAGACATGAAAGACCACTTCATGTCTGGCAATTAGTCTTTCATATTAGTGAATTAGTCTTTTACCTTAATAAAGTAGTTAATCATTATACTAAAATAGTCTTTCACTTCAATTAAGTGGTTAATGGGTACGATTCATTGTTTCAAGGTCTCGACTTGGAATGATAAAATGGAGGAATGGCATCCGATTATCGAGGTATTTAATAAGATAGAGGCGATGAATAATACGATAATGACGATACCGAATCATCTGATCAAGATTCCCCAATAAATACCACCGAATACCGACCGATAGGAGGCGAAATGTGAAAACAGAACCGCTATTTTCGGTACCTTTCTCGGGAATAAAAGATAATAAGTCGCGATGAACATTCTTAGATATTCATCATCTTTATCAAGCCCGAAAAAAGGGAGTATCTTATTTTAAATTCTTCTTAGCCTGCTCGATAGTAATTTTTTTATCGCCACTAAAAGCGACCACAAAAGCATCTTTGATACCCGCATTCACGACCATATTTCGTAGCTGAACCGCAGTATCGTAATCCCTTACCGAACCAGCAAAATAATAGGTCAAACCATCAGCATCCTTGGTGTGGGAAATACCTTTGTTGCTTAATTTTAAGAACAGATCCACCACCTCAAACGGCACCTGCTCGCGGTATGCCCCGAGTTGCACTTTGAAGCTGATCGTAGCCGCATCAATCGTTTCTTCGGTAGCTTTAAATTCGGGTTGCTTCGGGGGTTGAACAGGCGTAGTGTCTTTAATAATAACAATCGGGTTTGCCTTTACCGGTGCGGGTTCTGGAGTTTTTGTCGGAGGAATCGGCGTAGTGAATTTCATTGGGATAACGGTCTTTTCCAACTCTCGGGCTTGGTTCAAATTGATTCTGGAACCCTTGTAATATGCAACCACAAAAGCATCCGGAACAAGCGTCCTCGCGATGTTGTTTTTAGCTGCATCGGCAGGAGGAAAGTAATTATAAAGCCCCGATAAAAAACGATAATAACCCTTGGCAGTAACTTCGGTATTTAATGGTTTTAATGATTCAAGAATACCAGGCGGAGTCGCATTTCCATACACACCAACCTGAACCGTGTAGAACAATCCTTCATTATTTTTAATGTTAAAAGAAGAGGTGTTGGTAGGCGTGTTGTTGTTTTGAACAGCGGTGTTAGATGCGTTATTCGGGACATCAATAGGGGTTTTGATAGCCGCCACCGGGGAGGTTTTTACCGCATTCCTGAAGGTATAAAGATTAATGTCGTTAGCTTCTGGGGCATACTTTTCAGGATAGATATTGTTGGCTTTAAGCACCTTCGTTTCCTCGACATAAACAAACTGATAGGTTTGCTGTTGAGGCGAAGTGAGGGCATGAATTAGTAAGCCCGCATCGTATATAGAAATCCTTTTTCCATCTCTGTATGCCACCACAAAAGCATCCCGATAACCCATTGCTCTAATCTCTTTCTTAGCCAAATTAGCACTCTCGAAAGTCTGGAATAAACCCGCAGTATAGCGCAACCACCCATTAGGTCCGTCCTCATAGGTAACAGGTTGTAAGCCTCTGAAAGCATCTCCCGAAACAGGTGCTCGGAATGCCCCAATCTGTACTTTAAAATACAAGCCATCCGGTAATTTTTCGTTATGAGGAATTGGTTTTATTTCATTGTTGACAGTCTTCTCTTTGCTAATGTTAAAGACATATTTATTGGAAGAGGTATTTGCTTTTTCTTCCTTTAGTTTGTCGTTAATAATTTTTAAAGTATCTTTATTCGGTAAGTCAGATTTGTTGGCAACAACGGTCGTTGTGAGCTTTTCTTTTAGCATTATTGCCTCCGCTTTTTGATTATCCGATACTCTTGCCAAATCCTTTGCAACAACATAAATACTATCGGCATCATGTTGCTTGATTTCGGCATCATGCTGCAAATTCTTAGCCATTTTATTTAACTCTGCTTTTTGTTTTTTCTTCTTTGTTTTATTGGCTTCATCAAATTTATCCTTGGCTTGTTTCTGATCATCCTTAGCCTGATTTTCTAGCTCAACCGCCTTCGCAAATTCTGCCTCTGTTACCTTCCTCTTTTCCTTAGCCGAAGCAACTAACTGTATGTACCTCGGATATTCGGGATTATTCTTATCAAATACAGAATCAATAGAAGTAATTGACGGGGTTATTGCTGTTGTTTTATTGGATATGGTATCAAACTTTTGGTCGTAAATACGAGTATTATTAGCCTCTTCTTTCTTATCACTTTTAGTCGCAATAATATCCCCCTTAGTCGAAGAGTGTAATGATTGATTTGAATTTATTTTAGTATCCGTTGCATTACTTTTTGGGGACTTATCTATACTATTGTCAATAGGTTTTATAACTGCAACATCACTTGTTTTATTTCCCGAATTTAACTGCTCAATTTCATTCCTTTTTTCAACCGCTTGCTGATGTTTATTGACACTTTCTGTCTGAAGATTATAGGCTTGCATATTAATATTTCTCCGTTCAGATTTATCTTCAATCGTCTTAGCCTTTGCATACAAATCTTTAGATTGATTTGATAAACTATCAGCCACGATGTCAAGCTGAACAGCCTGTGCTGCGATAGATTCAGATTGCTTGGAATTATTTGAAGCCGGAATGTTTATGTCTTTTTCCTTATTTGGCATTGATGATTTTATAACCTCCTTTTGTTTGACTTTAGATTCATTAATTGCAGCTAAAGAATCAGAATTTACTTTAGGTTGATTGATTATTTCATTCTTCTTAGGTTCACTATTTTCATTTCTTTCAACCTGTGTTTCCTTGTTAGTATTATTCACTTCTTTAGCTGCAGTAGTTGCTTGATTTTTTACAATAATATCCTTTACTTTACTATCCTTTTGAGGCTCACTTTTAACAACTTCATTTACCACTTCTCTCTTTCTTAATTCTTCAACATAAGCACTCGCTACATCAGCCTGTTTTTGCTTCTCAACAGATGAATCACTAAGACTTTCAGCCTGTTTCATAATCTTCAATTTCTCCTTTTGATTCTTTGTTACCTTGGCTTTTGCAAAGAGTTGTTGAGACTGGTAATTTAATCTCTTAGCTTGAAAATTCAATGAATCAGCTTTAGCAATTGCAGCTGTACTATCTCCTGATGCCGCGACTTTTGAGTCATTCTCATCCTTAGACTTTGAATCAATTGGAATAACAGTAGTTTTAGCAATGTCCTTATTTTTTTTAATATCATTACTCTTAGCCGAATCTATAGAAGGGGGATTAAGATCCCTATCCTTTTTCTTATTACTAGTCGCTGAAATAGATGAAGTATCCGCCTTCTTTTCATTAGCAATTGCAGCAACATCTTTAAGATTTTCTTTAGTTATCTTTTCATTAATTTTGAACAAAGAATCCGCATGGGAAATGGAATCAGTTTTATTGATTGCAGCTAAATCTTTCGTTTCATCAACTCTTTTATCCTCATTCTTGTTGACAGTTTTATCAGAAGTTATAGGAGCAATTGTCGCGGTTGTTGTGTCGGCATTTTTGTTGAGAATAATATTAGCAAAAGTCTTAGCTATTTCCGCCTTTTTTTGTTCAATCAAAGCGGAATCCTTTAATTGCTTAGAATGTGCCACTGCTTGATCCGCCTCAATTTGCTTTTGAGCAGATTGTCGCTCCATTTCAGCAGCTTTCTTTCTCAATCGAGTCTTTTCCGGTTCGGGCGTTTTAATGGCTTTGTTAATTGTGTCGTTAGCTTTATTAGTTAGATAGGCGGATTCTTGTTTAAGCATATTTGCAGCCATTGTAACACTATCAGCAGCCTTTTGTTTCTCTTTCGATTGTTCAGAATAGTTCGTCGCTGCCTTTAAAACAAGGTCATTAGAACTTGTTCCTGTAACTTTTTTCCCAATAGAGACGGAACTACTTTTATCAGCATTTTTCTTTGCAACAACTTGCTTATTTGTTTCCTTAGTTCCTTCAGCTGAAGTCTCCAAAGCCTTTGCAGTAGCAAAACTTTCATCAGCATCTTTTTGAAATTTATCGCCATCATTTTTATATTCATTCGATAATGTGTAAGCTACCTTTGCTTCCTCTCTTTTTTCCGATGTTTCATCTCGCTTTAGTCGAATACTATCCTTCAAGTTTTGTTTCATCGCAGGGCTTTTTTCAACTTCCATCTTCTTTGTCAAAGTAACAATCTCTTTATCTAATTTATCCGCGATGCTATCTCTTTGCCTTCCTATATTGTCTGCTATTGCGGCATTCTTTTTCATCTCCCTTGCTTCGTTTTGAGTAGCTGTTGCATCATTGTATGCAATACTTACCAATTGATTATTGGTAGTCTTTGAGGTAATGATATTTTCCTTTTCCGGCTTTGAAATTTCCGTCTTTATTTCATCCTTTTTTGCAGGAGTTTCGATGGAAGATGTCCCACTGGCAACATTAGCTTTTGATGTAGTTGATACCGTATCCTTAGAATCATTAACTACTGCATTGCTCGGTGTAAACATAGATGCTGTAAGGGTTTTAGCTTGGGCACTAATGTCATTAACCGGAGGCGTTACGTTAATACTATTCCCATTAATGGTAACAGGTTTTAGTTTTTCTTTATAATTGTCGTCATGCTTGAACTTACTGGCGATTTCTTCTGTTTTGACTGTGCTGTTTGGATCGTTATTATCTTCAAGAATGGAGAAGTAATTCGAGATGTTTAGTTTCTCTACCGAATCATTATTTGATAGTTGCAATTGCTGCCCTAAATCATGCTCGACAGCCTGTTCGGGAACATAAATATTTTCTGCATGGGGCAAGTATTCTTTCTTCTCTACGACGAGCGTGTAACCCTTGCCTGGCTTCACTTTCAGTACATACTTCCCGGTAGAAGAATCTGTCTTGATTACATCTGCTACACTGCCATCATTGTAATTTAAAATGGAAATTGTTGCTTCTTTTGAATCACTAAGAATATCGGTGGTTAGCGTACCATTAATGGTTGTATAATCGAGAGGGCGTTCGGAGATAATCATTTTATAAAACCCAATATTCCCTATCATACTTTCCCGCATCGAAGAGAAGTTGGCGTTGCCCATAGTATCTACGACATAAAATAAATCATCGAAGGCAGAATTCACCGGAGTCCCCATATTAACGGGCTGCGACCAGCTTCCTTTTAAGGAATCATAGACGGATTTAAACACATCATATCCTCCAATACTGTTATGCCCTTTGCTGGAGAAGTAAAGAGTTTTCCCATCGGATGAAATAAAAGGATAATCCTCATCAGATGCCGTATTAATGGGCGTTCCCAGGCTGATAGGCTCTGACCATTCTCCCTTTTTATTCTTGATAACCTTATAAATATCCTTCCCGTTTTTGGCATCAATACCGTAGCTCGAGAAGTAGATTGTTTTCAAATCATTATTCAAATAAATAACGGTATTGGTGTTATCGTTCTTATCGCCTTTCATCTTATAAATCGGAGGTTTATCCAATATTTTTCCTCCCATAGCAGAGACATCGTACGCGGTGGTGAAGGATGAAAAGGGGATTTGATTCTTCGAAACAATTACCTGATTCAGGTTGCCGCCGAGATGATTCTTTGCGTTATTAATACTTTGTAATTCTGCCTCCACGCCCTTCTTTTGAACATCGTTTGAGGAAGCATTTTTCTTAAACATAGTGAACGCATTAATCGCATCATCGTACCACTGATTCAGGTGATATGCTTTGCCTAAATAATAATATACATCGTTCGTAGTCTTCGGGTTTTTAGCTGCTATTTGCAGGTACTTCAGGCACTTGCTTTTATCGTTATTGGTATATAAAATACAGACGCCGTATTTAAAATTATACATCGCGTCTTTCGGCACGGTACTAAGCAATTGAGAGTATAAGGGAGTTGCTTTTACATAATCTTTGGCGGCAAAAGCTCTCTCGGCACTCTTCTTCAAATCGTCTTGCGATTTAAAATTGTTTTGCGCCATTCCGTTATGAACTATTAAACTAAATACCAGCATCCAAAGCACGAGAATACTTTTATTAATCCCTAAATAATTCATCTTAAATTCGGCAAATGGTATGTTGTTATCCGAGGGCAAAAATAGTTTATTATAATGTATGTTCTTCGGCAAGGGTTTTATACGAATTAAATTCGGCTTTTTACGGTCAGCAGCCGATAAAGTTATTCTCGAAATTAGATCCAAAATAAATTGAGTATTGATAAGTTTCCTCATCCTTTTATTGTTGCACCGCAAGGGCGGATGCAATCATAAAAAGAATGAAACCTGAAAGGAGAAAAACCTTTCAGGAGTTAGCGTCATTCCAGAAGAAAAAGCGGAAAGGAAATAGTACTGTTTTCAGGATTTCTGCCAGAAATAGTTTTGGCTGGGATGTACTATCGCCGTAATTTTGCGCCATCGAATTAAAAAATGAGAACCGAAAGATTAGATAATAACTGTAAAAGCGTTCCGCAAGCACTTAAAAGCGTTCCGCAAGCACTTAAAAGCGTTCCGCAAGGGCTTAAAAGTGTTCTGCAAGGACTTAAAAGTGTTCCGCAAGGGCTTAAAAGTGTTCCACAAGCCCTTAAAAGTGTTCCGCAAGGACTTAAAAGTGTTCCGCAAGCCCTTAAAAGTGTTCCGCAACTACAATTTAAGTATTTTATAGTAAAGTAAAATTGATAAATTTAATAGATAAATAAAAAATTAACTATGGCAAGATTAAAAAAAGTATTAGTAAGAAGAACAGATTATGCAGAAATTAAAAACCATGAGGAATTATGGGACTTTATCACGGAATGTGTTGCGAAAGGTTTAGTAGCGGCATTGTTCATGAACCCGAATATCCTGACCGCCTATTATACCTCGGGAACGACTGCCGCGAATGCGCTTTTGGCGGCTATTAATGTATATAAAGCGGCTCCTACGACGGCTAATCTCGAAATCGTGGAGGCGAAAATGGCGTTGGTAGTGATCTGGTTAGATGGATATTCTGATCAGGTAGAAACCATCTCGAATGCGCCTGCGAACCGCACCACTCGCGATGAAGCGGCTGCGAATATCCTGATTTCAGGACTTCAATATCAGGCATTAACTTTAACGAAAAAAGGAACTCCTGTAACCCCAACTTTTACTGCAAAAAATACCGGCGGCGGCGGCAATGCCGAAATAGAAGTAACGAATGGCAAAACCGTGAAACCAAACCTGACCCATTTTATATTAGTCGAAATCCCCGTCGGCACCGACCCCGTAACCCACGAACCGATACTTCCGGCAGTGGTATCTTTACGAGCTAACGGACAGATTTCGGTGAGTTGCACCGTGCCCGTTCGGGTAGAAACCATCGCGATGACTGGCAAAGGAAAAATCACGAAGATAAGCCACCTCGCTACCGGCATCAGCTACGATGTCTATGGCATTACCAAAAACGGCAAGACATTAATCAGTGCCCTGTCGGCAGCCGTACTGCTGAAGATGTAATGCTGGTTGCGGATTGATTTCGTATCTTTGCAGCGAATAAATACCCCCTCGCCGTATGCAAAAGTTGCCATTCTTTCTGCTCCTTATTTTAATCTCCGGATGTATCACCGTTACGAATAAAAATACGGAAGAAACCACCTTTATCGAGGTCAAGATTAAGGATTTATACAGCGTCCAAATGCCAGATTATCTCAAGCCAGCCGCCACCTTGCTGAATGAAGAAGCATCGTTGCAATATTCTAATCTCGAACGATCCTTTTATGTCATCGTGATAGATGAAATACGGTCGAATCTTACAGCAGATAAAAAAGGTATTACCTTGGTCGAATTCTTCGAGACCAGTACCGCCAATATTGTAGGGAGTCTTACTAATGTGCAGTCCTCAAACCCTGAACACATCAAGGTAAACGGCTTGGATGCGTATAAAATTACCATCATCGGGAAGCATGACCAACTAACGATGGTTTATAAATGCACCATCATCGAAAGTATGGGGCATTTTTACCAACTTTATTGTTGGACGATTACCGATTTATTAAGCAATAACGAACGGGATATGGATGTCATCCTGAACTCCTTCAAAGAACTCCTGATACCGAATATCAATACCAAATAAATTGCCGTTTTAGTTCCTTTTATACAGGAGCAAATGATGATTATCGTAAATACATTTCCATCTTTCAGGATGTTCGGTAATGAATTTTGGGATAGTTGTTTCTTCGGAATTAATCATGCAATAAACATTCTTGAATTCAGACACCGAATCCACTTTATCGAGATTCATAAAGCGGATGTTTTGATACTCTTTGAAGCCATTGTATATTTTAATATCATCTGTTAATCCTCCTTCGGTAAGAACAATATTTTTATCTCCGGCAGCTTCCATAATATCTATTTGTTCTTTGATAATATTACTTGAATTCAGCCTCGCTACGCGGTAATTGGAGTTACCATAAATAAAATTTAGATACAAAATAAATAATGGGAAGAGTAGGAGGGAAGCTCTTACTTGTTGACGATTGAGCTTGAATAAAATAATCCCTCCGATGATGATTGGAAACGAAAGATAAAGTAATTCTCTACCCATACTTACCATCATACTGTTTAATAAAGCATACAAAAGAAAGCCCGTGAAAAGTATCCATAAAGTTCTCCAGGTTGCTTCCTTTATTGTGATGGCTGTTACGATTGAAAGCGGCGCAATGAGCGGCATCCAGATTCTATCTTGAAGAAAAACAGCACCGTATTTTGTTGTGTGAAATAGGATAATGAACTCGAGGAAAAGTATCAAAGAGTAGCATGTAATAAAGGAGCAAAACGAGTCTTTAATTTTATGAATAAAAAGAAACGCAGGGAAAGAAAGGAGTAATAAAAAGATGTACCCAAGCTCTCCATTCAGCCAGATAAAAATATTAGTCGGGAATGCGGCTCGTAGCTTCGCGGCATCATCATCAGGCATCAGATAATTGTCCTTAAAATCTATCATAGATTTGATTCTGTGGAACGAATCACCGGTTATTATCCAATAAAAAACAAAGAAGAAAACCATAGCAAGGAACATCATCGGAAAGGTTCTTCTCCAGAATAAAACGTGTTCTTTTTTTATCAAATCTTTGACAATAATTAATAAGATAAAGGGGGCTAATAACAGTATCGTTTCCTTTGTGAACAGCCCTATTAACAGGATAATTGGAAAGGCGATTGCATATAGTAAATTGTTCTTAACTTCTCTGCCTTTATACAATATCAAAACCGCGAGGATGGCATACAACGACACTATTAAATCAGGAAAGAGCGCGATGGAATAAGTTATTTGCAGGCTGTTTATTGCGATTAAAAAAGAAGCAACAGTTGCTGCTGTTTTATCAACAATTTTATTCACTATTAAATAAACTACCACGATCGTGAGGCAGCTTGCAATCAGTGTCCAGAGGCTGATGGTGTATGTGTTTATCCCAAAAAAATAAAATATAATAGCGGTAGGAACATATACCCAGAAACGGTTTTGGAATTTATTAAAAGTAAGCTCAAAATGTTGATGAAGAAAATGATGGGCATGGGCGGCATAGCAATAATCATCAGAATGGGGATAGACCGGCTTGAGTATTATCCAGCCTAAAAAATGCAGGGAGAGGATAAGAATCAAGGGAATATATTTGGGATACGTACGCACCGGTATTTTGCTAAATTCTTTGGCGATTAATTGCAGGGCAAATATACTTCTATTACCCTCAAAAATTTGAAATTTGTAACAAGAAAGGAATTAACCTCTTATCGCATCAAATACATCTTTCCGATGCCATGACTGATCCATTGGTCGGCATGGGTAGATAATTTGTCAATCGTTTGCCCATCGAGGCGGGTTACGATGCGATAAAAATATACGCCGTTGGCGAGTTGGTCGCCGTATTCGTCCTTGCCATTCCAGGCATATTGCGTCATGTTTCTGCCGATGTGAATAGGTCCTAATTCATCCAGCATAATTTCGCGAACCACATGCCCAGTGATGGTCATCACCTGTATCTTGAAATAGGTAGGAATCTCGGAACCGGTGAGTGTGAAAACGAAGCGAGTAGAGGTAGAAAACGGGTTCGGATAATTCAACACTTCGCTGATGGATTCATGATTAATCACCTCGAAACTTATCTTATAACTATTGGCTCCGGAGTAATTATGAGAACGGTCTATGGCTTGTACTTCGAGGGTGTAAGTGCCATCTTGGAGAACAGGATTGATGACAATTTTGAAGCTGTTATCAGGCATGTTTGCAGGAGTCCAGCCCATCCGAGAATGGTCGAGTGGAACAGGAGAATTACTCTCGAAATACAGACGGGTACGATGGCTTGCAGGGTCTATCATATTTATTTGGAACAAGCTGGTATCGTTTAGGGCGAGGTATTTATTTTCATCTTTCAGCTTGATAGCTATCTGCGGTTTTGCAGAAACAA
This sequence comes from uncultured Bacteroidota bacterium, assembly GCA_903844645.1. Lineage (GTDB taxonomy): Bacteria > Bacteroidota > Bacteroidia > AKYH767-A > JABDAW01 > JABDAW01. The sequence goes on from CAIMUP010000013.1 coordinate 73,916, forward strand.
TTTCACCATTGAGAATGTGAACGCCATCGAACGTAACATCCAAAATCGGGTTCGTAACATCTTTATTGACCTTGAAATCTATTTCGCCAAGGTTGTTGTAATGGTACTGCTCAATGGGGTTATTCAACGGATTCGCCTCCACCCAAAAACTATTGATGCCACCAAAATTTTGAGTGGAATCATAAGAAACCGAGGCGACGACCGTATCACCGACAGCCATTATTTTCTTTGTTTGAGATTTAAGATTATGCCGCACCCTGTTTTGATCATAGACAAAAAAACTAACATGCAAGCTATCTGACATCGGGTAATTACTGATATTTTCGATGTGTGTTGAGAATCGCAACGTGTCTCCTCCCGTCATCGGGTCTTTGTAAAAAGAATAGCCCTTAGAAGGATTCAAAGCGACATCGGGAACACCATCGTAATATATTTGCCAACGGTTCATTTGCGGGGGAGTATGGAGAATATCATCCTTCAGATAAGCCTGTAACTCGAGGAAGGGATAGGTGCTCGGATTAATAAAAGTGAGACTGGTATCGGAGGTAGTAGGCGGAATATTGTCTCGGATAGTATCGGTATGACCAGTGTTCGCATTGAATCCTAAAATGCGGAGATAAACACTGTCTTTGGAAGTATAAATCGGTTCCATGGGATGCTGCTGCCAATGCAAAGAAGTCCAATGCGATGCAGGACCTATGACCGTGGAATTCATCGTTCCGTTAGTCCATTTTCCAGTCATCGTTGCATTCAAGGTAATGAGAGTATTGTTCCCCGGGTTCGGAGTAAAGACCTCTTGGGCAGTGGTTGGATGACATTTTTGGGCATAGAAAATATACGCCTGACCAGTTTGTAATAACGTAATATGATGCCCGCCCAGAGCAAAGATTTCGGCTTTCAAGCTGATAGGTAATAAATGAAAATCTACAGGACCGTTGCTAAAAATCATAACATAGTTACCACAAGGGATTAGATTCATCAAAGCATTATCCAAGTTATTCATGCTACTCGTACTTTGAGATTCAAAAATAAACCAATTTTGCGGTCGGGCACGATCACAATGATTGGAGCGATTTGTTGGAGAATAATACCAATTCACTTCACCTAAATGATGTTCAGCATTATTCCAAGGAAGCAAAGTCAATGAATCGAAAACAGCGAGGTAAAGCCCCGTAGAGCAACCCACATATTCACCACCAGAATTGTTGAGAGTATAGGCTGGAAGATTATTTCCAGGATTAAGTTGATTTAATACCTGCAAGCCGGAAACATTGGTAACAAAGTCCCACTCACGCTTTGGTTTATTATACAGAACATTGGTATCTGCATCGTTTTTGAATTGAAAGAAATGGGCTTGAGACCAACCCGTCTTTCCGGGGATATAAATGAATGAAAACTCCCTCCATCGGAACAAGCTATCATAGTTTGCATGAGGACTAACTCTCCAATAATAAACAGTGGAATCTTTTAGATAAGGATAGGGATTTGCCCAGCTAACCACGCCTCCCGATTGTGTTATTTGAAAAGACCTTTTCATCGGACTATTATAGGCATCAGTGGTATCAATCTGAAAATCGTAAGCTCTGGAAGGCGCGAAAGGATTCGAGGTACATGCTTTCAAAATCAGGCTGTCTTTCCGAGGTACAATAGCATAGTTAATCGGATATACAGGATTAATGTCGTTCGATTGGATAAAGAGAATTGTGGAAGCAACATTATTCCCTTCATTTGATTCTTTGATGGTATCCTTGCTATCCAAAGTAACCGTGAAAGTATTGATACCAACCCCATTGAACTGATCAACGGGCAAGGTGAGCGTGAAAGTATCTTTATAATAACAACGTGGAACGGTAATATTATAATTAGAATCAATACCCGTGGGGTAAGTCCTTTTAATATGAATGTTGAAAGTATCGTTTTCAATCGCCCTTCCGATGTTGGTGCAAAAAATATTCATCTTAAAATTGACCATATCAGAAGTAACAGGTACAGGATCGAAAGAAATGTTCTGTGGAGTCATTATTAAATCAGGTTTTTCTGGAGAGGTAATAATAACCGCTGGGTCACCGTGTAAAGTCATTTCGGTGCAAACCTGTTTGTAACCAATATTTGAAATAAAAGAATCGTTAGTCGCTTTAATGCACTTCCCGATGCTAATTCCGTAATTTATTTTAGCAATTTGTTTGTATAATAAATCTGTAAATGGAAATAAATCTGTAGTAATGCCCACGGTGCTTGGTCCTAAAAATGCGATAGCTCCGGTAGGTTGCCCACTATTATTTACATCAATCACAAATTGTTCACTGGTTCCAATAGATTGCTGATGAATATCGCCTACCAGACAAGAATTTGCAATAACTAAAGGGAAGTTAGGGGCATTGTGATAGGTGTTGGGAGCGTTCGTGCTTATTGCAAATCCGACAGGACCGGCAGCATGTGCAAAAAAGGTCATTATTGATACACCGCTGTCAATTCGGTTTTGTAGTTCTATAGAAGTATTGATTTGGATAAGTTGGGTGGAGGTCTCAGGATAGGTTGTAACATGCCCACCATACAAAGGTGCTTCAATGGTTGCCTGATACACATTTAACATTCCTTTTATCGAAGTTAATAACCCTCCAGGTCCGTCATCACCACCACCGAAATGCAAAACTTGTTTCATCCATTCTCCCGGCTGATTAGCTTCATACATCATAACTTTAGAAAGATAGTTAGATACATCTGCTCCTGATTGAGCTGCTAATCTTCCGGTAGGAAGGGCGGGATCAAAAACAGTATTATTGACAATCCGAGCAGTAAATAAATTATCCACAGCAGGATTCCCAAAAGTAGGAACCAGAGTGCGTGCAAATGCTGATGGATCATTCCGCCCAAAAGTCGCATAAAGCCCTTTGCCCAAAAGAAATAAATATTGAGGAGTCTTCCAATTGACTAAAGTGTACGCACAGAAATTCCTTATTGCCAGCGGATGCTTTTGAATTCCCCAGGCAAACTGATTGTACAGTTCATCAACATCAACAACGCATGGATGTTCGCCATGCAATTTGCGATAATCGTAATAAACATCAGCTTGTGTCCGCAAGCTGATATGAGTAACTATCAGGAATGCAGAATCAGTTTTTTGATTCTTCCCTACGTAATTAAAATTATGGAATTGCGCATTATTAATCGTATTGATAGGAGCAATAGCTGTTACGGTTTGAAAATTTGCATCGCTCGTAATGTAACAAGTTTTGTTACCAGCATCCTTTGGCACAAGTCCATTGAGAATGCCCGCAGAATTCACCATTGAAACCCTTCTCCCATTGGTAAGATCATACAATACAATATTGCCAGCAGTGCTAAAGCCGCTAAGTTTTAAATAATAGACCGAATCGTTGGTAAGAGCATCCGGAAGAAAGAAAGTGTAGGTAGTGGGATTCCCCTCCCCGTTAAAGTCTAAGGTATGCGGATAAGTGAAAGAATAATAAAATACCGATTGAGATTCATCATTCCCCGCTTGCCCTAAATCAACAGAGTTAGTGGTGATACTATTGCTTGTATTAATATTCCCATTAGGAATAATAAAATCCCATCGGAAGAAAGTATATCCTTTGTAGGTCGTGTCCTTCAGCAATTGATTATTAAATAAAACGCTGGTTCGCTGATTTTGCGAATAAAGATAATGATCTCCTCTTGCTGCCATCGCCATATTTATCTTTCCATCCGGTCCACTGCCATATTTATTTGGAGCATTGAAAGTGTAAATAATATGATCGTTTTTGCTGATTCTTTTACTGCAATATCCTTCTCCTGAAGTATAATCAGGATCAAAACTATCACTGCCAATATCCTTTGCAAAGTTATAGCCGTCTGGCGTAGCTGGGTCGGCATATTGCTGAAACAACTCCCGCTGAAAATAAGGAATAGGAGAATGGATGGAGAAATTCGTATTGCTTTGTTCCGCCATTGGCTTGCCAAATAATTGCGGGGAAGAGGTGGGCAACCAAGTCAGGAAATACACCGCCGTATCGGTGTATAAACTATATCTGATATTAGGCTGCGCATTCACATCGGGCGTTGAATTATCATCCACATACAACGCCGAATCTAATTGCCCATCATTACCCTTTCCGTAGAACTCGATGTATTCAGCAGAATTCAGCGGTGCATTAGAGCAATTCGGGATATACAAAGGTTGTTCGACGCCATTATGAAATATCTGGAATCTGTTGCCGGGGATGGTGCTTACCGGTATATTCGAGGATGATAAAGTGGAGTAGGGGATATGGTAAATTCCTTCCTTCGTGATTTTTATTTTAAAGTATTGCTGGTCAGAAAATGCTTGGTTCGAGGTAAAATTAATCCATGAATTATAAGGATAATATCCCGTAACTATTTGAGAACTTTTGGCATGTCCCTGCAAAGGTGGTTGCACGCGTTGGCAATAGACATGCAAAGCAAGAATTAAGAAACACGAAGCAAGAATTAATCTTTTCATTTGGTATGTTTATAGAAATCTAATTTCAAAGAAAACACATTGGAATACAAGCCTGCATCGGTGGCAGAATTATTCGCCCCCAAGCCATTAATATTTGTTAAAGCATAATCTATCGTCAGGTTCTTAATCTTGATGCCGATGCCCATACTTGGTTGATAGATGCGCGATTTACTGCCATCGAAATCTTTTACCTGCTGGATATTCCCAACGCCCGCTCTCAAGAAAATGAAATTATCATATCCCAATTCCAGACCTAAGTGCGGATCTATGCTGACCGGATTATTGCTCACCAAAACATTCCGCTGTCCATCGAAAGTAACATCCATATCCAGCTCGGGAAGCGCGGAAAATTTGCGATAAACGGTAATGCTCCGTCCGATACCCAACAACACTTTCGGAAGCGTAACTTCCAAGGAATTACTCGGAATTTCATTACCCGTAATCTTAAAAACATCTGCCAAGGCATCGGTATTAAACGACCAGGCATTGAAGGTTGAGGTAACATCTTTCACCATCGCCCCGAGCTTCCAATTCCCCTTCTGATACTGCATTCCGGCATCCACACCGAAGCCCCAAGCATTGGCATAGGAACCTACATTGCGATACATAATCTTCACACTTCCGCCATAAGTCAAACCGACATATTTCGACTTCCGTGCATACGAAAACAGGAACGCATAATCGGCTGCCGAGAACGATGAAATCCGATCGTAATTCACGTTGCCATCGGCATCAATCAATTGCGTCGTATCCGGAATATCATCCACCCCAAATCGTATCAATGAAAACGCGATGACAGCCGTTTTATCTATCGGTGCAGCCACGCAGCCATAGTCATATTTCCCGATGCCCGCAAAGTATTCCGAGTGCATCGCCGCCACCTGCATATTGCCTTGGATATTGGTCAAGCCGGCAGGATTCCAGAAGCCCGAAGTAGCATCGCCGGTACTTGCGATCACACTGTTCGACATGCCCAAAGCCCGCGCCCCAACGCCGATGGAGAGAAATTCATTACTATATTTAGGAGCCTGCCCCAGCACCAGTATCGGCATATTAAATAGCAGCAGCATCGCCATCCCAATCCTCATTATTTTTGTTTTGTTTTTCATTCTGTTTGTTTTTATTTCCACCCTTAACGCAATTCCATTTCTTTTGTTTTGAACGATTTTACACCTTAATATACTACCTTCTCCAAGCCCCGATTTTTCTTTCAAGCCTCAAAATTACGGAATCTTCGCGAAATGAACAAATTTATTTTGTTTTAGGGTAGGGAATTAAGCATCAATTTTCGGAACTAATAGTCCATAAATCGGAACGATAAGTCCTCAATTTGCGATAATCATCTCACGAATCGGTTTAAACATCTCACGAATCAGTTCAAACATCTCACGAATGCTTACAAACATCTCACGAATCGGTTTAAACATCTCACGAATCGGTTCAAACATCTCACGAATGCTTACAAACATCTCACGAATCAGTTCAAACATCTCACGAATGCTTACAAACATCTCACGAATCGGTTCAAACATCTCACGAATGCTTACAAACATTCGTCGTTTTGCGTCAAACATTCGACGTTTGCTTGCAAATGGAGAGGGTTTTGCAACTGTACCTTTTCAGAAGATAGTATAAAAATTAGTGGATTATTAAAATCGGAATTGAATTTCTGAAGTTTTGACCCCTCTGAGGCATCGGAATCGAAACTCGCTTTCCTTTTTTAATTTTACCCCCTCAAATTTTACCATGAAAACCTATTTTAAATCCTCTGCCGCCGCCATCGCTTTCCTCGTTTTTCTGAATATTATGTTCTGGTATTTCGGCTTTGCAGTAGGTAAAATTTATATCAAGGATTCTTATGAATACCTCTATCAGGTAGAAAATATAAAGGCAGGGAATTCTTGGTATTCTGGCGACATACGCCAACGATTTATCATGGAATTGGTGAGCCAACGTCCGCCGATGTATGCAGCATTTCTTTTCGTAATAAAATCCCTCACCCCCAACGACCATTTTGCGCTCCTGATTCAGTGCTTTTTCGGGGTGCTGAATTTTTATTTGATACTAAAATTATTGGGAGAGTTGGGGATAAAAATAGCCTACCCCATCCTACTTTTTCTTCCGCTAATCTTCTTCCCGACACAGATGATTTATACCAACATGATCATGTCTGAATTGCTTTGTCAGGTTACGATTACGCTTGCTTTTTATTTTATAATTCTATTTTTGATAAAGCATAAAATCAGAGACCTGCTCTTCTTCCATATTTGCATCGCGCTGGCAATATTGACGAAGCCCGTTTGGTATTTATTCTGGATACCGATTGCGATTTTTATGGGATATTTATTGTGGAAGAAAAGGATAAAGATAATTCATACACTATTCGTTCTAATCCCCGTAGGAGTAGTGTTTTTCGTCTGTCTTCATAATTATAATCAGACAGGATATTTTCATTATTCATCCATCAAAAGAACCAACATGGCGAACTATAATGTCTATCTTACTTTGATGCAAAATCATTCTCCCGCCGAAGCCGATAAAATCCTGGACGATGTTTATAAAGCCGCCGGCACAAAAGATAATTACAAGCAGTATTCCGAATATATCGAAGCCGGAAATTCAAGAATCATCAGAGAAAATCTCCCCGCCTATCTCTGGCTCGAAACGAAGGGAGTCTTTAATTTTTTTGTGGATCACGGACGCTTCGATATGTACTGTTTTTTTGCTGAGCCTACAACCGAAAATATGAACGGAGCAACGTATTATTTTTCTCGCGATGGAATAAAAGGAATGCAAGATTACCTTTCGCAATTTCCGCTTGGATTATTGATTTATCTCCCGATAATCACGTTGGTTAACCTCCTCATCGCGCTTTGTTTTCTACTCTTTTTATTTAATAACAAAGTCTCTTTTGAGGTGCGGATTACGGCATTAATCTTTATCCTCTACCTCGCTCTTATCACAGGTCCTATAGGAGCATCCCGCTTTCGGATGCCCGTATATCCCATCTTATTATTTACTTTGCCCCTCGGAATTGCAACAATGAAACGAATCATAACAAGAAATAAATAAACTATAATGAAAAAACATATCCCAAATTTCCTCACCTTGATGAACCTATACTGCGGGTGTATGGCTATTGGTAACGGGTACGAGAACCAATTGGACAATGTCGCCGTATTAATTTTCGCGGCTCTCATTTTTGATTATTTGGATGGCATGGTTGCCCGAATGTTGCAGGTGCATTCCGAGATAGGCAAACAATTAGATTCTTTGGCTGATGTGGTAAGTTTCGGGGTGGTGCCTGGGGTTGTTGCATCAAGGTTAATGCTCAACGCACTTGAAACAACCCCTTCGCACGGGAATTATTTTGGGTATTTTCTTCTCGTTATTCCTTTCATCATCCCAATGTTTTCCGCCCTCCGTCTTGCAAAATTCAACATAGATACTCGCCAGTCCGATTCCTTCATTGGCGTCCCAACACCTGCAAACACAATGCTTTGGGTATCCTTGCCGCTCATTCTTTTACATGATACTTATAATCTATCATCCATCATTCTAAACCCAAACTTCTTAATAGTACTTATTCTGCTAACCTCCTATTTACTCGTTGCCGAGATACCCTTATTCGCCCTCAAATTCAAGAACTTTGGTTGGGCAGATAACAAGATTCGGTTTATCTTTCTTGGCATAACGGCGGTGCTTATTTCTATTTTTCTTTATGCCGCCATCCCGCTAATTATTTTCCTTTATATAATTTTGTCGCTCTTAAATAATGTTAAATCAAAGTAAATTTTAATGAAATATACAGCAGAAATCAACGTGATGCCTCTCAAGGCAATCTTAGACCCACAGGGCAAAGCAGTTAGCGGAAGTATGAAAAATCTTCACCTTCCCGAAATCCATGATGTGCGAATCGGCAAGCACATTTCACTCGAAGTGGAAGCCGCCACAAAAGAAATCGCCACACAAAAAGTGGACGAAGCATGTCGCAAACTCTTAGCCAATCCTATCATGGAAAGTTATGAGTTTGAGATTTTGGAGAATGCGGCTGTTTGACCCTAAGTTACCGCTGTTTGACTTCAAGTTACCGCTGTTTGACTACAAGTTGTGGCTCTTTGACTTCAAGTTGCCACAATTCGTTAATTTTTTATTAGTTTTGCCACACCAAAAAAGCGGGGGTAGCTCAGTTGGTAGAGCGTCAGCTTCCCAAGCTGAAAGTCGCGGGTTCGAATCCCGTTCCCCGCTCACAAAATGAAGCCAACAACTAAAGTTCCTAAAAATTTTTCAAAACAAAATCAAAAGGTCAACAAACAATTCGTTGAGACCTTCCCCAAATGGATTCCGTTTGCCTTGATGGTTTTTACTTTTTTGCTTTATGGGAGAGCGATTTACAACGGTATTACCAATTTCGATGACGACTATTATATCGTGAATAACCCCTTCCTAAAAGACTTCAGTTGGAACGGTGTGAATGCGATATTTTCTTCTTTTTATCAAGCCAATTATCATCCCTTCACGACGCTGGTTTTTTTCTTTGAATATAATTGGTTTGGCGTGAATCCATTGCCGTATCATTTCTTGAATGTGATGCTGCATGTAGGGAATGTCTGGCTGGTATTTAAGTTTATTGATGGCTTGAGTGGGAGGCAATCAACGGCTATTGTGGCGGCTGTTTTATTCGCGATTCATCCCTTGCATGTCGAGTCAGTGGCATGGATTTCAGAGCTGAAAGATGTTCTTTATTCTTGTTTCTTTTTAATGTCATTGAATATCTATTTAAGATATATTAAATCAGGATTGTTGAAAGATTACGGAATATGTCTCGTGTTCTTTATCGCATCTTTATTTTCTAAATCGGCAGCCGTAACTTTGCCTATTCTCTTGATAGCAATTGATATTTATAAAGAAAGAAAATTCACAACAAAAACCATCTTGGAGAAACTTCCATTCATCCTGCTTTCCTTGTTATTCGGGGTGTTGGCGATACTTGCTCAAAAGGCAGAAGGCACTGTAAATTCGATAACTACATCCTATAATATTGTTACAAAATTATTTTTCCAGACCTCTGCGTTATCGTTTTATATCATTAGTTTCGTAGCTCCATTCAATCTTTCAGTCATGCACTATTACCCTGTTTTGCATGGAGGGATATTGCCATTGCATTATTATTTATCATTCCCATTTACCCTAATTCTTATTTGGCTGATGATAAGAAAAAATTCGATGAGGAAAGAAATTATATTCGGAGTTTTCTTTTTTCTTATTGCTATTTCGGTGATGTTGCAAATTGTTTCGGTAGGCGGCTCTGCGCTTACTGCCGAGCGGTATTCGTATATCTCTTACATCGGTTTGTTTTTCATCATCGGGCAATGGATTACGAATATTGGAAATGTGCAAAGGAAGAATACTGTTATCGGAATCTTTTGTCTTTTTATTATCATTTTTTCTGGACAAACTTTTGCAAGGATAAGTGTTTGGAACAGCAGTGCTACTTTGATAGAAGATGTGATAGAACATAATCAGGATGTTTATTATGGGTATTGGATGCGGGGTAATTTAAGGAGGTCTCAAGATGATTTTCAAGGAGCATATAAAGATTATTCCAAGGCAATAGAATTAAGTCCGGAGGGGGATGATTCTTATTACAACAGAGGGAATGTTTTGGATAGATTGGGCGACCCTAAACTGGCTATTCAGGACTATAATAAAGCCATCCTATTGAACCCTAAACTGGCGGATTCATACAATAACCGTGGCTGGACATATTTCGAAATTGGAAATGCAAAATCGGCAATAACAGATATTACCCAAGCCATTTCTATTAACCCCAAATATGTACGGGCATACAACAACCGGGGGTGGGTTTATTATAAATCAGGTGATGCGAAATCTGCGCTTCTTGATTTTGATAAAGCCATTGAATTGGATCCGAAATTCACTACTCCTTTTTATAATCGAGCGGCTCTGAAAACCGAACTAAAAGATTACAACGGAGCGATTGCGGACTACGCTAACTTATTAAACCTACAGCCGAAGAATCAGAATTTATTTATGAGTCTTGGCAGGGTTTATATAGAAATGAAAGATACCACAAACGCTTGCAATGCTTGGAAAAACGCTATTGTCCTTGGCAATAATGAGGCTAAGGAATTGGTGGATAAATTTTGTAGATAAAATATATCATGGAATACAAAAAGCGGTACACTTTGTACCGCTTTTTGTATTCTTAATTTTAAAAGAAACTATACCGGTTGGTGTATATTCAAAGTTACATGCACATTAGTAACAGCGGTTCCGGCAACAGCAAACATATTTCCGTTTTTCAACTTAATAGTAAAAATAAAATCTACAGGTTTCAATCCTTTCACCACATAAGCACCTTCAGGATCACTCGTTACGGTTTTGCCGCGTTTCCCTACGGATACGGGGCGACAGACTATCTTTGCTCCTTTTTCTTTGCCTCCTGTTTTATTAAAAACATCTCCTTGAATCCAGGTATGTAATTCATCATTACGCATCCGCGCAATGAGTTGAGAATTGGTATAATCTTTCAACTTTATCTTGTCGGTGCTTTTAAAAATATGTTTTCCGTCTATCCAAATTGCTTTGACGTCTTTCAAATAGTCATTGATAACATGCATGTTTGCAACGACCAAACTTCCACGTTGAGTTTCCTTTGCATTCTGTGCGGTATTATCATCAGATATCGAAGTCCTCATAGCTATCAAGGCAGCGCGGGCGGCTGGGGTATAACCCGCAGTGGTCAACTTAGCCATGTTCGTTCCGCTTGCGATAGTTGACAGTATATTTTGCAATGCCAAATCCAAGCCTTCCACATTACCACTATTAACACACTTCCTCACTGCGCCAATGCCGAAATCTTTTCCCGCAACCGATAATCCTATTGCATCTTCTACATATCCCTCGAGCAAATCCATCGTGCCATGCAGGCTCAACACATTATTCATCATCCGGAGGGTAATTACTTTTTCCTCATTAATCAGGATTATAGGATAAATAATACCCTGAACGAGCACCCCTTTAGCCACTAAATTAGTCCTGAATGCTGCCGTATATTTCGCGGGCTTATAGCCCTGAAACTGTGCTATATCGCGGTCGTAGGACGTTAGGGTAAAGCCACCCATCGGTATCACTTCTTCGATTCTTCCTCTTACAATTATCTTAGCACTCATATCCTTTTTTATTTATTTTTGGCAAAAGTACACATTCCAAAACAAATGGGCAACTGAAGTGTGATATTTCTTTTTGGTATTATGTTGATTTTTGGTTTTTTTTTATGGATTCGACGGGGTTATGAATATTGTTTATTTATAAAAGCCTTTATCCAGATCTCCATTAATTTCATCGAGGTAGCGTTCTACGATTTCGAGGATAAAGATATCGGGTTTGTTGTCTAAAATCTCTTTTGCGGTTATAGGTTTTTTGAATAGTTCACGTTCTTCTGTTACATCGAATAATTGTTTTAGTTCTACTTTCATATAGTCGTAGTATGAATCATGAATGATGAATGCTTTGTGGACTTTATTGGGTATTTTTGTTGTTAAATTTATCTGGACATTGTCCTCTTCTACATCGTAATTGATTACTTCCATCTTAGCCAAATCGAGTCCGACAGGGCTAATGGTTTTATTGATGGTAATATCGTTCAATGTTAAGGATGGTATTTCGGGGAATTTTTTATTCAATATTTTACTGATATCCATCACCGAAAAATAGGCTCCCAATGGGTTCCAATGGGTATCTGTTTTATAATATAATGGATATGGGAGTATGGCTTTTTGGGCTATAAATAGTTCTCTGTAATTTATGAGTGATCCGTTGCTTTGAATCATTAATTCGTCATACCGATTGTTTTGATATTTTTTATAAACGGGGGGTAGTTTGTCGTAATATATTGTATGTTTACTTGGGCAAATAATGGGTATGAAAAGGATGTTGTTTTTCTCGCAGAATTTTTTGATGGTTTCTATATTATCAACTGCATGTTTGGCTTGTTTTGGAGTCCAGGGGAATAGTCCGCAATATTCATCCATGCCTTTGATGTCGCTGTAAATACAGGCATTGAGGAACATCCATCCTTCCTTTCCGTAGATAACTTTTTTGTTGGCATTGGAAAAATTAAATAGCTTACGTCTTAAATATTTTATGTTGCTGATGTAGTCGTATTTGAATTGAAAATTATCCGAAAAATAATTTTCTATTGAGGTAAAATAGGCTTTGTAATTATCTGCAATGAGGGTGGGGAATGGTGTTTTATTTCTGTTCTCAAAAGTGTCTTTGTTTCCGTTAGATTTGAGGAAGGTAAAGACGATAAAATTGGTGGTGAGAAATAGTATAAATATTCCTGCGAATAGAATTTTCGATAGCGATATTTTGCTCATTTTTTTCAATTAAAATCGGAAATAAATAAATGGATTGTAATTATTGGATACAACATCTGCGATACTTATTATTAAGATAATGAGGAGCAAAAGGTATCCGATACTTCGCAGTACATGCGGGTTTAGGAGTTGGTGTCTTATTAAATGAAAGTATAATCGGTGCGGTAATTTCAGGGCGAACAGGAGGGCTGTGATGAGAATAAAAATAAAGTAACTGTTGATATAACTTTTGACATCTATGCTTATGAATTCTGGTGTGCTGAAGTCAAACATTTTCTTGATTATTTGTATTGCTACCTTGAGGTTATCGCTTCGGAAGAATACCCATCCTACCATGACTACGATCCACATATATAGGTTTTGAAATAGTGCTGGCAGGGTCTTCATTTTTTTGCCGAAGGGGCTGCGTTCGAGTGCGAGAAATGCACCATGATAGAGACCCCAAATAAGGAATGTTGCGCTTGCTCCATGCCATAATCCGCAAAGGACGAAAATGGCGAATAAATTAACTGCTGTTCTTGCATTTGATCCTTTATTTCCGCCTAATGGGATGTACACATAATCCCTGAACCAAGAGGAGAGGGAGATGTGCCATCGTCGCCAGAATTCTTTAATATTTTTTGAGATATATGGGAAATTAAAGTTTTGTCGGAATTCAAAACCGAACATTCTTCCTAACCCGATTGCCATGTCTGAATATCCTGAAAAATCGAAATAGATTTGGAGTGTATATGCTAATACTCCGATCCATATTATGAGGCTGTTGAGGTAATTCATATTTGCGCTAAACATGGCGTCTACCATTTCTCCGAGGGTATTTGCGAGGATCACTTTTTTTGCCAATCCGATACTGAATAAACTTGCTCCGTTGATAAACCTGTTGAATGTGTGAAGCCTTGAATTCAGCTGCTTTTCGACATCGTGATAGCGGATAATTGGACCGGCAACCAATTGGGGGAAATTAATAATGTAAAGTCCCATTTTAAAAACATTTTTTTGGGCTACAGCTTTTTTTCGGTATATGTCAATGAGGTATGAAATGGAGTGAAAAGTATAGAAGGAAATGCCTAATGGGAGGACAATATTTTTTAGATTTTCGGGAAGGTGAATATGAAATATTCCTGCAAAAAAACCTAGGTATTTATAAAATAATAATAGTGAAAGATTGATAACAATACCTATGGTGAGGATCAATCTTTGCTTGTTTGGGCGGGCAATTAAAATCCCCAAAATATAATTTATGATAACGGAGAAAAAGATGAGCCATAAATATTGTACTTCTCCCCATGCATAGAATAGGATACTGAAAAGTAAAAGGACTGCATTTCTGAATGTTTTTGGTAAGACGTAATAAAATATTAAGCAAACGGGCAGGAACAAAAATAGAAATATCTGGGAACTAAATACCATAATTTCCCCCTTTTTTAATGCTACAATCGAAGCTCATTTTATTTTTTATTTGGGGCGAATATATATTTATTGAATAACATGGAAGGATATTCGTTTGCAGGTGGAGATTTTAGACAACAATACTATTGCCGATGGTTTGGTGTTTATCCCTAAATCTCCAAATACAAGCACCGCATGCCAAAATGCAAGCGACGACTCCAAAAATGTAAGCGAATAAAGCAAATTGTAAGCGACGAATGCATAAAAGTATGCTGCGATTGAGAAAATGTATGCAACGAATGCTATTAGGTAAGCGACGAACGCAAATTGCAAGCGACGAATGCTATTATGTAAGCGACGAATGCAATAATGTATGCGACGATTGCAATAAAGTACGCTGCTTTTAGCGCGATAGATCGTTTTGGCGTTTTAAGGCATTCGGGCATAAACCCTTCAGAAACGTTTTAAAGGGGCTTTTAAGGCGTTTTGGGGTATAAAAGAGATGAAATTTGTGGGTCGCTATCTTTTCGCCGGGAAAAGTTATGTGGAGGCGTAAAATTTACTCCGACAATCGTATCAAAGTATTCAAAATCTCGTCTGAACTGGGTCGGGGCGCGTCTTTATTCACGATGTTGCCGTTCTTATCCATAATCATATAGCGAGGAATGCTGTTGATGCCGAAGAACTTCACCACTTCCGAATTCCAATTGCCAGGGGAGATCGTCAAAACTCCTTCAATTCCTAATTGCTCAACCGCCTTTCTCCAGGCATCTTCCGTAGCATCAATTGAGATGTAGAGGAAGACAATATTCTTCTTTTGCTTCTCGGTTAATTTGCCGTGAAGTTCCTTTGAGAATGGCATTTGCTGCCGACAAGGACCGCACCAGCTTGCCCAGAAATCAATATAAACAACCTTCCCTTTGAAGTCGGTAAGCGTAACCTTCTTGTCTTTCATGTCGTGCATGTTGAATGTATAATCAGAGGCGGGAATCACAGCATCCGTACGAACGGAAACGGGGTCTTTCTGGTTTAATTTTTCATTACATTTTGTCTTCGCTAATGCGGAATAGGTTCCCGATTTATCAGCACCAGCGAGCACAGCCATCCACTTCTTATCCATTGATGGCACGGCAGTTTGGCAGTTATCGTATAAGAACTTCGCAAGGAAATAAACCAACGGCAAACTTTTCAAATGATCTTGTGCCATCGTGCATTTTCGATCCATTGAAACAGAAACATCTTTGAACTTATTGAAACCATTTCCTTCGGAGGTTTTGTAGAAGATGAAATAGGTGAGGAAAGTTCGATAGGTTTCACAAATAATTGCTTCTTCGTTATTCTGAATTTTATCATCAACATTCTCAATCATCACCGCTGGTAAATGCGCAACAGTCAACACCGCTTTATCAGCATTGCCGCGGATGATAGGGTAAGAGAAGAGATTCTCGAAGTAATAATATTTAATCGTATTTTGAATGTAATTCTTGAATGATTCTGTCAAACTGCTTTGCTCGGAATAGCTTTTATAGAATTCCATTTGCTTCTTCCTGCTATCGAATAAAGCCATTTCAAACACATCAATATTATCATTCAATTTATGTTCTTGGAGGTATGCGGTATCATAATCCTTAGCGAATCGAGAATTGAATTTCATTAAGAACTTGTTGTTAGCAGGTGATTTTCCAGAGAAGGAAACCGTGGAATCTAAGGTGCCATTCTTTGCTTCAATTACAAAATCATCACCTGGCTCAAGATAGATTTTCAGGCTTTGATTCTTGTAAGTAAGTTCAGTAACTCTATTGTGATCCAATTTGCAAGCAAGTTTGAATTTCCCTTCGCTGACGGGGCTTTTCACGATAGAAGAATTCTCTCCAACATAATATTCATCTATCTTCAATGTGATGCTTTCACCACCTGCATCTTTAATAGTTCCGGTGATGGAAACATTGTTTTGTGCATTAGAAATGCTGATGCAAAACAACATTAAAACACTTACGATTCCGAGTTTAAAAGTTTTCATATTTCTATTTATTTTTATTCATTGCAAATTTAATAAAACCATCATTCATCCGTCCCTTGAATGTATAGATACACCTCTCCCTTTTCATCACCTGATGGTTCATGGTATCTCAAAGTAATAGTTAATTGTTTGAAGATTTTATTCTTATCGTCTTTTAACATTAATGTGCGCCAAGTAGCTATGTAATCGCCCATGTAATCTACATTTTCTTTCAACTCCATGATACAACAATTCAACTTCGTAAGGCGTAGCTTCTTGAGGAAATCTTTATATGTTTTCAGGGGAGCTTCCTTCTCGTCTTTCCTTATCAGGCGGGTTTTATAGACCCATACTTCCGAATTGGAAACTGGTTCTTGATAGATTACTCCTTGCTCACATTCGGGGATGGTAATTTTAGAATACCAGGTCTTCATTTTAGAATTAACCTTGACTTCTTTTCCTTTTATTTTATTGAAATTATTCGGGAAATCATCAACGATTTTATTCAAATTATCGGAGAGCTTTTGATAGTAGGGACCTACTGTATCTTTCAGCAAACTATCTCGCCTTTGCGGAATTATCTTGGCATCCTTTTGTGCAAAAGATGTTGTTGTTATTAGAAGAAAGATAAAGAATATTAGTCGTGTCATCAGTAATAAAATAGTTCCTTGAAACGATATTACTAAAAGGAAATTGGATACAAATTAATCTTTAACATTCCCTTCACCAGCCAGAAGCCAGCACATCGGCGAGGTGCATTATCTTCAAAGGTTTGCCTTGCTTTTTGATGTAGCCTTCGAGGTGCATGAGGCAGCTTTGGTCGGTGGAGATGATGATTTCGGACTCGGTCGCCAGTGCGTTTTCGACTTTGTTATCAGCCATGGCGACGGCGATGGATTCATATTTTACGGAGAAGGTGCCGCCAAATCCGCAGCAAGTTTCGGTGTCTTTCATCTCCCTTAATTCCAATCCTTTTACCTTGCTTAATAATATTCTTGGCTCTGACTTTATCTTCAACTCCCTTAGTGCCGCGCAGGAATCGTGATAGGTCGCTACGCCATCCAACTTGGCTCCGAGGTCAGTTACGTGCATTACATTCACTAAGAAATCGCTCAACTCGTAGATGTTTTTTTGCACTTGTTTGTATTCATTATGCAGGGCTGAATTATGAAACAATTCGCCATAATAATTCCGCACCATGCCTACGCAAGAGGCGGAGGGACTGACGATGTATCTATCGTTGGAAAAGTCCTTGATAAACTTGGTGCCGACTTCTTTGCAATCGTCCCAAAAGCCGCCATTGAAGGCAGGTTGACCGCAACAGGTTTGTTCAATATTGTAATGAACATCGCACCCGACTTTCTCCAAAACCTTGACCATATTATTGGCTACATCGGGATAAATCTGATCTATAAAACAGGGAATAAAAATATCTACTAACATCTTCTTTTAATTAAGATTGCGAAGTAACAAAAAAAAGGAATCATTTCTGACCCCTTTTCTCCAAACCAGGAATGAGTGGGAAACCTGATTCTTATTCTTAATTCGGGAACGTGAGAATATAATGACAATCGGTCGTCATGTCATCGTTCTCGACCATAAAATACCGCCATGCCATATTACCGAAAAGATGACGGGCAAAGGACAGGGTCTGCCCGGCTGGTACGGTAACGAAGATGCCTTTGGGTTCGCCTGGACGGCGGATGACGTAGAACTTCAAATCCTTTGTACCCATGCTGTTGTTAATCTCTATTTCATCGTCAGAAAGGTAGGTGCGGATCGCGATTTGTTCGATAGAATGTTTCACCGCGATTTTACTAAAAATATTTTCCTTCGCGCTGCGCTGAATGGTATGCCAGTCAATATATAATTCGAGGATCGAGGCATTGGCTTTGTATTCATGAATCATCAAGCCATAGATGCCGAACAGCGTGTCGCCGTAGCTCTGACGGTCGAGCGTTAGGTTGGAGGCTGCCGTTTTTTTCCCTGCTTTCTTTTGTCCGACCGCAGCTTCATCGGTAAAGGCTTCGTTGTAACGGGCGAGCATGGTGGCGCGGATGGCATTCAGCGAAGTATAGGGCACCATATTATCTATAATTGCTTTGAACTCTATTAATTGGTCATCCACGCCGCCTGAATGCAGTTTAGAATGCCCGTTTGGGAAGATAATATCATAGATGGAGGTGGTTTCATCGTAGAAATTTTGGATCAGCCGATCCCATACTCTCAAATCGGTGCCGTGGATGATTGCCATCACGGCATTTTTAGCCGAAATGGCTCCATGTTGGGGTCCGGCAGAAGCCGCTTTGGCAGCCGTTTTACTGATCCAGAGGGTATGCGGCGTGTTCAATTCGGCGAGGCAGGCGGCGATAAAAGTGTCGCCATCATTCTCGGTCAGCGCATCGAACATGTACTTGCCTACGCGTGCCAGCTTGCGGTTGTTGTCCCTCGTCGAGGTCAGGAAGAAGTTTTTGAAGGGATTAAATCCGGTGTTCATTTTATTGTTATTTTATTGTTCAATTATTTAATTGAGGTTGCAAAAATACATTAAATTTATGAAGTAGGCAATTATCATAGAAAATAACTTTCCGAAAGTAGCAATTGCTCCGCGACACCATATTTGGAGCAACTCGAAAGTAGCAATTGCTCCGCGACACGATATTTGGTGACCCCCGAAAGTAGCAATTGCTCCGCGACACCATATTTGGAGTACCCCGAAAGTAGCAATTGCTCCGCGACACCATATTTGGAGCAACTCGAAAGTAGCAATTGCTCCGCGACACCATATTTGGAGCAACTCGAAAGTAGCAATTGCTCCGCGACACCATATTTGGAGTACCCCGAAAGTAGCAATTACTCCGCGACACTATTTTTATCGGAATACCTTGTGGGCACTCCTTATATATAGGTGGATGTTTTTGAAGGGAGGGAGGAGGGGAATATGGAATCCCTCATCAAAAGGGAAACGTACCTCGCAACTATTTCCTATCTTTGCCGCATGAATATAAAACTAAAACTGACCGTAATCATTCAGTCCGTTCCCGAAGGAGGGTACGTTGCCTTCATCGAGGAAATCCCTGGCGTGAACACCCAAGGCGAAACGGTAGAAGAAGCCAAAGAGAATCTTTTCGATGCCCTGAATTTGTCTATGGATTACAAGGTTGGAAATCGTAATTCCTAATTGGTTTATATCTTTGCGCCCTCCTCCACGAATTCGGAGGGCGTTCTTTTAATAAAAATAATAACCAGTTCGGGGTGTAGCGCAGCCTGGTAGCGTACTTGCATGGGGTGCAAGGGGTCGTGAGTTCAAATCTCGCCACCCCGACAATGAAAAGCCGCGTAGAATGGGGCTTTGGGAGTGTTCCAGATTTGTAACAGACAAAATGGACAAGTAAAAAATGTAACAATATGGAACGCGAAAAATTAATAATACTCCCAAAGCTCCACGACTGCGGTGGGAAATGTAATGGTGAATGGTTTATCTTCTATTCCTTCAGGGATCCGGTATCTGCCAAGATGCGCCGTTTCAAGGAATATGAGGGGTTCAAGGACTGCAAGTCTTTGGATGAGAAATATGCCGTTGGTAAGAAACTTTGTACAAAGTTTAAAAGGAAACTGCTTGGCGGCTGGAATCCTTTTGACAATGGGTCAGAGATTTTTTCTGATAGCAAGAAATCAGAGTACGATGAAATCGTAAAACGGAATAGCAAATACCGTCTGGACAAGCAATGTAATGAGATTATCGAAATACTCATTAGTGCCGTGGCTCCTGCCACTCAAAAGACTTATAGAAGGTATTTGCAGAACTTTCTTTTGTGGACCGAACAAAAGGAAATTAATCATCGAAGCCCAATATTTATTACAGATAAACACTGCAATGATTTCCTGGTTTATCTCTCGGAAGCAAAGAAGCTTGGAGTCAAACAAAGGAATGAACATTTATCTTTTTTGAAGAAGGTTTTTAATGAATTAAGGTATCGAAAATTCATTATCGAAAACCCTTGGGACTTCTGTAAAAAGATGCGCCATGTTCCAAAGATAGCAAGGATTTATAAAGAGCATCAAAGAAAAATTGTTACTGAAAAAATATCACAAAAGCATCCGATACTTTTCCTGTATATCACGATGATATATTATACTTTTATCCGACCAAATGAGGTTCGTTTTTTGCAGTTAAAAAACATTGACATTGACCGCGGACAAATAACCGTTACCGGTGAAACGGCTAAGAATAGCAAGACTCAAACGGTGGCAATGCCTTACCAGTTGTGGGAACTTTTGATAAAAATGAAGCTGCACGAATACCCTGAAGATTATTATCTTTTTGGTATCGGTGGAACCGGACCCGGTGCAGAACAAATCGGCAAAAATTATTTTAATAAAAAGTGGGCAAAAATCCGTGAAACTTTAGGATTCACCAAAGAATACAAGCTCTATAATTTCAAACATACCGGCGCCTACATGCTTGCGAAAAGTGGGGTAAATATTAAGACCTTGCAACTCCAATTAAGACATAGCAGTCTCGACATGGTGAACACCTATCTGCAGTCTCTTGGAGTCAATGAACTTGATAATTTGATATATGAGTTTCCTTCGATGTGAGCAGAAATATAATTAAGAAATTTGATTGTAAATATGCAATAAATTTCGTATATTTGCAACTTTAAATAATAAAATAAAGTAATGAATAATATGATAGAAAAATCAAAAAATATCACCAAAGATAAGTGGAAGGTGATTAATGAAACAGATGGTATTATTGCATCTCCAAAAGCAATGACTAAAAAGGAAGCAGAGAAATTTATAAAAAAATTTGCCGATAGATTTAAACTACAGGGATATTACCTTACTGGCAATAATGAAAAGATAAATCCAAATGATATAAAATTTTCTATCGTTCCTTTTGACCAATAATGTATTTTATCTTTTTCATTCCATTTCTATAAAACCATATTTCTATCCCTTTTCTAAATTCCATAAGGCAATTTTCTTATGGGGGTTACTCAAACTCTTTTTGCCTTCGGCAATATCTGCTATGAATCTATATTTATAATCTTTAAGTAGTTGATTCTTTTTATCCCACTTTACTATTTTTTTAATCAGATCAAGGGATATTTCTTGGTTCTGCTTTCCAACAATCTTCTTTCTTGGCATATTCTCCGTAATGAGAGGCAGAAGCATTTTTCTTTATGACGGTTTCAATTTAAATCCTGCTTTCAATAAAGTTTTTAAATGTTTTTCGGCATTCGATTTATGAAATGAATTCAAGGGTTTGAGTTCATAGGCGAAATCAGCTAAATATGATCTTTCACCTGGAGTCAAAATTTTCATACGGGAATCCCATTCAACCATCTGTTTCAGAATACTTAGATCAATATTTGGAACGGAATCGGTTGCTTTTACACTAATATTTTTATCTGATGTTTCTTTATTGAAATAATTGGATGCCACTTGAACATCTTTAACTGAAGGGGCAATTCCCTTTTTAAGATTAATTGCAATTTTATTAAATGTAGATGCATGTTTATTTTTTTCTTCAGCTGCCTTCTTTTCTATTGCGTTAAAATAGTCTTGTAACCCAATTCCTTTCTCAAGTGCTTGATTGTATTTTAAAACAATAAACTTCAATGTACTTTCAAGAAGGTAATTCTGTGTTATGTTTATTTGGTCAAATATTTCAGGATTGTTCTTTCTAATCTCAGTCATAAGATTGCTTTCAAATCTTAGAATGTCTTCGCCTAAATCTTCCAACTTAATTATTGAAGAAATAATACTGTCAATTTTTTTTTCTTGAAACTTTGAAAGTCCCTTGTATTTCTTTCTTAGTTCATTGTAAAATTCCATCCCTTTAGAAAGAACCTCAATATTCATATGTATTCTTTCAAAGTCAACTTCACTTTCTGCCGTAATCTTTTTCTCTTTAATTGGAATTGAACATTTGTTCAAAATTTCTAGAGCAATTTTAGAAGTCATGAATTTTGTAATCTCCTTTGAGTCTGAAATGTCTTCCCACAATTTTTTATTTTTTGCATATTCTCCATAGTCTTCACTTTCAGAATATTTCTTAATTAATTCATTCATCAACTCCATCAACTCTGTGAAGAAAGCTACTAAATCATCTTCAAGTTTTTCTTTTTTCCAGATTCTTAAAAGATCAAATTGTTTTCCATTTTTAGCACCATCAGTATATATGTAGACTATGGAAATTGAATATGGAATTACAGCAGACCTTATTTGCCCTATAGCACGTTTTCCCTGTCCATAAATTTTTTCCAATTCATTAAACAAAATGATTTTGGAAATTAACTCCTCATAAAACTCTCTGTCAACTTTAACAGCTTTCTTTCCTTTGGCCTCCCCGCTGATTTCTTCTATAAAATACCTGAAAACTTTTTCTCCTCCTTTTTTCACAATGAAAGGCTGATCTCCCCATGCTGTAAAATACTTGCCTAATTGCTCTTTTGTAAAGCGATAATTCTTTGGATAATCCTTTTCAATACGACCTTTATTTGAACCAGCTATTCTTAACTTGGTATTGAATTCACCTCTTGATTTTTCAAAAAACCATCTCCTACCAGAAGGTGTAACAATGCTATCGGAAAGAGCTTTTAGCTTATTTAGTTGAGGACTTCTTGAACTTAAATCGACATTAGAAACTTTAGTTTGGGAATTTGAATATCTGCTTATATCAGAAATCAATGTGTCTAATCCTTCCTCTGTAACATCTAAGGCAACATTGATTTTTGCCATTATTTTTACTTTATCAATTGGAAAGCCATCTTTCTGGGTAAAATAAATACTTGCGGTTGTCTGACCTCCGTTGACAATCTGGAAATCAGTTAATGACGTAATGAACATTTTCCCATTTATTACTTCAAGTTTTTTTGCAGTTGCAGTAATTGTAATCCCATTATTGAACGCAATAAATTTTTCTGGACTTACTCTTATCGTATCTCTTATACCCTTATTTGCACCCTTGAATTGCAAAAATGATCTGACATTCTTTTCAAGTAATCTTGAACTGTATCTTTTGTAAAGGTCAGAGAGAATGTGTGCTGGTAGAACACAGAGATAGGATTCAAAGTTTTCTTCTTCTGCTGCTTTAATGACTTCAATTTTGTAGTCAAACAAAGTTTCAAAATCAATTACAAGAGCTTCTCTGTTTCCCTGAGAAATCAAAACATCATACAAAAAGTTTAGGTCAACCAGTTTCTTAATGATGAGTAATTCTTTTTTTACTCTTTCTCTGTTTCTTGTAAAACCAACTGAGATATTTTCATCCTCAAATTCTATTCTCTTTGGCTGTGGCATTGTGCCACGGGTTTCAGTTGTTGCAGTAGCAGTGACTAAGAAAATTTCTATTACATCAAACTGCTCTGCTCCAATTGAAGATGAGAGTTGGGATAACAATGGTCTGATTGGGTCTGCATCCTGAACTTCGTCATTCAAGAATCCTTTGATTGCTTTATTCAAAAACTTGGTTACTCTTTTAAACTGATTGTCATAGTAGCCCTTGGTTGAGATTTGTAAATCTTTATCTGATGAATTAAGGTCAATGCTTGTTTCATCAACAATGAATAATTGCAATCTTTCAGATGATTCGTTGATTGTATAACCATTCACTTTTAAGTTCTCAGAGGTATTCAAAAAATATGAATCATTCCAGTCTTCTGAATCAAGCAATTTGGCATCAACCATTAAAGGAAGAATCTGACTCAGCAATTGTGTTTGCTGAACAAATCCCTCTTCGTCTTTTGAACTGTTGAGTAATTCTTTTCTATAATTCAGGAACTCTTGAATTTTCATTTTTTAAAATCGCTTTGTTCAATGATGAAAGATGTAAGCAAGTTTGTTCTCAGTGTGTATTTCAAGCCACTTATTTCTTCTGGAATATTTGACCTGCTAAGTTTTGGAAAATTTTCGTCTGCACAGTTGTAAGAAATCCAATTGACTGGATTGAATCTGTATCTATCATATTGGCTCACATTTTTTGCAGTGATATTTTTTTGGCTTAGTGCCTTCCACAAAATTATATTGTCACCGGAAGATTCCTGAACCAATTTCTTTATTTCTAAAATCAAATCACTAATATGAATGCCAACTGTGAAGTCGCTTAATAAAGAAACAACAAATAATTCAAGTCCTTTTCCTGGAGATACTTCTAACTGAAATTCACTTGATATTTTGACATCAATAGCTGAGGGTGATTTTGATTTCACTTCTAAATTTTTGCTCTCCAATTCAAAGTCGTTCCCTTTATCATAAAGTCCAGTCCATGCTTTCAAAAGGAAATTAATTTCGGGTTTGTCTGGTGCAGTGATTAATAATTTCAGAACCAGTAATTCACCCATGATACCTTTTATTGCTTCCTCAGAAAGCAAATCTGATTTCTTGTCTTCAAAGAATTCACTCCATCTGTAAAACGCCTGAATGAAATTATTTGAATACTCATCAACTTGACTGATACTTTTTATTCCATGATAGAGTGAAAGAATGAGGTCGTCAAAAAGGTCGTTGAAATCACTGTCGGTTAATTGAAGGACGATTAGATTTTTTTCTCTGAAATATTCGATGGATAAATTTTCCTTTTGAACTCCTTTAAAGTCTAAGTGCTTGTTGGAAGGAAGTGAAAGTATCAAACATCTTTTTCCTTCCTTGCTAACTCCAAGGTAAAGTTCACAGATACACTCAGCGGAAATTCTTAGAGACCGAAAGCCACTTGTAACAGGATTCTCCGAAAGCCCTGACCACTTTTGTTTTAATTCAATACTTGTCATAATTATATTTCGTTTGCATCATCTGGCAATTCAGAATCAACTTCGTTAAATTCAATTTCTTCTTCCTCTTCAAATCCATAATTACCATGAACATAAACTCCTCCTGGGTCTGGTTCAATTGATGGAAAACCTATTGCATAACCAATCAATGGAATATTCAAATCAATTCCTTCGCTTTCAACAATCGCTTTCAATTGAGAATCTTCTTTGCCATTCTCTTGAAGAAAAACATAGTAAGAATCTAAAATGTAGATTACAAGAAGTCCTTCTTGGTCTGTCATTTTCTCACGGTAAACTCTTTCAGGAATGTTTACCTCCTCAGCTTTTTTATTGACTTGTGCCTTTGTCCAGTCAGGATAATTTTTCTGATAATATTCTTTTCTGTTTTCAACAAATTCTTTCTCAGCTGCTTTGATTTGTGTATCGGTTAAAAGTATTGCCATGTCAAGTCCGGCAGAAATCAGATTTGCTGATTTACCAGAAGCTCCAAATATTTTATAATCCACAAATTTCTCTCGGAATTTTTTTACTCCATCGTCTTTGTTCGGACCTCTACGCACTGTCATTGTTATGTCTATTGGCAAACCAGATTCTTCTTTCGTCAATAACCCTTTGCCTTCATTCGGTTTTGCTCTTCCTGTCGTCTTTATTGCTATTGTCCAGCTCCTGAGTTTATCTACTACCTGACATCTTTCAAGAAATTTTATTATGCTGTCGCAAGTGCTAATGCCGAAATTGTTTTCATGCTTAAGAATTTCTAATACTCCGTTGATGTCTGTTTGTGTTGTAAGAAATCCTGCATCAGTTTTATCATCTTTTTTTTTTGATTCGAACTTATATTTCGCAACAATGTTGTTTTTGAATTGTGTCCACACTGCCTCAATTTTCTTTTTCTCGATTTCAAAATTCGTTGACTGCTCCAACGAATCCTGATAAGACCAATTGACTTCTAAAGTGTCTCTAAGAATGGATGGTCTTGTTATTTTCAGAGCACCAGGATGTTTCTTTACACGAAGAATAAAATTTGCAGGTGTCTTATCCTTCTCTTCCATTTTCTTAAACTCAGTTTCCAATTCTTCAATGGTTCGTGTAACCAAATCATATTTCTCCATTGAATCACGGGTGATGAAAAGTTTACAACAATCAAGATAGCCAGGTCTGTAACCAAACCATCTTCCCATTTGGAGAAGAGCATCAGAATAATCAGTTGAACGAACAAAATAATTTATGCTTAATCCTTCAAGTGTAAATCCTCGGGACAATCTGTTTCCGCCAATGGCAATATATTTTTTCGGAGTGTTCCTCGGATAAACAAGTTTGTCGCCAGTAGAGCTGTTGACTGCTTTAACTTCAATTCCTTTAATTGCATCGGTGAGAAAATTATTTTTTATTGTTTCAAAACTTATTGGTTTTAGAAATTCATCATCATATCCTTTCGGCAAATAGTCGGAAACATTTTCAATAATTTTCGAGTAGTATTTAAACCAGATTCTTTCAAAGGTTGCAAAGATGGAACTGGTATTAGTGGGGTCATCAAGTTGCAAACTGCCTTGTATATCTCTTATGTAATCATCAATTAATTTCTTAAGACTGTTCTGCCACAAAGTATATCTCGAAATGTGAATCAACATTGAATTATGTGGATTGAACATTGTGGAATTTACCATAGCAGGTTTTCTGCTTTCACGAATAGCAATTGAAAGAATAAAACAGAGAACGCTTTCTTTTATTGAATCAGGCAATTTTCTTGGGAAGCCATCTCCTGTTCTGGAAGACCTTGTTTGTCTCCTGTATTCTCTGTAGTCAGCAAAATCAAGATAAGAATTAAACTGTCCAATCTTTTCATTCCAATCATTTTGACTTTTGATTTTCTGCACACCTACTAATTCTCCGTTGGCAGGAGAATAAACTTTGTCAGGGAAATGTTCGATGTTATCGTCCACAATTTCAACCAAAGGAATTTTTAATTCGGCTTTGTTATCTATTGGTTCAGTTGTTTCAAATATTTGCTTTGCTCCAACATAATTTGTTGGCGGATTAAGAAGCACGATAAAATCATCAGGAAATAAATTATCAACTCGTTGCAGAGCTTTTTCTTCTGCCTGTCCTCTTACTTTATACTTTACAATCCAGTTGTTTTCCGGTGCATCATTACGGTCAGCAAGAATATTTGCAAACGGTGTTGCAGTATAACCGAGATAAGTTTTTCGTTTGAACAATGCAAGCAAAGCCCTGATGTGTCCATTTGTTTTTGAAGCGTATTCTCTTCCTCTTTTTCCTTCATTGTTCAATGATGCGTTGTCTGCTTCATCATCCAGAATTAACAACGGAATATCGTGTTGGTCTTTGTTTTCTTCAAGGTAGTCATGCAGCCACACAATCAAGTTACGCAACACACTCACATTGTTTTTACATACAAGTATGTTTGTATGATTAAGAGAGAAATCAGCATCAAGCAATGATTTTTTGAAATCAGATTTGGCTGATGTAATTGAAATAACTTGCGTAATACTGCTGTCTCCCATGTTTCCAAATCTTCTTATTGCTCCAACTCCCTTTTTTACTAAAGTATCAGTGTCAATGTCAAGTCCTTCTCCTATAACATCATTCTCAATTCTTAACTGCGTTTGATTTCTAAGGTCTTCCATTAAACCAGCCAGCACAATTATTAATCCGTAGCCGGAATCAATCGCACGGTTTATTACTGCATTAAAGTTTTGGGTTTTACCTGCCTGAACACTACCGACTACTAATCCCTTAACATAAAACTCCTCTCTTGATTTTGGGTCTCCCATTTTTTCCAGAATCTCAAGACTTGTCTTTTTGGTTTCGTCAATTACTTTTTCGGAACGACCTGCTTTTTCAAGCAGTGTGAAATATCTGTCACTGTAATTCCAAGAGTTTTTCAATTCCTCTTTTCTTTCTGCTGTCAGCCAAGTTCTGAATCCCTTTTTTGTAAGTGAATTGCTTGGGTCAATGTCAATTGGATTAACAGACAAATACTGATTCCTGGCAGTCTCAAAATAATTTTTCAAAGTCACCTCATCAATTTCAGGATAGCCATACACTTTGATTACTGCAATGATTGAATCTTGAATCTCTGGAAGAAGATTCAAAAAATAAGTTGGAGACAAGGAATTATTCTGTGAATATTCTTTTGCCTTGCTCGCAATGATTTTGATAATGATGTCTATGTATCTATTCTCCATGAAATTTATTTTAGTAGTTGAATGACTTCTTGTGGTAATGAACTTTCCGTAAATCCAAGATTTGGAAGTATCTCATTTTTTATGAGTTCAGATGACAGCCCACTTTCTATGAGTTCGTTCACACAGGTAATTAAATCTTTTAATGACAATCCGTCTTTCTCTTCAATTCCAACAAATGCTTTCTCCTCGTGAGTTTGCCTGATTTCATTAACCCTTGTATTTATCATCCGAATGACCAGATTCAATTTTGTGAGTTGGTCTTTTTTTAATTCACTCATCAGTGATTTGAGCAAAGGGAAACTGCTATTAACTTCCAGCAATGTTCCTTTGTTGCTTGCTTTTCTCTCGAAGAGTTGCACATTATCTTCTTTGCGATTTGATGAAAATTTTCTGATGCCTCTGTTGAAGAATTCTCTTTCCGCCTGAGTTTTTAATTCATCGATATATTTTTCAAATGCTACTGTCAAATCGTGTGGTATTTCAATTTGAGATTTAGCAACATTCAGATGCAACAAATGGTCAACACTGTTTCCAATATCTACACGAAGTCTTGCCAATTGAAGCCGTGGTGCTTTCTTGATTAAACCATTCCATCCTCCGAAGTGAATTAATCTGTCTGCTCTGTAAATGTAGATTCCTTCCATGTCCATCAGACTTCGGTTTTTTGTAGTCCAGATGGAAATGCTTTGGCTTTCATCAATACTTCTGGATGGCAGCACGAATCCTTCAATTTTAATTGTGTCAGTGCTGAAATGCTTTTGTTTGAATTCTATCGGACGAAAATCAGTTATCGTTGTTGGAAATGGATTGAAAGGTGCAATTAGATTGTTGTTGATTCTAATTTGCAATTGATTTGCTTTTAGTTCCATATACCTATGAAAGACCAGCGATAAGTAGTCAGAAGTAACTTCTGTAATCTGTTTCTTTAATGCAGATTGTCTGTTGTCTTCTTCAAGATAATTTTCAAACTTGTAAAGTCCTTTCCACACAACAATTGTATTTGCATCAAAATTTTCAAAGGGATTTAAATGTCCTTCGCTGAGTGAACAATACTGTTGAATGAGGTTGTTAATTTCTTCCTGTGTGTTAACAATCAGTCGCCACTTACCAACTTGTTTCAGATAGTTAACATCCCAAGTTCTCCCACTAAAATTTTTCGTTCCCTTTTTTCTTGATAAAACGGTGAAGCATCTTGTCTGTGAAAAGGATGCTGTCTTCATGCCTAATCCAAATCTTCCAAGGTCAAAAACATTTCTTTCTTCTTCGGGTGAATTACTTGGAAACTGCATACTTGCTTTAAGTGCATCCTCATCCATTCCGTTACCATTGTCAGCAATGAACAATGTGAATGGCTCTTGCTCCATCTTAATAAGCACTTCTATTTTGTTTGCATTTGCTGAAACAGAATTGTCCATCAAATCCGCTAACGAGGATTCCAAACTGTAACCCTGTTCTGCAATTGACTTTATCAGATATTCAGGATTTGGGTCTGCAACTTCGGATTGTATGTTTTTATTTTCCATTCAAAAGTTGGCTAATAGTTTTTGCTAAAGCAGCCGCCATCAGCGGTGGAACTGCATTTCCAATTTGCTTGAAAGCTGCTGTTCTTCCACCTTCAAAAAAATAGTCGTCTGGAAAAGATTGAATTCTTGCTGCCTCACGAACCGAAATAGAACGAACCTGTTTCTTGTCAGGATAAATGTAATAGTGTCCGTCTTTGCTTATGTGTGCAACAACTGTGTGTGAATGTCCGGTTGGGTCAACAACTTTGTAGCGGTCAAGAAATGCTAAAACATTTTTGTGTGTCTGTAATCGCTTTGGTAGTTCATTATATTTCAACCGTTTTTTTCCATTCAACCACTTATCAATTGCTATGGAATAAATTTCCAAATCTCTTTCGTTGTGATGTCTTGTGATGTGCTGCGTAACAAAGTCAACTCCATTTCTCGTTTCTGTTTTTTTCAGATACTCGTTGATTGGTTTTGTGTATTTCGCAATTTGTAATTCTTCTCCTGGTTTTAATTTCGGTAAGTCAAAGAACAAATCTTTTTTTGTTTCCCAGTTATTTACAACTGTTTCAAGTTCTGGAAAATTGAATTTCTTTTTCCCTCTGTGTCCAATAATTATTACCCTTCTTCTTCTTTGTAACACTCCGTATTCTTCTGCATTCAAAACTGTTGGCTCTGCAACTGAATAACCAATTGATTCAAACAGTAGAATCATTTCATGCAGATATTTTTTGTTTCCGGCTGTGAGTAATCCTAAAACATTTTCAAACACAAAATATTTTGGATTGTAGCGAATGAGAAATTGAGCATAGTAGCGAAACAAAAAATTTCTTTTGTCGCCTTCCATTCTATTGGGGTCCCGGCTTCTGCCTACAAGTGAATACGCCTGACAAGGCGGACCTCCAATTATTAAATCAACTTTTTTTGAATCAAGTTTCTCGTCAATCTGTTTGAAAATATTTTCAATCGTCTTGCCTGAAATTTCATCATTGATTACTGAATCAATTAAATAGGAAGGGATACTTTCCCATAATTGATCTCTTGTAATTTCATTTTTTAAATAGGAGTAATATACTGGTAAGGAATTTCTTGAAGCATGGAAATGAAAAGCTAACCTTGTTTTTAAAGTTTCACATGCTTCAGTATTCATTTCAACATGTGCAACTGGATTAAATCCACATTTTATAAAACCTTCAGACAGACCACCAGCACCTGCAAATAGGTCAATATAGTTCGGCTTACTATTCATTAATAATCATAATAACCAGAAAAATTTTATTTTCAATTTTGGTATTTGCAATTTGCCATACGTCATATTTTATTAGCCCGGCAAATATACTGTATTAAAAACAAATGAAATCGGACTGGGTTTCGTTTTAGCTCAAATTGAATATAATGCCATCAAAAAAACCAAAATTCTTCAATAATATAGCCTTTAAATTGATTGATTAACAGGATGGAATTAGTTATCTTTGGTTGCGCGTTTTCTTCATATAAATTTACATAAGGAAGGAATTAATAAACAGATTCTATATAATAAGTAAATAGCTTTGTTCAAACGGATAATGTGCTTAACTCCAAAACTTTAAATTTCAAGTTATTAAAAAAATCTATTTTCCTTCCTGAAGCAATGCCAAAGTAAGGAATAAACCTATAAGAAAAAACGCTGTTCCAACTCCGTTTTTCTTAACAACAGTTTCAATATTTTCAAAGATAGTTTTTATTTCATCAGGAATATTTTGAATGACCTGCAATATAGAACTGGCAAGGGATTGAGCATAATTTGGAGCGGTGGCGTAACCCGCTTTTGCTATTTCATTTGAGAACTTTATAGGATCATCAGCATACTTAAAAGCTTCAGCATACCGGCTGTTATTTACCAAGAAATTTCCATGGTCTGTGAACCCTTCTTCAGGACTGTCATAAGAACGAAAATAATCGCGAACATAATAATCATACATTCCGTTTGCACTAGGTGTAACATTGATTACTTCCGGAAACCTTGATTTGTATTTTTCAGGATCATCCAATATTTCATGGGTACGGAGAAGCTGTTTTTTTCCAGTCCAGGAACTATCTGCTTTTATGCCAAAGAAATTATTCTCAAAAACGAATTGACCCCAGCCACTTTCAAGCCCTGCCTGACCTAATGTGAACAATGCCGGTACATTGGTTAGCTTCTGACTGTCCACGGCTGCCTGGGCATAAGCCGTGATAAATTCCGTCTGTGTCATCAGAATTATTTTACTGCTTTGTTGATGGCAAACAATGCGAGTAATCCGGCACCTGCGTACATAGCAATGGTTTTAATGTTTAATCCTGATGAAGCTTCATTATCCAAAATCTGTTTATTGCGTGCCTGTGCAGTGTCATAAGTAGTTTTGGATTCTGCTGTTATGGCATCATGCTGGCTTTGATTTATCTTTCCTGAAGCAAGGTCAGCATCGGCTTGCATTGCCCTGTTTATGGAGAGTTGAGAAAGTTCGTTGTTGGATTTTATTTCTTTTAAGTTGATTACTTTGTCAGTGATCATCTGTGCGGTTTCATAAGCTGCAAATGCCACGATGGCAACAATAATTATCAAGTCATCAACACCAAAAATTCCAAGCCCATTTACAGAAGTGGAGAAGTCAGAACTCAACATCGGAAAATATCCACCTTCATCCCGAAGTGCTGTAATGTTAGCAACAAAATCATCACCTGCCTGAAGTAATAAATCATTTGTTGAAGCTGTCAATTTCCCTTGTTTGGAAAGTAAAGAAGCCTGGCTTAAAAGCTTCGCTGTTGTGGTTAATCCTACAGAAGTATCAGCCATTGCCTGCTTCAATTCATTCACTGCATCGCCTCTCTCCGTATCGTCATTACTGTACATCAAATCAACTTTTACGCTCATGCAATAGGTATTCAGATTAATGATAATATCCTTGCCAAAATAATTAAAACATACCCAAGCCGCAATAGGCATATTATCCGGTCCTTGGGGTTTGTTGGGATCAGAAAGGACTACGACATAATGTTTAATCGGAATACATGGAGCCATTTTTGAAAATATCCCCAAAGCATTTTTTACTGCGTTTGCATCGGTATATTTATCATAAAAAACTGTTTTCTGAAATTTACCTTGATCAATGATTAACCAGCGTTGAACAGTGTATTGATCACCATTGACAATAGTAGCATCAGCACTTAAAGGATAAGCAATTTCATTATCAAAGATACCTAAACCATCCATAGACAATAACATTAATTTCAGAAACACCGGGACGGGATTCATACCGATCCCGTCCTTGGATGTTTTCATTTTACAAGCCGCTTAATGTTTTTGCAAGTCGGGCTTTTCCCTTGTGCACGTGGTCTTTGGCACGTTTTTTCTCATTCACATTTTTGTGATAGGTAGCAAGGGATTTTTTGTACGCTGCAATTTTGATGTCAGCAGCTTTGATCTGTGCCGGGGTCTTCAGTCTGGAGACATGAATACGGGGCTTCTTGGGGGCTTTAGATTGCGCCATGATTTTAATTTTTTTTAGTTAGAATATATTTTCAGAAATTATTATTTCAGGAATTGGGAAAACTCTCTTTAAGTTTCGTGATGGCGGCTGTTTTGATGATGGGATTGCTTATGGCACGGGCGAGTAATTGAAGCTCTTTTACTGAACATTTATTCACAATTATTTTCAAAGAATCCTCAATTATTTTGGCTTCTTCTTCTGTTGCCGGCACCGTCAGGGTGATGGTAGATTTAGGTTTTAGAAATCCCATTTTACGCCACGCTCATTAATAATTCTCGTTTGATTTTATTGCAGGAGTCAGGGGATTCGATACATTTCTGAACTACTACACCGATGGCAATGATATGATCAATTTCAGAAACATTCTCATCAATATTTTTTGCAATGGATTCAATCGCCTGTTCCTGTGGCGTTTGTGCTTCCGTCTCCCGTTCTGTCTTTGTACCTTTCAAGGTATCGCCATCATCAGAGGGAAGGAATTTTTCGATGACTCCTTCGAGATATAATTCAAGCCCTTTCTTGGTTCTTCCGGATTGGGAGTTGTAAGCAATGAGGGCTTCTTTCATTTCTGATTCAAGCCCTTTGAGTCTTTTCTTTTCGTCCTCTATTTCCTTCCAAGCCTGTTTCTTTTCATATTCAAAATCTCTTTTGTCGAGAGCCAATTCATTTTTCTTTTCCTGTATTCCCAACAAGGTTTGAAACTGGTCCATGGCACCCAGCCCCGGCAATCCATTTAAGCCATTAAATGACTGATTGGTGGGCGTTGGCGTATCTTCATCGGCGTTGTCATTATAGAAGGGAACGGGACCTTTCCAGTCGTTGCCTTTTGTTGTTTTGTTGTAGGTGATGAGAAAGGTAACTTTCGGATTCTGACCATAGGCAATGATGTGTTGATCGAGGCGAGTCATGCTTTCCTCCATGAGTTGTTTCGCTTCTGAATCAGAAAAATCTTCTTCGGCGTTTTGTTTGTTTTTTGCCACAGGCAAAAAACTTCCGATAGGGGAGGACATGAGCATTCCTTCTTTGATGGAAAGTTTCCAGCAGGGGCAGGCGTTGGAGCGCATGATGCTTACTACATCTGTATATTTGAAACGTGTACTTTCAGCCATTATCCATTTATTTTTAGTAAGAAATAATTGAAATATCCATAGCGAATATTATTTAGCCAACTCAAGTTTCCTGGTGCTGTCAGTGTTTCGTACAGGGTTACTTCGTGTGTATGTATGGCGACAAACTGACATCCAACCGTAGAAATCGCGGCAAGCTCTGAATCACTCACTTGTATGGTCGGATTTACGGGCGTAATTTCCGATTGAGATTTCAGGTAGATTCTGGATTTCTTGCTGTAGCTGTTATTAGAGAAGGGAACATAAGAGCATCTGAAATCATAAAAGAAGGCAATGTTTTTTCCTAATTTCAGGGGCTTTGCGGTCAGCTGTGCGGGGATCACTTCGTTGCCCCAATCGGGCGCATCCCAAATTTTAGGAACTATTTCATAGTCCTTAATTTTGTTGAAACGGATAAATTCCTGTATGGCAAATTGTACGGGTGTCATGCTTTTCTTTCTAATTTATAGATGATGTCAAAATCCACTTCAGCACCAGTAACTGCGATCGGCTCTGACTGTACATTGACATGGTTTCCTTTTGCCGGAATATCTATGTCATAGAACCGTTCTTT
Source organism: uncultured Bacteroidota bacterium (assembly GCA_903844645.1). GTDB lineage: Bacteria > Bacteroidota > Bacteroidia > AKYH767-A > JABDAW01 > JABDAW01. The sequence continues at coordinate 108,872 of CAIMUP010000013.1, forward strand.
ATGTTGGGCAAAGTTATTGAAGATGACGATGTTTTGAGGAATTTTATTGATGACATTTCCGAAGGAATCATCAAAAGAAAGGCGGAGATAATCCTGCACTATCTGACTGATGAACAAGGCTGTCAGTCCGGTACACCGATCATAATGAGGATCCAGGGCAACGGAATCTTCTTTCTTGGAAGGTGCCGAACCTATGGGAATTATGATGGACTGGCTTTGGTATTTTATTCTTGGTCCTATTGGCTCGTCCGAATTGGTGAGGAGATAAATCAGATCCATAGAAAAGGACAATCCGATTCCGGCGGTGGGAATTACTGCGCTTACGGTAATTTTATTTCCGGAGCAGGGAAGATTTATTTTGATGAAGTTTTTGGCGGGGAAAAGACTTTGATTCGATTTAAAAAAGCCACTCGAGGCATCCTCGATAAAAGTATCTTCATTATCTTTTAGAGATAATCTGATGGCATCGTTTTGAGGCAAGTTCGTGAGAACGCCACAAACGCCGATACACCTTTTATAGTTGCTGTCGAGTTCCAGTTCCTGGAATACGATAGTTCCTAACTGTGCGGGTGTCAGGGTGATGGTCTGTGTTATGAGTCTGAATTTCCGCATCACATTTCAAGTCTAAAAACGAGATCAAAAATTCCCTGTACCCCGATGGGAGGCTGGACGGGAAAAGATTTTACGGTAACTTTATTTCCTTCACCCAAAACATCTGCATCGACAAAGCGTTTTGAGGCTTCTTCGAAATGGGTAATTATTAATTCATCCTGATAGACGAAAGTCATGAATTCTCCGGCTGTATCGGCAAGGGTCAGGCGGACGGCGTTATTTCCGGTGAGTCCGGAAATCAGGACCATTCCGATGCCGGTTACTTTTTTATACACCAGATCCATGGTAAGGATAGTTTCGAGGAAGGTTGCACCATTGGCAATGGTGATGGTTTCACATTGATATTTTATCCTTGGTTTATTCTCCAAAGGCTCGTCTGTGAGTTCATAGATAATATCAAATTTATAGTCGGCACCCAGGGCGTTTGTAATTTCTATCAGGACGGTGATTTTATTCCCGGTCGCCTTGATGTTACAAGGCGTGAAGTCCACGTTGTTGATGATAGAATAATTTGATTTCAGAAAGAGGGTGGAGACTTTATCGACAAAGATGTCGGCTGTATCGCGCAGTGAAACACGGTGAATAAAATTTTGGAGGTTATACACTTCCACGAATTTAAAGCCCGATACTTTTTTATAGTTGGGATTGATTTCGAAAGGAGTCAATTCATACGTTCCGGCGGCGGTACCTGCGGGGAACAATACAGTCTGTGTTTGAAATTGTTTTCGTTTCATTAAGCTTCCAATTTAAAAATGAGGTCTGTGTCCACGTTGGCGAGTAGGGTACTAGGAGAAGTATATTGAGCGGTAATTTTGTTTCCTTTCCCGCGAACGAATTCCACTTTGGTAAAATTCTTTTCCATACTTTTGTCGATGGAATTTTGGAGGGCTGCTTGCGGCACCATTCCGATAAACTCACCGATGTTATCGAATAGATTTATTCGAAGATAATCGGTAACGAAAATTCCGGAGATCATCTGAAGGCAAATGGCGGTAACCTGTCTGTAATAAATATCCATGTTGAAACTTTGCTGAAAGGGAGTTGTTCCAAGAAGGATAGTCACATTCCTCGCATCGTATTTTATTCGAGGTTTTTTAGTTGGGTCCTGGTTATCCAATTTATAGACGATGTCAAAAGTGTAGGCACTTAATAAGGGAGCGGCAATGACTACAGTGACATAAATTTTATTTCCGGCACCTTTGAGATTGACTTCACAAAAGCGGTCGTTGGCTTCGGGAATATTTTTTGCAGACAAAAAATCCAGTCGGACATTCGCAATAAAATAATCCTGTGCATCGCGCAAACTCAATCGGGGAGAGGGGTCGTTGGTAGCCACTTCGATAAAAGAAATTCCGGCAATACGTTTGAAATTATTATCAATTTCACAAACGGCAATGGCATAACTTCCGGCGGGTGTTGCGGCGGCAAAAGTTATGGTTTGTGTTTGCAGTTTATTTCTTTTCATTGGAATTTCTTTTGGTCTGTTTCGGCACATTAAACCCGGGAATACTGTGGGGGCAATACCCCCGGGAATGATCTTCTGTGAACAAAGAATTAGGAATTAGTTAGCTACTGTCCCAACGCCCGCCATGCGGATTTCCACGAATGTTGCAGAAGTACCAACTACGGGGAAGCTGGTTACTGCACCTGTTAGAGTTCCGGTAGGGCAATACAATTCGATTCGGATGGCGCGATCAGCCTTCACCAATTTCAGAGCTTCGAGCAACAAGAAATCGGCACCATCGCCAACATTCATTCCGGTCGGCGTTCTGCTTTGGTTCAAGAATCTTGCAACTGGCAATTCGACAATCGGCTTGTCTTCCACCAGTACTTTGATGTCGGCGTTGGCGAGGGCTGTCGGACAAGAACCGATACCGGTTGCGGCTACTACGTTTTCCGAAACGTAGGAGACGGAAGCAGGATCCAGGATGGCACCTGCTACGGAAGTTCCCCATCCGATTCTCATTCTTGACAAGATGAGATTGGTACCGATTGGAAGGCGGTTTTTGTCGATGTTGCTTAGACCACGTGCGTACACGTTGGAAGGCTGTAAGAGGACAATCATCCCCCCTTGTCCTGTTACTGCGGCTCTGACATAAAAGTCAAAGTCACGGAATTTAAGTTGCCCGTCGATGAGCATCTTTCGATCCTGTTCGGGCAGTTCGTTGATCATCTGCACCAGGAACTTCATGCTTCTGGTGTTGGTGGCGTTGAAGCCTAGCTTTTTGGTTTGTCCTACGACATACCTAGCTACTTTTTTTCTTTGAGCGGCACTCAAGCCGTTCATGTCTGCATCGGCAGCCATCAAACCTACTAACTCTGATTCGAGTGAGGTTGCGTTCAAATTTTCGTTTTCCATTTTACAATTTTTTTAATGATTATTTTTTAGAGATTATTAAGAGAAAGAAATTTACTACCTATTGCAGTTTGTCGGCGATGCTTTCATCCATGCCTTGGAGGTCAGGATTTTCGCGACCGGAAAGATCGGGGTTTTCGCTCCCACTGACACCGCCTCCGGCTTCGTCCCTTGCCGCTCTTGCAGCATCGGCGGCAATTTTCGCCCAATCGAAACCAGCGTTAAGATTATCACTTGGGGAACTCAATCCGTGATAATTTTTCGGGATGGCACCGCCTTCTGTGGCGACATGCTCCTCGATTGTTTTGAGGGTGCCATAAGTCGCAAAACCTTGAGCGACATTATGGAGTTCCTGGTGCTTGTCGCTTATGAAGGCTTCGGCGACTGTTCCGAGGGCGAACCAAAAAGGACCTTCAAATTTAGGACCTAAGGGAATTTTTCCGGATAGGAATTTCGTGTTGATATATCCGGCACCTGCCGTTGCAACACCACGGATTCCGTTGTGCATCGCGGCTTTTCCGAGATGCTTCATACCGTCTTTTTTGAGGAAGGATTTACCTCCCGATTTTGATTTAAACATGATGATTAATTTTGTTATTAATTATTAGAGATTTTTTATGCTGCTTTATTACTTTTCCCTTTGCCTTTTTTGGAACCAAGGAGGATGGCGGCGATTAATCCGACACCTACTATTCCTATGGTGGCTTTTGCTTTGTTGATGCTTCCGGGAGCCTCTGTTATGGAGTGAGTCATATCTTTGACGGTTTTACCAAAACTCTGAACATTGTCCATAAAATTTTTACTCGTGTCATAGCCTACTGTCTGCGCCAATTTCTCGAGAAAAGAAACGGGTTTGCCGTCCTTGTCTTTTTCATTGCCTTTGCTTAGGGCTTTTGCCAATGGAACGAGGATGGCTGCTGCTGCTGTAATTCCGGCGGCTAATGTTATGGGTTCTCCCAAGCCTTCCATTTCTTCCAATCCAAATAACATTTTCTTATTTGCACCTTGTCTGATAGATGAGAATAGATGACCTTCATCGCCACCAATATCTTTAAACTGTCGGGCAAGGTGATTCAGTTGGTCCCTGCGCTGTTGCCATTCGGCTCTGCTGTACCCTTTTGCAGCCGCTTCTTCCGGTTGCAAAATTCCGATGTTTAATTTTGATGCCCAGCCGTGTACATTTTCGAACATGGCTGCTTTCACACCGGAACGCATCAGGATCATAATGGGGGTAAATTTGACGACAAATTTTAGGGCTTTGCCCGCATCTTTTTTAATTTCTTCGGCAACATGTTTCGCGACTTTTGCGATGTCGCTGGTAATATGTTTCAGGGATTTTCCGATGGACTTAAAAATATTCCCCAATTCATCTTCGGAAATAATTCCGGCAAGGAAGGCACCGATCACTTCCGGTTGCATGCCTGGTTTGAAAACATACTGACCATTGGAAGCAATGTCCTGCACATAAGGCATTATAGAAAGTATTTTTGCTCTTTCTTCGGGCATGTTATTAAGTCCGATTACAAAACTTATTTTGCGAAGCTCGCGTTGGAACTGTTGATTAAACGGTTGGGTGTGCAATGCCTTTTTAAGATCACTTTGCTGAACTAATAATTTGATGGTAATGGCATCAGGGGCGGCAAAACCATTGATACCAAAAATAAGAGGACAATCCAAATCATTTTGATTTTCTTGAGGGGCGGCATCGGCACCGCTTTTATTGAAGGAAGCCTCCATAGTGCCAAGTCCACCAAGTCCTTTAAGTATTGATAGTTTCATGACTTTGGTAATGTTAGGAGCCAGTTGATTAAACTTCGTTAATGGAGGGCAGGGATCAATGACATATCCTTTTATGTCGGGGTGGTAGGTAGAAATTTTTCCCACTGATAAAAAGATATGAGCGAAGTTGGGATTGTGATTCAGCGCGACAATATTCATGGTGATGTCATAACCATTTTCCAATAGGACGGATGCGCCGAACATGGTGATACAATCGCAATCCACTCCGGGACCGCCAGGCTGCCCATCGGCGTAAGCGCGGGCTGGTGTTCTCAATTCTTCCCCGTCCTGGTCGGGAGCATAACGAAGGTTATTTATTTCCCAATGCCAAAGATTGAAGGCGGATTGCTCGAGGGAATTTCCTTTGAGGTGTTTTGCCAATTTTGAAACCTGTTGGCGAAATCGTTGAACGACTTCTTTAATCGCCTCGATAGTCATTTCCAAATCGGCATTGTCCTTGCTGTAGTTTTGAAATACTGCGGGCTCGATCAGGTGATCATAATTCGGCAAAATTTTATAGGTAGGCTTCATGTTTTTATTATAGGTGCGTATCTAAGCCCGTTACCTTGGTGAATATGGATTGCAGCATATCACAATAAACTCCTTGGTATTCTTTAACGGTTACCAAATTGTTCTTTACTATTTTGGAAAATATCATGGTGTAGGTATCATCAGGCATTAACACGATCTTTAAATATTTTGCACCGACTTTATTTTTCGTCAGTTGCATGGAGAGTTCCGGATTTTTGGAGGTGGCTGAAAAGGATAAATTTTTAGAGCCTGTCATGGCAAGAAATTTGTTTCCTCCCAATTGCTGCAAAATTATTCCTGCGACTCTTTTTCTTTCATCATCCATTCCATCAAAGACTTCCACTTCCTGCTCGTAAAAATGATCCCAAAAATTATCAATGGCTCTTCTTAATTCAGAAAGGGTGTTACTCCATATCCATTCGGTAGTAATTTTCGGATTGATGGCTCTCCAATTTTTTGATGTATGACCACCAGTATTGTTCCAATATTCTCTCCTTAAAATTTTCCATCCGCGATAGGTATTCATTCCTTCCAGTCCCTCTAATTCTTTGACCTTTTCATCTTTAAGAATTAAGGTGCCTGTTGCAGAAATATCGTGGATGTTAGGCATTGCGGTAATGATGGTATGAAAGTTTTCGAGGGTAGTTGATTTGAGGGCTTTAATACAAAAGTTTATTTTCCTCAATTCTCTTTTGGAAAAATCATCGTGGAGATTCAGGAAACATTTTTTAGAATGCTCTAATACGACTAAGACCTTGGAAGGTTTTTTGTCAAACAAACCATTTAATACAGAGAGCTTCATTCTTCTTTTTTAAGATTTGTTTGAGTACTGTTTTTCCTGTTGTTACGGTTGATCCAGTCATTGTACAAATTGACTGCAAGGCGGGCGATGGTGCCAATTGCAATGATGGCGGACAATATGGTGTTCCATTCGCATCTGTTAATAATGACCAAATTGAGAATGATGAAATCCACGATGTATTCGAGTATGGAGGGAGGGTGAAACATAGTTGTTTTCTGATCAGCAATGTGCATGTTAAATTATTCCTGGAATTGGGAAATGAATAAATTCAGGATTCGGAAAACTTCCTCCTGTTGGTTCTGATACAAGCCTTGGGTTTCATGGATAAAATCCACTAAGACGGATTCAATTTCCGGTAGTGTAGAATTGGAATGAACGGTGTCTAATACATCAGAATACTTTGCGAATTTGGAGAGGGCGTGAATGACGGCAAGTCTTTCCGTTTCTTCTATGGAGAGTTCCATTTCCGAATCATCAACACATTTTCGGAGTTCTGCAACAAAATTTGAGTCCATGTTATTTTTATTTCTTTAATAATAAAATTATTGAGGTTTTGTTGTGGCATAATGAAGCTGAACGATGGTGTCTGCCTGGTGTTCGGATAATTCTCCTTTAGACAAACCGCTCACTATATTACTAGCCACTTTATGATATAACATGTTTTGATGCTGGGGTGAAGCGTTTCGGATCATGTTGATTAAGGAAAGGATAAAGCTTTGAGTCGATTGCAAGGCTCCTCTGTTGATCAGTCCGGTTGCTACAATTGCATCATCAATAAAAGGAAGAATATCAGAAGGGAAAGAAGGAACTGATTCCGGGTTGTCCACTGCGTTTTTTATGTCATTGACCACGTTGACTGCGGTGCTGACAAAAGTATTGATTTGGGGGTCTGTGCCAGCGAATGCCGACTTGATTAGTTCTACGATTACCTTAAAAAATTTCAACATTACTTTACAATTTTAGTTTAAAAAACCAAGAGGTTTTCAAGCCTCTTGGAAATACAATTAGGATGACAGATATTATTATGCGGTGCAAAGATGCAACGGTAATTTTTCTGTCCTTAAAAAAATGATTTGTAAAGTTGAAAAAAGATTATTTTGGATTACGTAATTCCCAAAGATTTTCGAACTTCTTCTTCGTCCATGTCATTTGATTTTGAAAATTCACCGATGGTAATTTTCTGTCCCTTTTTCTTTCCCAGGGAATCGGATAAACGCTGCATCAATTTAGATGCGTGATGCGGTGTGCAGCCATATAATATCTGCAAATCGCTTACTTTTAGAATGAGTCTTTTTGGTAGTGGCATACGAATATAAATATAAGGATGCAAAATTGCAAGGGTTGATGAAAATAAACAAGGTTTGATAAAAATAAAAAGCCCCGAATTGCTTCGGGGCGTTCCTAATTTTTAAAATTTTAGTCCTTGATTTTCGATATACATTTTGAATTTTTCAAGATGTCTAAGACAATGCAGATGATCTTGTTTTCTTAAAAGTTCAAAGGTATCGGGGTCAGTGATGCCATCATAGCGGGCTGTTCTGGAATAGTTATAAAGATTCCTGTATTCATACCATGCGTTTTTTGAAATGCTCATGGAGGGTTTATACTTTTCAGGATTAACATTTTTTTCGATGTCAAAATGTGTGGAACCAATGTCAATCCCTTTAGATTCAGCTAAAGCCTTTAAACAATGGATGGCGACATAAAACAAAACTGTTATTTTCCAGTCAAAGAACTGCTCTTCAAAAGAGTCGCAAATACAAGTATGGAATTCCTGATTATGAATTGCCTGGTCTAAATGTTTTTGCATCTTAGACCTTTTCGGTATTCAATTCTATCTTATGAGAAACGAACATTTTACCGATCAGTTCATAAGGAACAAACTGAAAATGTACGGGGTATTTATGAGCAAAATCGGCTTCGAGTAATTCGTATTTATCATAAAAAGAAAATAGTTCATTTCTCGTATCTTCGTTGTCATTGATTAAAACAATGCAGTAATGAAGATCATTAAAAGCGGTCTTGGTTTTATATGCTTCCTTAATAATTTTTTGGTGCTTCTTAAAATGAGCAATTACCAATAACTCCACCAATTGTTTTATTTGGTTATCAATTTCCAATGACACATTATAAATTCCATGCAAAGGGTTGTTTAACGTATTTTCAATTTTCTTTGAAAGTTCCGTTTTAATGTCCACGTCAAGCAAAGCAGAACTGTTTTGTATTTCATTTTTATAGTCATCCAAAAAAGATTCCAATAAGAATAGTATGCTTTTTATCCTTTCAGAATTTACTTGCTCTTTTTTATCTTCGGTTTCTGTAATCATCTTTTTCTCTTTGCGGCTGCAATATTAGCAAATTTTCTGTCAACTTCTAATCACTTAAACGAAAATGCCGTCAAAATAGTTTCCATGTATGTTGCCTGTTGTCTTTATTGCTGCCATTTGTTTTGAGTTTTAAGACTACTTTTTCAACAAAGATCTCATACCAAATTTAAAAACTGAACTGATCTTTTATTTGGAAAAGTAGTAATGTCGTCGTATATGGGCTTTTACTTTTTAATAAACTTCTCAAGGTCTGTACAAAGATTTCTTTGAAGCTTCCGGTGGTTATCGCTGGCGGACAGAGAATAAATTCCCTCACTGACTGTTCTCTTACCGATAATACATAGATAAGGGTTGCTACCTTAAAAATAAAAAGAAGGGCAACCTTTATCTATCGTATTGCAAAAATAAACAAAAGAGATTAGTCCGAGAGGAAATTTTTCTTTGTCTGCGTGATGTGGTGGCAGAAGCTTCAAAGAAATCTTTTTACAGTCCTTGAAGCCGCTTCCAAACCGGAAACTCCTTTCAAAAAATTTCAGGAAGAGACGTGGAATGTTAGTGGAGTTTTTCACGGAACGGAAATGGAGCAAACGACGGAAATTTTTTGAAAGGTGTTTACGGTTTTTCCGATTTTCCTGAAATCATTGCGGAATCATGTTTTTCTTCAAAATGGCTGTTTTATCGTAACCTTTTTATTCCATTGAAAGTGATGCTTTTAGTTCATGCGGAAATCATGCCGGAATCATCCTGAAAAGATAAAACCTTTAGACCTGTAAAAAAGGGATGTTCCGGCGTATTATTTCGGCTTCATAACGATGCTGTCGAGATACTTTTTCTTGATGGTGTGCTCATGAAACACCATTCGTTTGACTTTATACATGTTGATAACATCATCCATGTTATAATGAAGGATCTCTTTTTTCCTTTTCGGTTTCTTCCAGTCCGAAAAGATTTTAAAAATATTTTCTTTGTATCGCGTTGTGGAGCGAAAAATTCCATGATATTCTTCCATGGATTTTAATTTGTAGGATGAAAGGTCAGGGTAGTGGTCTTTAAAAACTTTTATCAGGTTGATGCAGGGGAAATTTTTGCGGATGTTAATTGCAAAAAATTTCTCCAGCATGCCGATGTCAGGACCATAGATATAAATGTATCCATCGCATTTCTCAAGAACGCGGGCGAAATTATCTATTGTTACATAGTGATCATAGAGCTGTCCTTTCTCTTTAAGGCTGTAACAATATCCGATGAGAAAGATGTTTTGGTCAAGGGACCATTCGCAGTCGATAAATAAATCTTTTTCCATTTTTACAAAATTTGATTGAGGGCAAAGTAACACAATAAAATTGTAAGCAAAACTAAAGTGCGGCAAATGCCAAACATTAAAGAATCAAAATTCGATCAGATGAGAGGATTTTTTGAAGCAGGAAAAATGGTGGGATTTATTCCGGTAATAAAAAGATGCATTATTGATGTAACTTTGTAACTTCGTAATTGTTTATCATAATCAGTTCTTTATAGAAAGACTTTAATGGTTACAAATTTTAGAAGGTCTGAAAACCTCTGTAACTAGGAGAAAAAAGAAAATAACACGGAATGATAGTTACAAACATTTTCTATTACTATTATTTTTGTAACTTTTTTTGTAACTTTTGAAACTCTATTTACTTTTAGTGTTTTTTCTTTCTTTTATACTTATGTTACAAAGTTACAAAAATAAATGATAATAGTTGTCAGGGGGTTTGGGGGAAATCCGGCGGCAACGAAAAAATAAAGACGACAAAAATTCATGTATACAAATTGTGATTCGCTTTTGTTGAACTCAATTTATACAATGAAGGACCAAGCTGGTTCTAATTCTTAAAACAAAATAGTAAGCCATGAGCACGGCTTACGGCTTACTGAATACTTTTAAAGAGTATAAACTACGGCTTAAATTTATTCAAAAGGCAAATCAGGAACTAATATTGGGATTTGATTCTCTTGGTCTGGTGCGGGTTCTAATGCAGCATCAACCTTAATTTGTTCCGGATAACCAGTAAAAATATAGAACACTTCAACGGTTTTTCCCTCTTGCTTGGTTACTTAATTTCCTTCCTTCTTTACGGTTACTCCTTTAGGTACTGGAATATCATCAGGATTTAAAGAGAATCCATTTACCTTACACCAGCTTATGAGGCTTGATTTAAAGCTTTGTGGAGTTTGATACCTTGGTTTATACTCTGACCAGTATTCATTTTGAAGGCTGTTTCTGAATAGTAAGTTAGGATTTATTTCCCTGTTATCAGCCATCTCGGAACTATTTAATTTTGTAAAAACTCCATGATCATCCGTTTCAAAAAAGTAAAGGTCTGCCCAATCTTTGAAGTTATCGCCCATTTGCGACATATCGTTAATCTTGTTGACCTGGTCCATGGGTGGATTTATTTTCGGGAAGGTCAAATAAACTTTGATACATTGAGCGCAAAAATTATAGAACAGATTCCAATCCTCTTTACTATAGGCATTAGTGAATAACTCCATACCGATGTCATCTATGGGATGGCGGTTACTTAGATACTCATCATTTTTAGTATCGTCACTGTGATGGTACCAGTCAGAGCATGCATAAAATAGAATCCTTCGGCGTTTTGAAGGATCGAGGTTATGAGGTTGGAAATTGGAGGTAACGATAATTTTTGGGGTGTATTCCGGAGAGATTATTTGTTTGTCTTTATGCTTTGGATTGGTGGTCATGGAATCGGTTACATCATCAAAGAAGTAGGCAATATCCAAATTTTTGTGAGCATCTTCGATTAAAAGATACCCGGTGCGTTTCGTTACACCACCGTAAATATGTTCATCTTCTGTGAGCTTTGGTTTTCGCCCTTTCACTGGAATGTATTTTTTTGAAATATGTTTTAAGGCTTTACTGAAGGGAAGGGATTTTCCGGATCCGCCATGCGACTCACTGACACGACGTTCTTTAATATCCATCGCCCAAATCAGCCAAGACTTTGTTTGGTTACGGTAGCGGTGCAAAGTGTAACCGATACAAAACATTTTATTGATCAGATGCAGCTCCTGGTTCTCTTGCATTTCCTTAGACAATAGGGGAGAAGCAATATCAAAGTTATGTTCCTCGAGATAAATATTGACTTCTTTCTTTTTCTGTTTCCGATAATGAGAATCCTGTTTACCATCGGTAAAATGAAAGGATACTTCTTCCTTCCAGTGAACCCGGGAAGTGTTGATGAGAAAACGAAAGAAAGGACAATCTTTGTTATTTATGGAGATGGCGTATTTATTTTTCTCCTGATCAAAAGTAACCACGAACATATCTGGCAGAATTTCGACATCGTGTTTTATGATTTCATCGGTCCAAATAAATTTGTCCGAATCCTTGGAGGTCTGTGCTGTTATGGTGTCCTTGCCTATTTTCCATACTTCATTATTGAAGTTGAAATACTGATGGTCCTTGTCGAAATCATCAAAGTCAGGGTTGGCGAATTTGAGGTTGGCTAAAGAATTTTCTGTCAGTTGCGGGGATCGGTAAAACATATTACGGATGGGAACGCTGATGTTTCTGTTCTCGAGAAATTCATTTATAAATGTTTTGATGGAGTTGGGGTTTATTCTCTTTACCTTATTGTCAGTTATTTTGATAAAAATGAAATCATCTGATTCAGGATCTGGCTTGAATCGATAAAATCCCATCTTCTCGATGAAGTTGTACAGATGTACATTATTGACTTCATGGGAAACTGTTTTCTTTTTGTTGGAGTAGGTAATCAGTTCGTCCCAAAACTGGAACGGGTAGGAGCTTGCGAATACTTTTTTGAAATCGTTTTGGTTCCAATATTTGAGATAATCGCGAATATCTTTACAAGGTTTTTTGAAGCGTGGATCGGATTTTCCTTTGAGCTCATCAGGCAATAAGATTGTTCTTATATCCAGGAATGCCATTGACATTTTATCGGATGATTTTACCCCTGCGTTATCTATGTCGGGAAGGTTGTAAATGTCTTTACAGATTCTTTTCAGCGACCAGTATTGTTTATTAGAAAGTTCTTCGGATTCACTGTTTCTCCAAACAACATGATAGCCCATTGCCGCGACATTTAAGGCGTCGCGCTGACCGGAACAAATTATGATGTGATCTAATTTTTCAACTTTTGATTTTTCTGTTTTGTCAGCATCATCAAGATCTTCATCCTTCTCTTTGGCTTCGTTCAGTTTGTTATAATAATTTATGTTTTCATTTAGATTGTAGATATGATCTTTTAGTTCCTTTGGTCTGTTGTAATGAAAAAAGCGCAGTCCCTTTTCTTCTGAAAAAGGCTGGTAAATTATTTTCCAGGTACCATAGTCAAATAAGAAGATAGGGTAGTTCTCATTGCTACAAATGGTATATGCATACAAAGTAGTTTTGCCTTCTTTTTCTTTTTCCTTTATTATGGTATAAGATATTAAGGAATGGCATTTGAATTTTTTGAGAACTTCCAACAAAGGTTTGTAGGTGGTCTTGAAGTCAGGTTCCTTGCTGCTGTCGGCTTCTATCGCTTTCCTTTTACAGTCGTAAATTAACGATTCAGCAAAGATTGTTTTGATTTCAGCTTCTGAAAATTCGGCTTTTAATTCAAAAGACATTTCTCCGGCTTTCTCTTTTCCTTTTGCCAGTCGGGAACGAAAGTCGCTTTTTCTTTCAATGATGGTAGCATCTTCAGAAGGGATATGAAAGAGAAGGGCGATTTGTTCCAATGCTGTTTTGAAATCATCCACTTTTTTAACGTGCATATACATACTAATAGCATCCCGTTGTTTCGAATCATCGCCAAAGTCAATGGCGTACCATTCACCATTTTGTTTCATGGTGATGGCTCCGCTCTTATCAGAATCCTGACCATGCCGAAATCGTACTTTAGTATTTTTCTTTATGATTGTAGTGGAGGGAAGGTCTGCAAGTAATAGGAGGATGTCAAGCCCTCCGCGGGTTCTGTCTAGTATTGTTTTTTTTGAAAACATTAAGTTTGGGTTGTTTAAGTAGTAGGTGAAATGACTTGTGATTTTTGAGACTGCCCTGTAAATTTTATCTCTTTATTAATAAAGGTAAAGATGTCTGAAAGGTAACATTCTAAAGGGCTGTACTGTATTGTCGAGAATGCCGGTAATACTCTCAAGAATAAATTTTCCATACTTTTTATCTCGCGGCAAATTTCAATTAGGGAATAATTGTAATCATACCAATCTCTAAGCTGGCTGAATAATTTATTGATACTTTCAGTTTTGTTTACTGTCCATCTGTTCGCCTGGTTCATTCCATTTACTTTTTCACAGTTGCGTAAATAGCGTTCCGTCTTACCTAATATATAGCTGCGCTTTTCGCTGATGATGCAGTGTTCGGCAAGTTCTGCGCTCCTTAATAATGTCGAATGTGTTTTCAATTCTCCATAAAAGTCATAAGAAAAAATGACATGGACCAGTGGTGTGATGGGGTCTGTTTCAAAGGATAGGATGGTGAACATTACAATTTGGTGTTTAATTTATTCAGTAGTTCTACAGATGCTTCAAATTGTTGTTTTATGAAATCTCTTGTTTCGGAATTCTCTACCTTATTAATAAGGTAGTCGCTCATTCCTTTAATAGAGCTATCCAAAGAAGCAGTAATTATTTGCAGTTCTTTTTCGGATAGGAGGTTGATAGAATACACCGGATCCCCGTCGTTGCGCCCTTTGTCAACATATACTTTACTCATCTTATTTAATTTCTATTTAATAAGAATTATAGAAGCAATTTTATTTTGTAACAATTACAGGGAATAATATTTCATCCTTTTGTTTAAGGATTTCACAAAAGATAACCCGAACTGGTCCTTTCGGGCGGAATCCAGATAGTATCCTGTAGAAAGTAGATTCAGAAATGTCCGCCTTCTTCATGATGTCCGCTTTCTTTTTATTTAATAAGTTTTTTGGGAATGATGAAAAGGCTTTAGATACGGGTGATTCATCACTTTTCTTCTTTGATTTGTTCATAACTTTATTTGTCATATTGATTATTTTTTCCTAATTTAGCAGCCGCAAACATATAAAATAGTTCGGTAAATACAAAACTAAAGTACGGCAAAATCCTAAAATTGTCTATAGATTCTAACAAGTGGATTACGAAAAAATAAAGAAAGATGTAAGGAAAAATGGTTATACCATAAAGGAATTTTCCGAAGCAATCGGCATGAGTGACGCGGGTTTCCATAAGGCTGTACGTGAAGAATCCTTTAACATGAAAACTATTCAAAAGATGTCAGAGGTACTTAAAAAGCCAGTGAACTATTTCTTTGATGATAATAATAATTTCATGTTTGCAGATTCTGAACAAAAGACCAAAAATGAATTATTGCTGGAACAAAAAGTAAAAAGTTTAGAAAAGGTAATTGATGGCAAAGATCGTGTAATCAAGAACCAAAATGAATACATCGACCTTCTGAAAAAGGGAGAAAAGAAACGTTACAAAAGAGGAGAGAACAGTACTGTTGAAGCCTAATTCATGAATAATTGGGCAGACAAAACGGACAAAGAATAATGAAAAAACTTAACGAAAATGTAATATGCTAATAGTTCAAATCTCGCCACCCCGACTTAGAAAGGAGTTATGAGTTATGGATTTCATGACTCATAACTCATCAATAAAAATGAAATCAACAAGGGGTTCTCTGCTAATTTTAATTCTAATAACAGTCGCTTCGCGGCTCTTCTTTCTCGATGCCGGATGCGGTGCCGAAGAAGATGCCTGGGGCATACGGCTCGCCGCGAAACATTTCGCCAACACCGGTGAATACGAGGCTTCGCGGCTACCAGGGCATCCCTTGCAAGAGTTCGTTTATGCCGCCATCGTGAATAAAACAAGCATCCTCGGGATGAATTCCGTAACAGCTTTTTTCAGCATCCTTGCCTGTATCTTTTTCTTTTTAATCCTGAAAGAGTTGAAGTGTAATCACCCGTTTCTCGGGGCATTGGCATTCGCCTTCACTCCTATAATATATATCCACAGCACCGATTGTATGGATTATATCTGGGCACTTGCCTTTATCCTAATGAGCTATTATTCGCTGCTGAAAGAACGGATTGTTTTAGCAGGAATCATGCTTGGTATGGCTATCGGATGCCGCATTACATCAGGCGTTATGATCATTCCGTTTCTTCTTCATCTGTATTATTTTAAGAAAGATTATTTGAAGAATATCGGCAAGCTTTTGATCTTCACCTTCATGATTGCAGAATTGATTTTTATTCCCGTGATTCAGAAATATGGCTGGGGATTTTTTCATTACTACGACCAGTTTCCGTACCCCTCTTTCGGGAAATTAATTTACAAGGCAAGCATCGGAGTATGGGGAATTACGGGGTGTTTGGGGCTACTGGTCTTCCTATTGGATAGGTTACGGAATTATAAAATAATGGGAGCTATATTTTTTGCTTACCGAGAACAAATGTATGTCTGGATTACAGTACCAATTTTATACATCGGGCTGTATTTTATGCTTCCGCAGAAGTCGGCATACCTTATCCCGATAGTTCCTTTTGTAATCATTTTAGCAGATCAATATTTAACAACAATTAAGTATCTGATAGTTGTTGTAATGATTGTAATTTCATCCTTCCTTTTCGGCATAAATTTATCAGATAAAACTCGCGGATCAGAACCGTCATCATGGAGCACAACCCGCACCATAGGCGGACAAGAGGTATCTTTTGATTTCCTGCATGGATTAGTAATTGATGATTATCTTAAACGAAAAGCAAGGATGGAATTCACAAAGAAAGTTCTTGAAAAAACAGCACTGCTAACAGATCAATCAATCATCATTTCAGGCTGGTGGCTCAACCCGATCTTAGATGAATTGAATGAAAAAAAACATGACAATGTGAAGTATGTTTATTGCATTGATACATCAGAAATGCAGATGTATATCAACAAAGGATTTGCCATTTTTTATCTCCCGGAAATGGATTCGATCAATGATCTTCGGTTCAGAATTTCTGCCACAAAAAATCTTGCAAAACCACTTTTTCAAACGCTATAAAACATGAAAAAAAGGGGCTGTTTTTTTTGTCCAAAAATAATGATCAAAAGCAAACAAAATTTCTTCCTGATTTCATCTCAAAAAAGGGATGAAAAATCAGGACAAAACAGCGATAAAATTGGCACAAAAAATTGGAGAAAAAAGGCGGCTAATTTTGGCGATATATTTGCGTTATTTTTTCAAAAAGTTGTAGTCATTCCACTTTTTTTTATAGATTTGCAGCCGAATACAAAAGACAGTTTTTTTATAAAATGTCCAAAAACAAACGAAGAAAAAATGCTAAAAATAAGACAAATTTTTAATAATACAACCCAGAACAAAAAAAACAGGACAAATTTTATGTGGTTAATTATCAACATATTATAATAAAACGAAGAAAAAAAATGAAGAAATATTTGGAGGGTAAAAAAAAAAGTTCTAATATTGCTCTTTCAAACGAGAAGGATGCGGCGAATTTGAGGTAGGATTCTATAGAAAAATGGCATAAAAGGAAAACAAAATTTGAGAGAGTTACGTAAGAGAGTAAAACGATATATAAAAAGAGAAGTCAGCACAAAATTATAACCTATGAAACTAAACAAAAGTAGTTGGTGTATTTCAGTTCAAAGTAGGGTTGTGTATCAAATGTTAGAATTGATAAAAAAACTTCAAAAAAGTAGCGAAAAAATAAATGAAATTTAAGGTTTACAAATCACAGAAAAAGTTGCATCACGACAAGCAAATTTTTAACCGGAAACTTGATGTATCAGGTGTAAGGGTAAGATTGAAAAGCGCGATTCTTTAGCAATTTAAAATTAATAAAAAGAAAAATAAAAA